>DIRN01000023.1:0-86418 GCA_002426645.1 Firmicutes bacterium UBA5435 | reverse complement strand
CGCGACCCTCGCCTTGGCAAGGCGATGCTCTACCGCTGAGCCACTTCCGCACTATATGGTGCCGAGACCCAGAATCGAACTGGGGACACGTGGATTTTCAGTCCACTGCTCTACCATCTGAGCTATCTCGGCTTATTGGCGGAGCCGACGAGACTTGAACTCGCGATCTCTGGCTTGACAGGCCAGTGTGTTAACCAACTACACCACGGCTCCAACATATTTTATTATATATCGTAACTCAAGACATCTCTTAGTATACAAGAAATACGTTGCTTCGTCAAAGACGATTTTAGGCTTATATAGCTTAAATTTATGAATTAAAGCCATCATTCTAATAATTTTTTTGTTTTTCTCCGTTCCACAGTGAATAGTAGCATAATACGCGCCTTTTAATTACAAAACTTAAGTGCATACCTTCAATTTTTATTACATTTCTCCTAATAAACCAAAGTTTTTTAGCATACAACCCTTTATAGCGATACATACTATTAAGGGAAAATAAAAAATGGAGGTGAACTCAGATGACACAAGGTACTGCAAGAAAAAATAAGCCTGTAGTGAAAGGTGTAGAAGCAACTCTAGGTAGATTTAAATACGAAGTTGCTTCAGAACTAGGCATTGAAGTACCTCAAGATAATTACTGGGGGAGCCTTACATCAAGAGAGTGTGGTGCTGTTGGAGGTAAAATGGTAAAGAAATTAATCCAACAGGCTCAACAGAACTTATAAGATTTACTTCAATGATACGAAGACATCATTACACAGAGCGGGTTTGTATGAACCCGCCTACTTATATTAAAACTCCTTACCATGAAGGATAATAATTATATATGTAGAAGTATGCTTTAGGATAAGTTTTATATTTAATCTTAGCAAGAGAGGAGAGTTCTATGCGTTATGATGTAATAATTGTCGGTGGAGGACCTGCTGGAGCCACGTTGGGAAGAGAGGCTTGTAAAGCTGGATTGAAAACTATTATCCTTGACAAGAAACCTTTCCCTAGATACAAACCATGTGGTGGTGCAATATCCAACCGCACCGCAGCTCTTCTTAATATAGACATAAATGAAGCGATCGAGGATACTGTAGATACGGTCCTCATAACTTATAAATATAAAGAACCTATACTTTACAAAGCCCCTGTATCCTTTGCTTCTATGGTAATGCGTGATAAATTTGACACGCTCCTCATAGAAAAAGCCATGGAAGAAGGATGCGAGTTTATGCCGTCCTGCAATGTTATTGATATCAGTATAGATGATGATGGTCTACAAATTAAAACAGAAAAAGATGATATCTGCGGAAAGGTGTTGGTGGGAGCTGACGGTGTAAATGGTTCTGTCTCCAAACTGACAGGTCTTTATTGGAAGCGTCGCTTAGCAGTAGCTTTAGAAAGCGAAATCCCAATAGACCCGAATACTCTTGAAGAAGAACGGGGACGAGTCCATGTGGACTATGGAAACGTCCCTCGTGGATACGGATGGGTATTTCCCAAAAAAGATCATGTATCAGTAGGTATCGGAACGTTTACCCAAGGTGTAAAAAATTTAAAAGAACTTTTCTTTTTATTTCTTGAGAAGAAAGGATTAAACGTAAATTCTGCATCTTTACAGGTATATGGTCATCCTATCCCTATTCCCGACTGGAAACGACCACTTACTTCAGATAGAGTTATACTTATAGGAGATGCTGCAGGTCTTGCAGATCCTTTCTCAGGAGAAGGGATCCTCTATGCTGTAAAGAGTGCTCAGATAGCACTATCGTCCATTCTTGAAGGATTTAATAAGGGAGATTTCAAATTTGCTTCATACCAAGAGTTAATAAAAGAAGAAATAATGACAGAATTGAAAACGGCTAAAGCAATTTCTAACATCTTTTACTTAGCCCCCCGCCTGTTTCATAAGGCTTTTAAGAGAGATGTACGGATCCTAGATAATTTTTTTCAAATCGTAGCAGGGAACCATACCTATGATAAACTTCACACATATCTTACCTCTAACGAAGAATTCGCAAAATAATTCTAAATATATTAAAGCCGCCTCCTACTCGAAAGAGAAGGAAGGCGGCTTTAATACGATTATATATTAGCCTTTAAATGTCGGCAACTTCTTTTCAATATAATTCTTTTCAAACCTTATATAAGGATGTAAAAAACCTCCAACTAATGGCTTAGCATAATCAATAAATGCAGGAGTAACATAATTCCCCTCATTATTTATGAATTCGTCTGGCAGATACTTGACTGCATTAGCCACATCAGCCAATGGAGCTAGACCCGTAGTGCACCTATATTCAGGTCCGTCTTCACGTACAAGTGTCACCATATAGCCGGTCTGCCCTTGAACAGCATTTCGAACAGCCATCTGACCTACCATATAGGCTTCTTGCTGATCGACTACAGAAGCTCTATCAACAGCTGCTCTCTGTGATGTACCAGCCTTATTAGAACGAGCCTTTATCTTCAAACCTTCCTTTATAAATTCGCATACTGTATCACCAGCGCCACCATATTGCTTATGCCCAAACCCATCCACATCTACGCTAGAAGTTGAAGCTGAGATAGGTTCTCCATGCTCATCCACCATACCTTCAGAGACTGCTATAACTACTCGTCCGCGCTTCTTGTATTCTCTTTCCACATCTGCAAGAAGCTTTTCCTTACTAGTGGGTCTCTCAGGTACATATATAAGATGTGGACCATCCTCGTCAGATTCGCGTGCTAATGCTGTAGCAGCTGCGATCCAACCAGTATCCCGGCCCATAACCTCAACGACCTTAACTGTATCAGACGTATAAAGTGACTCATTATCCTTAGCCGCATCTCTAAGGAAGATAGCGTTATGTCTGGCTACACTACCAAATCCAGGACAATGATCAGTGAAGGCCAAATCGTTATCTATAGTCTTGGGTATTCCCATAACCCTCATCTCATATCCAGATTTCTTAGCTAACTTTGCTATTTTATCAGCTGTATCCATAGAGTCATTGCCACCATTGTAAAAGAAATAACGAATATTGTGGCTACGGAAAACATCTAGTATTCTATCGTAATCTTCCTCAGATAATTTACGACGGCAAGACCCTAAAGCCGATGACGGAGTACTTACGAGACCATTTATGGTCTTAGGATCCTCAGCCCTTATATCAATAAGTTCCTCGTAAAGAACTCCTAATATGCCATTAATAGCACCGTATATACCCTCAATTTCCTGATATCTAAATGCTTCCTGTATAGCCCCGGCAATACTGCAGTTAATAACAGTAGTTGGTCCACCAGACTGTGCAAGAACGCAATTTCCTCTTAGTTTTCCCATACTATAATCTGTCATTGACTCCCGTTGTCATATAAACCTATTAAAGAGAGTCTATGACTACCTCCTCTCCTTAAATCTTATTTAACCCTTAATAAATATTAGCACGATTACTCAGAGAGAACATACTCCAGTGCCTTCTTCCCAAATCCAGCAGCATTGGAGACTTTCATACGATCTACGATAATAGGTATCATTGTCTTACTAACTGCTGCATCAAGGGAAGGATCCTTTGAAGTCTCTTTCATGTCTTTATGACCCATCTGTATCTTATCTTTATTATCATCTAAATACTTATACATAGCGCGTGCTCGAGCACCTAAGAAAAAGGTACACGTATTGATCTTGGTAACCCCAGCTTTAACTGCCTCGCTTAACTGCTCATTGTTCAATCCAGAAGAGCCGTGGAGAGCTATACCAATGGGACGCTTCGCTACTCCTTCAAGAGCAGCTTTCACTCTTGCTATACGATCTACATCGAATGTAGAACGACCAGAGCGAGTCGTATCTCCATGTTTTGTACCTACTGCAGGTGCAAAAAGATGAACAGCACCAGGCGCCTCTTTCTCAATAGCTTCAAAGAGCGCAACTGCCTCCTCAGGCTCTGTGGGCTCGTCTTCTATACCAGGCTCTACCTCGAATACAAGATCGAAACCAACTTCTTTAGCCACCTTTGCTACTTCTAAAACACACTTTATGTTCTCTTGATCACTTAATCCTGTTGCGTCAAATGAGACAGAGCTAGGATAAACTTTTATTTCTTCGTCCCATACATTGACTGGCATACCAGAGATTGCAGTAGTAAGAACGTCTACGGCTCGATTAGCCGGGACATGGTCGATATGGAAAATTACTGGTACATCAGCAAAATCCTTATGGCTTGCCATGAGAGCAACATCTACTATATACTTTTTTAAGCCAAGAATAGCGTCACCATAGCCAAAGCATTTTCCTTCTAATTGCCATAGACTCGTCTCGAGAATCAACGGTGCATCGGCCTCTACTGCTGCTATTAGCGAATCATGGAGCAGTGAGTCACCATCCGCGTTGACAGCTATCATTCCTACTTTATTTTCAGCACAAAATTTGTAAAGTTTTTTTGCTTGTGAAGCTGTTAATAACATCCAGACTTCCCCCTTAATTCTTTTTCAAAGATCCGCCTGCTTTACGCATAGCGATTTATTATATTTTGGGAGTCATAAAAAATTTTAAGGACTCCCTTTTATTCTATTAATTGTGATTGATATTCTCTCTAACAAGCCATCATAAACCTGTTAAGGAGTCATTAATAGAAATTTAAAAACTTTTTTAAGCGGCGCCAAGTGCCCCCTCTCTACTCTTAGGGCAATAAAATTATGGTTTCAGCGGGCCTCGAGGCGCCCTCGCAACTACAAAATCAAATCCCACTAACTTACTTTTAATAGCATACCAGTTCTCTTAGTGGTCTTCGCCTTCCACTACTCCAACCTCTAGCTTAATATTAGCTCTGTCTTCAAGACGCTCGATTCTACCATCACGAATCCAGACGATTCTATCAGAGACGTCTAACATCTTTAAGTCGTGGGTAGCAGATATAACGGTAACACCCTGCTCTGAATTCATCCGCTTTAAGAGAGAAATAATCTCCTTACCTGTTTTCAAGTCAAGGTTTCCCGTGGGCTCGTCAGCCAAAATTATAGCAGGATCATTAGCAAAAGCTCTGGCAATAGCAACACGCTGCTGCTGACCACCTGAAAGCTCAGTCGGTTTGTGAGTGACTCTTTCCCCAAGTCCGACTGTTTCTAGTAATCTTATACCTTTTTCTATATATTCGTCGGTAGAGAGACCTGCAAAAACCATTGGCAAGGTCACATTTTCAAGAGCAGTCATAACCGGAATCAAATTAAATGTCTGGAATATATATCCTATCTTTCTACACCGTAGCCATGCTAATTCATACGCATCTAGCTGAGCTACGTCCACCTCATCAATGAAAACGTTCCCCTCGGTTGGTTTATCTAGACCCCCTATCATATTAAAAAGGGTACTCTTCCCTGAACCAGATGGGCCCATGATAGAGATATATTCACCGCGTTTAATTTCAATATCTACTCCCTTTAATGCCTCTACCGTGACAGTTCCCATAACATATTCTTTGCGTACTCCACGGGTTTGCACGGTCATTTCATATGACATGTAAAGATCACCCTTTCATATAATTAGTCACCACTATAAACTCTCTAATTAAACTTCTGTCCTCATCGCCTCTGCTGGTTGCATCTTAGCTGCATGATATGCAGGATAAACCCCTGCAGCAATAGATAAAACTGTTCCAGTTATAACAGCGAATAGAACAGATTTAAATAATTCTAAAACCGGTAACCTAGAAAGCACTACCCCAAAACCATACTTAAACATAAACATAAGCATGGTACTTAATAAACCAACTAGAGCTCCTATCAATGCCCCAATAAACCCTTGGAAAGTAGCTTCTAATAAAAACAGCTCAACTATGTGTCTATCTAAGGCACCTAAACACTTCATAGTTCCTATTTCTCTAAAGCGTTCAGTCACTGACATAAGAAGGGAATTGGTGATTCCAACAGTACAAACCAGCAGGGACATGCCTACAATCCAAATCTGTTGTGCTTCACCAACAACATCTTCTCCCCCTTTTAGAGCATTTAGTATCGAAGATGAGGAAAGTACTGAAACTAGGAACGCTATACCCAACATAACTCCTGCAGATGTAATTATAGAACGCCAAAAGCGGATCTTGAGGTTTGCATACGACATCTCTACTGCCTTTTTAAAAGGCAGCTGTACCCTACCTTCTATTAAGGTTTTAGAAGCGTTTTTATTACTCTCAAGAACGATGCTCTTATTATCTTCCCCCATATTTATCCTCCTCCTCCAACTTTGACTCGTTACGAGTCAATAAGATCGTCTCAGCGCTACAAGTAGAACCATTATGTCTTCTTAACAAGTGTAGGATTTTCTACTTCTACGCCCTTCATCTCTAAACCAATATATCCTCTCTTAACTAGTTGCTGAAGATACGAAAAGAGAGAAACCTCCGATTCTTTACGACTCATTTTATGTTTCTTACATAGTTTCTCAATTATCTCATTTACTGTAGTTTCTCCATCGCAGACTAACCATACTTCCGTGCCTAATCTATCTAAAACCACAGTCTTCCTTCCCGGCACACGAAATAGATAGCTAAGAATTTTAAGTTTTGTCGTCTTTTTAAGAGGGATTACCATCTGGACGTCCCCGCTCTCCTGTATTTCCCATTTAATCAAAGGATTTCTTATGGGCTTAGCAGACAAAATATCTTCCCTCGGGATTACCTTTTTTTCTTTCTTAAAAAATGACTTTACCTTACCGAAGATGCCCACCTGTCATCCCTCCCCAAAATATATTTTGCCTTCGTTCCAAACTATAGCGAGAGACAAAGAGTTACTCTATTCCGTCTCATTTTCATGGCACTTAACATGTGAAGCTACATAACTAACTATAGCGTTAATAGGATCTCTATCAGCCATATTAACAACAAAGATCTTCTTTGACTCTTCACAGTGCCAAAAAACAGAATGCATATGAGTGGGTGTCTTAGAACGCGTTAATTTTTCCAATGCCAATCTCCACTCATGGAACCACCGTCCAGTCTCACCGCTCACCTTAAAACATGTATGGTCATGAAGCTCTACCTCTTCAAAACTGACTTTATTACCCTTTAATCGACTGGCATATTGTCCTTCGTACCATTCGCGAACTGTTAGCTCTCGTAAAAGCACATCAGTTAAGCCCCAACGCTCAACGTCTAGTGCAAACGAGTCATCTTCTCTAGTGAAAGAAAATTGAAGATAACCTGGCATAAGTTTCTGGTCCTTTAAGTGAAATTCGGAAGGCACTTTAAAGTTCATATCATAGACAGCCCAAAGATCAGCACCACCAATGGCGTGGTCCTCAAAGGAAGAAAAGACCCGTGAAATTAAAGTTCTGACATCAGTATCAATAGGCGATACAATCTGTAATATAACTATGCGTCGGCACTCCCTACAAAAGGTAGCCATGCCGTAGGCCTTTGTGCTGGACTTCCAATAAAAACCTTGGATCACTTTGTCTCTATCCGGAAGCGGACGTACTATCTTAGATATATCAAAACCGTTTTCAGTCTTGATGTCAACTTTCTTCTTAGTGACTACCTTTACCAGATCATCAAGGTACTTCTGGACAACATCTGGGAGGGCCGGCGTTCCTTTTTGAGCATCACGCCACTTTACCTCCATTCGAGGCATATCTGCATCATCTAACCTCAAATACCCTTCCTTCTTATCACCACTGATAGCCCCTAAAGACCAATCAGCAGGTATATCCATGTTGATGCCCTGCCATCCGAATTTCGTCCAACCTTTAGCGTCACTCGTCAAACCGAACCCCTCCACCTTTCTTTATTATACTGTCCTCTTAAGGGTTGAACCCTCTGACAGCTAATTAATATAGTTTAATTCTTAAGAGAACAAAATCTTTATACTATGATTCCCATCTTCAAATGGGAGAATTCTATTTTAAATTCTCACATTCCAGGGTTATGCCTAACAAGAAGGCATAACCCTGACAATCGTAAAGAATTTAATTATTCTATTACAGTCGCCCTTTGCATAGCTAATAGGGCAGCTGTGTTACTGCTTTTGATATGAAGACGAAGGATATCGTCGCCATACCTATGAGCCCTGTTCCAGCGCGATAGCCTGCAATAAGAACCATGGCGTAACGACGCCATCTTTCAGGCGGTATGACCTTTGAAATATAGAACCTGTTTATACAAGCTCCTAGGAGTTGTGGGAATACGTTTGTCGGTAATTGACCAAAACCTCCGATTACACCATAGAAAATCAGTAGCGGAATCTTAGCCGCTATACTTATCCCATAGAAACCGAGGGTTCCCACAAGACCATAAGCTATATATTTCCACTTCAAAGCGTCAAGTAACCATGTCTCACCTTTAGATGTTGCAGTAGCCCATAGTAAACTATTCATCGCTCGGAAGGGCCACATCTTATGCGCATATGGATAAGCAGCAGAAGGTATGGGATTCATCTTCCATACAAAGGACCAGAAGATAAAGCTCGTTATCAAGTCGATAGGTATCACCAAAAGCTCCATCTTATAGAAACTGGTGAACTTGGTACCAGTAAGCTCGATCTCCTTAAACCTCTGTGCAAGACCAGACCTATCATAAATAGGCACTGGAGCAAACCAAATGTCTACGCCTTTATAACCGCTCAATATATATGTAGCTTGTCGTATATATGGGAAGTCAATATTACGACCAATTAGCCCTATCAATCTCGCGGATATATATGAGTCAAAGGGAGACCATATAAGTCCGTAGAAGATAAGGAGCCCTAATGGAAATTCGGGTACGAGCATATGAGATATATATACATACCCAACACTAGCGCAGACAAAAAGCGCTATAGATAGGCCCATGGGTGGATCTCCTCGCCCAGGTTGTGGACTTTTAGCTCCAAAAGCCAATCCTTCTTCTCTAGATTTACGCGATATAAGTGTGTATCTGATAGCAATTAAGAACCCTATGATAGCCAGACCTAAACCTGCTCCCATAGATACGCTTAACCACAAATCAACACTATTAGAGAACTGAGTAGTGGGGAAATCCATACCAGGTCTCCACGTTTTCAGAATCCCAACTTTATATAAGTACGGATTCAAGAAAAAGTTTGTCAAGATACTCTCCACTGCGTTTGATACCACAGCCCAGAACGGAACGACCATTCCTTGCAAAATTTGACCAATATCAGTTGCAATGGCCAAGGTAGCAGCTGGCGCTATATACCCAACGTTCGGCGTCAAATCCAAGAACGGAATAGGTATAATCTGTAATGGCTTTGCCATTATAGCACCTGTTATACCAGGTACCATTACGTAAATTACCCCATATCCCAATCCTGCCATAGCACCGATGGAGAATAATCTCCAACGCCATGTTTCCTTTTTTTGAGTTGTTTCAGCTAAAGCCGTGGCTCCTTGAACCGCTATAGGCGCAAGTGGGAACGGCAACCTTTCCACATCAGCCGTAGCCTTAAAGAGAAGGTATCCTGTACCTATAAAGTGCATACGGCCCAGCACCTGTCCCATGAGCATAAGGATGATCGCAGGCAACCAATCTGGATGTACGAAGGTACGCTGCAATATAGCTGGGGAACCAACCTGCGGCGCCACCCAAATAGGTATATCATCTGCTATTCCGAATCCTGCTGCTGCCGGAGAATTCACCAAGTATTGGTTGAAAATAAATCCGGTAAACGGTCCACTACCCGCTAGAGCAGCCGCAACATAATATAGAACATACATCTCCTGCTTGGTCAAGGTTGTAAAGGAACGGCGCGCTACCTCCATAAAGAGAATGATGGTAGACCATTGAGCAGCGGAACCGATCCCCTGGCCCGTCGTCAAGCTAAGGAAGATTGAAGCCGGTGTCATGATCAGGGCGACGAAAAATGCCCCTATTACTGTCTTTACACCAAAACCTTCCTGAAAGTCCTGGACCTCCTCAGTTACGAAGGCCTCATAGATGAGGTCGGTCTTGGCGTACCCCATCTCTCGGATGAGCTGCTGCATTGTAGGATCCTTAACTTCATCCGTAGCCTCCTTCTCATCGGTAAGCTCGTCAAAATTCTCTTCAATTTCTTCTAAACCAGTATTCATGGGGTCCATTTCTTCGGCCATAAGAATATCAGCTCCTTTCCAATAACTCTAATGCCTCTAAACTACGTCTTTCATAATTATCTTTCTCAGCTGGAATAACTGTTCTCCAGATGAGAAACTGCTTACGTATATCTGTTACAAAGAGCTGGTTAGCTCTCCTCCAGTTTGGAATATCCCCTGCTTCTCTATTAATATCAAGCTCGACCTGATATTCCTTTTTTCCTTCAGCTGGTTTTATCATTAATTTGGCCTGTTGCATTACACCCAGATCAAATGGGGCTAGATGAGCTACGAACTCTATTACACAGGTTTGTCGACCATCATCTGTAGGTTCTGCATAGAATTTTACATTCCTTGCCTGGAAGTTACCTACAGATTGCTCATCATGTCCTTCCACGAATTCCTTAAGGAAAATACCTGCTCCCATGCCTTCGCCAGGGCTTAAGGTAAACGGCAAGATAAGGAATAGATTATCCCCATCTGGTGCAGGAAGCTTCCAACGTCGCTCAATGGAAGGAGCCGCTAGCTGCGATGCCTGCTTAGCAGGGTAAATGGTGGATATTATAACCACCAACATAACTATACCTGTTGATCCCACTGCTGCCATAGATGAATAGTTCAAACCAAGATCCGGTAGAAGTCCTGTATACATTATAAACTTGGCCACTACCTGTCCGGTCACATACCCAGCTATAGCGCCTAAAACAGCGTAGACTACAGATTCTGCCATGAAGAGAGCACCTATATGGAGAGGAGCAAGCCCCACAGCGGAATAAATTTCAATTTCTCTAGTTCTCTCAAAAACGGAACCAAGCATTGTATTTAAGACTATAAGCCCTGCAATTAGTAGAGGAATGGCTACATTTTGCATACCTTCTATCGAAGTCATTCCAGTCGTGCTATATACATACTTATTACCGTCCATTCCTACATATATATAAAGCGCTACACGTGTAATAAGCTCCTCGACCATTTCTTCTATGGAAGAGTTTGGACCTGTCTTAATGGCAACAGACCTTAAGCCGCCACCCAAGAATGAAGCGGTATGGCTAGGAACTATCATTATATTATCAGCAGTAAGGTGGACGTAGCGTTGAGGCATATCCTCGGCGCCCATAGTAACATCTCCACTCATCATCATATCCCCGCTACCGCCCATATCCATCATATCTACCATGGAACTATAGTCAACAGGAGTTAGCTCTTCATCGTCAAGATCTCTAAGTTCCTGGAACTTCTTACTATCAAAGATCCCTCTCACTGTAAAAGTGATGCCACTCAAAGTGAGCTGTGCCTTTCCTAAATCACTCTCAGAAATATTGAGTTTTTCAGCAAGTTCCTGAGGAATTATAGCTGTGAACTCATCATCCTCTTCAAACCACGAACCAGCAATTAAAGTTTCATCAATGGGAACGATCTCTGTTTCCCATGGGGTGAACCCTACTACCGCATCAATAATAGAATGGTTCTCTCCACTTCTTACGTCTATATATGACTTCTCGCCCATTCTAGCTGCTGATTCTGTTAATGTCATATACCATCTACGAGGCGATATAAGATTCCCTTGAGGAGTGTACTTATTGTCCATTATCGAATAAACCATCTTCGACATGTTTGCCCAGCTTTTATCACGGAGAAGAATGCCCTCATAGGGTGGGTCCTCTCCTAAAGTTATCTTGTTATGTCTTAAATATGCCTTTAGCGAAGTAAAGGACATAACAGTAAATGTCAAAATGATAAGCGTGATACATGTCAATATCGTCCTTGTCTTTCGCTTACGCATATTCTCAATTCCTAGCATAAACGCTACAGAAGATGCAGCTGCACGACCCACGTCCACATGCTCAACGCCAGCCCGCTTCGGACGAAGCTTTGCGATCTCTTCTTCAAACTTACCACCAACAATCCATATTACCGTGAATGTCAGTGCTAAGATTATAAAAGCAAGTAAGAGAACTGCTGGTGCTAATGCTAATTCAAAGGCTGGGTGAATATAGCGCATTACTAGGAATATTGCACCGAAGATCCCCAGTATAGCGGGTATCTGCTTCCTAATATCTGGGAATGCAAAGAAAAGACGCTCAGCAAAGAACGAAAAAGGTAGTAGCATTGCCAGATAGAACATAACTCCTTTTACCGAGTCATCCGTTGTAGCTGTGACCTCAGGATATGCTCTAGTCTCAAAAGCCCAAGCCTCTCTCGCTGATTCAAGGAACTTACTATACTGCTTATTTTCTAAGAACCTCTGAGCTTCAGTCAACTTTTCTGCAGATAGATCGTGTAACTGACGTACGCGATGATTCTCTATTCCTTTTTCTTCCATAGTGGTAATACGCATTTCATCTATTAACCAAATATCCTGTGCTGCCTGGTATGGAGCATACTTAATAGTACTGACCTCTCCAACCATAAATCCATCGCCAACCGGATTTTCTTCATTGCTATTAAGGGCAGCAAATCTAAGCCCGATCAGACCCTGGGTCATTGTGACTTTTATAGGTGTCATAGGTGCAGCGTATACTATAGCAACTGGATCGCTTCCGCCTCTTTCATAGGAATATTCAAGAGGAGATGCGTCAGTTCGTGCATCTAAAATAGTTATAGACGAAAGAGGAGTAAAGTACCTCTGGTCTATAAGATCATACATATCTATAGGCACGCCATGGAAGACTACCATGGTTATCTCTTGTTCTAATGGCCACCTATCTAAGGTATAACTATATTTCGCGCCTCCATTTTGGCCTAGATCCGAAAGAGTAACGATGTCACCTGTTTGCGGATCAAATTTATAAGCTCGAACTGGAGTCTCGCGAGTAGCTGATTTTTCACTGGTGATACCAGGGAAAAAGAATAAGGATTTATCTTCTGGTTCACCAAATTTAGTCGTAACTGTAGTTACCCTAGAGTAGGTATAGAACCTAGTTCGAACCCCAGATATACTCCTTACTCCTGAATACTTACCTATGGTTACCAACATATCCGGAACTGGGCTGATAGGCATGAAGTTATGACGCGCATCAACCATAGTAGTTTCGCCCTTCACGTGATGGAACGTATCGCCTAACTTAACGTAGTCAGGCATAGGTGTTTCACCAGGCTCTTCTTTGCCCTTCAGCGGAGTATCCAAGAATTGTGTAAGAATACCTGCGATCATTCGTGTCTGATTGTATACATTTTGAATATTTATTCTATCAGCAGTGTCAAATGGGGTATCGATCTTACCTCTTAAGTCATTAGTGGTAACGAAACCCATACCAGTACCACCAGCGATGGTAAAGGTTTCAGCATCAAATCCCACAGCACTACCCATGAAAGTGGTCCATGTTCTTCCCTGAGGTCTATTGATGGTATCAACAAAGTACTCATCTGTGGCGAGATCCAAAACCTCTCCTACATTGTTGGCTTGCTTTTCAATTAAGCGTCCGAACCCCGAGTAAACCATAGTCGGGTTAGGAACATCGCCAGTTAAATTCCAAAAACGCCCTGTGTAGAAGAGCCCCACCTGGCGATTCTGGCTACTAAGATCAAGGCTTACGGCAATAGTAGACTTTAGAGATTGTCCTAAACGATCTCTCTCAAAGAAATTCTGTATCTCTGCACGCTTATCAGCGTCCTTAATACCATCTATCTTCTTTTGATTAGGGGTACCGTCGTCGTTTCTATATTCCTCAATAACTGTATATGGATAGACGAATTTACGTATACCCTCAAATGCCATACTGTGTCCACCAGTTGCCAAGAAAAGAACCGTTCTCTTTGGCGGATTTATCGTCAATGCTCTGGCAATTTCAAAGAGACTACTAATTCCCACCGCCTGTTCTGCACCAGGCGAGAGCATAGGTACGACTGACATCGAGTCATAAGAAGCGGTGATTATAACCGTTTCATTCTTCAAATCAGGATCTGTTCCTTCAATGAAGCCAAGTATATTCTTGCCAATGACCTCTTCCCAGTCCATACGGGCCTTTACATTTATTTGGATTTCTTCGCCTGAATTTAATTTATTTAATAGCGGTTCTGCATCAGCCTTTGATATCCAAAACCTAGGTAGATTTATCGGTGTGTCAATAAACTTAGACTCCGCTTCGACTCGCATTGCATCGTCTGGTTCTATGAATATAACAGCCTTTCCACCCAAAAGCCCTACATTTAACCAGTTATCCGACTCGAAATCTACTATAACAATGCTGTCCTCTACATCCTTGTAATCAAAGTCTATAAGTTTAGCTTCTCCAGCATAGAGTAGATTTCCAGTAAGGCCTTCCGGTGAAGTGGTAGTTGTCCTAACGTGGTTAGGCCACAAAGAAAGCAGCTCTATCTTTTCTCCTGTTGTAAGGATTTCAAGAGTTGCACCTTTATCCAATGGTACTACTGAGGTGAATTCCTGCACCTCAATATCTTTTAATCCCATCATTTGAAACGTCTCATAGACATAGTCAGCTGCCCTATCATGGCCAGGATATCCTAAAACCCTAGAACCAAAGGATGATAGAGTCTTAATGGATGTCTCTAATCGATTTTTATCAATAATTGAAGTGACTGAAGACACATCGCTCCCATAAGCAACTAGCGTGATGCAAAAGACCAAGACTAATATGGTCATTACAAGGATAGTGCTCTTCAGCCGGCCTATGGAACTATTTTCCATTTGCGCTACTCCCTCCCTCATATGAGTCCCCCTCTATGGCTTAGATGATTCCATTGTCCTTCGTCATGTTTCGGCAAGTGGTAAACCATGGGAATTCTCCCCTTTCATACTCCTTGTACCAACTGTAATAATTAACGCGTACAGGAGGCCCTCGTTACAATTTCCCTTTCTTACCCTCCCCTTATTAAAAACTGAGAATTCCAAATCCTTAAGAATTCTGCACCTGCCTTGATGAAAGGCTAGGTAACATATTACACCTCAGGCCTACTATTTCGCTGTCATTGATTAACTTCGAACGCAGCGCAGGTTTACGCCTCATCTGTTGTGTAATACAAATGGAAATAAGATCTCATGTATTACCCCAAAAAAATTTGAGGCTTTGCTCTCATCTACCTTTTAGTGATTTTCTTATATCCGTACACTAAAGCAGAGGGGATTATTACCCCGTAGACTCCCTAGATACCCTAAGGAATAACTTAACAAAAGGTCGACTTCCTTTTTTAGGATTAATTCCAGGGGTCATAATTAGATCTCATAAAATAATTCAACGTCCATCTTAAAAATCCTTCTTTTCTTCCATACTTTTTTCTCTTATGAAAATATTTATGTTATAAGTCTATTATTTAACCCCATATTTTATATTACATTTCGAAGAATAACTGGTCCTAATAAGAGCAATAACAGAGTTGGAAATATACAAAAAGCTAATGGGAAAAGCATTTTCACAGGAGCCTTTAAAGCAGCTGCCTCTGCTCTTTGACTGCGTTTTGTTCTATATTGCTCTGATAAAACCCGTAGAATTGTGCTAATGCTTGTACCGAGCCGTTCCGCTTGAATGAGGGTACTAACGAAGGAACGTATATCAGAATTATCTATTCTAATAGCCATATCCTGTAATGCCTCACACCTAGACTTTCCTACACGAATCTCCTGAAGTACTTTGAAAAATTCATCAGTAAGTGGACTTCGCTTACCTTTTTCAACAACTTTCTCAAGAGCGCTCTCAAAACCCAAACCTGCCTCAACGCTAACTGTTATTAGATCCAATGCAAAGGGTAAGTCCTTTTGAATCTGTCGTTGTCTGATTTGTAATGCTTCTCTCAGCCATAGATCAGGATAAAAGTACCCACATAAAAAGCCAGGTATAATCCATATAAATGAAGAGGCAATTAAATATGATAAAAGGGATCCTATTAGTGCACTTATAAACTTAAATCCAAAGAATTCAGAAGGATTAAGAACATTTTCGTTACCTACTGTTCTTAATCTTCTTTCAAGGGAATCAAAACGATCGTCTTTTACGTAACGAATTACAAATGGATTACCGATTATTCCCATGAAACGTTTTATCTTATATATAATTAATCTCTTAGTCTCTTGCGGTCGATTTACATGGTATGCTTCTCTTTCAAAATAAGTCCTTAGAGAAGAAACTTTTAAAGGAAGTAGGCTACTTACCAAGAAAAAAATACATAAAAAAGTAAACAAATAGGTAGACACAGTATACCCCCTAACTAAGTAGTATAAATAAAAAATCGCAACATCAGAAGTCAATACTACATATCTTCCTTATCATTATTACTCCAAGAACCTCCATTACAATGGCACCTACTATTATCATAACACCGATAGGATTATTGTTCAACGGTTCGAAGAAGTTAGGATCAAGAGTATTTACTATAAACCATAGTGCTATAGGGAGCACAAGGATAACTATTCCTGTCAACCGTCCTTGCGAAGTCATTGTTTTGACTTGGTCTTGAATTCGTCTTCGCTCTTTTATAACACCTGCTATTGTTTGAAAGAGCTCTGCTAAATTTCCACCCATTTGAAGTTGGATAATTACAGCTGTTACAAATAGCTCTACATCATCACTTTTAATCCTCATCCTTAAATTTTGAAGTGCTTCTTCCATACACAAGCCTAGGCGAATATCTTTAACTATCCTTTCAAATTCATCATGGAGTGGGGAATTCATCTCTCGTACAACCATTTCAAATGCCTGTAATAGGCTAAAACCTGCCTTCAAAGAGTTAGAACAAAGAAATAAAGCATCTGGTAGCTGAAGCTCAAATTTACTCAATCTAATCCTTTGAACAAAACGAAAAATTACTGAAGGGATCAAAAATACTAATAAACTAAGAAAACTTCCTAAGAAATGATTTACCAGAACTACACCTATATGCCCTAGTATATACATGAGTAAAACGAATAACAAGAGAAAAATTTTGAAATTCATATGGATACCAACTTTATCATATTCTAACCGTAAGTATTTTATTAAACGCCAATATACTACCGAGAGAGGTGTAGCTAATCCAAGCGTTAATAAACATATACATAAAAAAAACATGACAAAGCTAAAAAACTTCATTCTCCACCTCCCCTTTCTCATAAAATTCTATCATTCCTATATCTTTTAACTCCGAGATGAATGCGGGTTCATCGCCTAATTCTTCAAATTCACCTACTATCTTCCCACTCTTATTTAATCCCAAAATCTTGTAATTAAATAAAGTATTTAACTTTATGGTGCCACCTTCAAGCCCTAGAACTTCGCAAATCTGAACTATTTTGCGACTTCCGTCTTTCAACCTAGATATCTGTACTATTAGATCTAGAGCACTTGCTACTTGCTGACGGATGGCTCTTACTGGGAATTCGATCCCTGCCATTAGTACCATGGTTTCTAAGCGTGAAAGACTGTCTATAGCCGAATTGGCATGACAGGTAGTAATAGACCCATCATGTCCAGTATTCATAGCTTGAAGCATATCTAAGGCTTCTCCGCCACGTACCTCTCCTACTATAATTCTATCTGGACGCATGCGTAAAGCATTTCTGACTAGATCTCTTATAGTTATTGCTCCCCGACCCTCTATATTAGCTGGACGAGCTTCTAAAGAAACCACATGATCCTGGCGCAATTGAAGTTCAGCTGCATCCTCTATAGTTATTATCCTTTCGTTATGAGGAATAAAAGACGATAAAACATTTAAAAGGGTGGTCTTTCCCGATCCAGTCCCTCCAGAAATTATTATATTCCTCCTTGCAGTTACAGAAATACGTAAAAATTTAGCTATCTTATGATTAAGAGTACCAAATCTAATTAAATCATCTACTGTAAAAGGCTCATTAGAAAACTTCCGTATAGTTATAGTAGGGCCTTTAAGGGCCAGGGGAGGGATTATAGCATTTACTCTAGACCCATCAGGTAAACGGGCATCTACCATAGGATTACTTTCATCTATACGTCGGCCTATAGGCGAAACAATCCTTTCTATTATCCGCATTACCTGTCCGTCATCATAAAATTCCTTTTCAGTCATCTCTAACCTACCATTGCGTTCAACGAATATTTGCTTTGCTTCATTTACCATTATTTCAGAGATACCTGGATCTCGCAAAAGAGATTCTAGAGGCCCTAGTCCCATGACTTCATCTATTATTTCTTCAAAGAGCATTCTACCCTCATTACTGGTTAATTTTTTCTCTCCTATTTCTGTCCTTAGGAGCTCCATTACTTTTCTTTCAACGCTTTGTTGAAGACGCCGTACTTTTACTCCTTTACCAAGAAGTGTTTCAAGGTCTAGTTCTTCTATATCTAAGTCATTTATAAGCTGCCTATGGACCTTAAGCTTTATTTCCGAAGAAGAAATGGGCTCAACAGTCTCCTTTAATTCCGATAATTCTTCTACTGGTTTAGAGTTAAATGGTAACTTTAATGCTTCAAGGTTAAAAAAACTCCGCCGTTTCTCTGGACCTCTCTTATCAATTTGAGAAGTAAGAAGTTGGCAAAGTAAAGAGATATCTCGTGCCGTAGAGCTCCTAGGATTAGAAAAGATAAAAGGTTTTTGCCCTTCGGTAGCTCCATTTATAGCACGAATGTCAAGCGCCACTGAAGCTAAAACGGGAAGATCTATATACTTCTCAATCCCACCTATATCAGTTTCATGTCTTTTCTCTGTTTTATTAAGTACTACATAGAGATCATTAGAGCTTTTATATAGTTTCAACTTCTCTATTAGAGCCTTTGTTAGACGCAAATTAATGGGGTTGGGCAAGGCTAATACAAGTACCCTCTTACATATCTTATCTATAAAAGACCACAGTTCTCCATCAATTATAATGTATTTCCTTTCTTTTTTAAGACGCAATATAATATCCTTTAAATAGTCTATTTCTTCTTCATTATTGGGCGGATAAATAGAGAGAACAGTCAATTTCTCTTCAAAGAAAAAATTCTGGTATCTCTTAAATTCATGTTCATCTAATTCATATAATTCCTTTAGTGAAATTATATCGGGTTCACCATAGAGCCCCATAAACATAGAGACATCTCCTGTCCCTGAGAAGTCTATAATAGCGGCTTTCTCATTTCTTTTAGCTAAGGCAGCTCCAAGATTTGCTGTTAAAAATGTTTTTCCCGCACCATCCTTAGCGCTCATTAACAATAAGCTCTCTGCTTTATCTTCTTTCATCTATAACTGAGTAGAAAAACTACCCACACACCACCCTTCCATACTTACGTTAATAAAGAATAATGCGTTAATACATCAAGTCTAAGAGATTAAAATATCTACATGTTATGCAACATTATGTGAAACTTGGCTCTACATTTTCTTAATCTATGAGTGATGGTGTTATAAATATAACTAATTCAGTCTGATTAGTAGTAAACTCAACAGATTTAAAGAGTAATCCGAGAATAGGGAGATCCCCTAATATAGGTATTTTATTTATATTCTGAGATTCGTGATTCTGAATAAGACCAGCCAAAATAAGAGTTTCTCCAGTTGCTAACTGAAGAGTAGTGTCAACGTTCCTTGTTCTTATAGCAGGCATAGCCTGCCCTTCTATCTTAACGCTATTAGTCCAATCTAAAGTAGAAACTTCTGTGCAAACTGTAGATAAAATATACTCTTCGCCATCCTCTCCTTTGGTTATAGTTGGTTTTATACTGAGGCGAACACCATATTCCTTCCAATCTACGCTTATACTCCCTTCTTCTTTAACAAGTATAGGGACTTCGCCACCAACTAAAAACGTTGCTTCATGACCATTTAAAGCCACGAGGTTAGGTTTTGCAAGGAGTTTAGCCCTCCCTTCTTCTGATAATGCTATTAGCTTGGTCGACATAAGATTGATTTGCTCTATAATACCAAAGGATATTACACCGTCAACCTCACCAATACCTAAGTCCTGAATATAGGATTTATCTACTTCTGCAATACGAACTTCCATTTCAACCTGGCGTAATTTAGAAGGGGTCCTAATAAGATTAAGTACACGTCCAGGAGAATAGATCTGTGCTATCTTCTCTGTTCTTTCAATCTCAACATCATTAGAAAGTTCCCCTTCAAGAATAACTACTCCTTCAATTACGCTCACCTTAACCTCTTTACGAGATATTGCATTTGATATCTCCGTTGCTAGCCGTTCATCCCTCGCCTTCTGAGTTCTAACCTCTACTAGCGTGGTTTCCCTCCCTTTAGTGGTCCAGATGACTATGGAAGTCACACCCTCCCCTTTAGCATTTATAAGGAGTTCATCTTGGGAGAGAACTCGTATATCCACTATATTAGGATCTCCTACTGCCACTTTCACAAGATCATTGATATCTATGATCTTCGTCTCTCCTACTATCAAAGTAAGACGTTTTTCATATCCTTCCTCAGCAAAGATTAAGAAAGAACAAAAAAATATAAAAAATACCCAGATAGTAAGGATTTTAACATGTCTTCTGCTCATCTGATTTATCACCTAATTTCAATTCTTCTACGTACCTTTCTTTATCCAAGCTATTCTGCATAATAGAGCTCGTCCCAGTCTCCAAAATCGAAAATAGACGAAGGCATGGTTCTAATATCAACATTTGTCTCCTGAAGCTCTATTCCTTTAATTACTTGAATGCTGCGCTCATATCTCTGAGTCCCGCTTATGGTAATGGAAGTAAGCTTGGTCTCATTAAGAGCCTCTAATTCTACATCACCAAAAGGTCGTAAAGATAACTTTATTCTTCCATACTGATCAAGTAAGGCTAATTGCTGAGCTTCTTCAGGAGTAACTGCCAAAACTATATTAGACGAGGCCGAACCATATCCCATAAAATTCATGTTACTGTAAGTAAGATTCTCAGATAATGATGAATCATCAAATGGTTCTCCCGCTGAGAGAACAGTTACATCTTGAAGTACAGTCATACTTACTTCACCTTCCCCTGTTCTTAATGGAAGAACAGCTATTACATCAACACTATCTCCTGACTTTAAGATGCCGCCAAGGCGATCCTCATCTGACAATGAAAACATCATGGCGCGTAATCCTTTTGGCAGGTGATAATTGTTATCTTTAGACACCTTATCATCTGTCAACCTCGCCCTAATGATTTGTTCTCCTGGACTCATATCTACTAGCGCATACTTATTTAATACTTCTTCAACCCTTGAGATATTTCCATCGACTACAAAACGCTTTGGCATCTCCTTCTCTTCAACCATTTGCCGAGTTATAATTTCTCCTGTTTTTATAGGACTTACCACCGTAATTACCTTTACGGTTTCTGATTCATCTAGTAAATCCTCTTCTATATTTTTAACATACGAATGCATGAGTAATGTGGCGATAAGTCCAAATAACAGTGCTAAGAGAAGATTAGTTTTATTTACCAATGTATATCTGCTCCTTCTTTCAAAGGTACTTAAGGCATCTACAGACCAATACTATTAGTGTATATCTTAAAAAAACGAAAAGTCTTCGGTTTCACTGCAATACACAATAATGCTTATACTAGTTATCCCATCTTTTAATGAATTATCTATGTAGAGATAAGCTGTTTTAAGCTCGTT
The DNA here is from genome assembly GCA_002426645.1 of Firmicutes bacterium UBA5435. Classification (GTDB taxonomy): domain Bacteria; phylum Bacillota; class UBA5435; order UBA5435; family UBA5435; genus UBA5435. The sequence goes on along the minus strand of DIRN01000023.1, from coordinate 64,895 downwards.
GAAATAAATAGAAAAAAACCCTCTCTCATTACTCAACAAAGCAGAAAACAGATTACTACTTTGCCAACCTTTCTTTTTCATACACTCTTCGTAAAAACTATATACCTTTTCTGGAGCTGCAGTGGTTACATAATGGAAGTATTGTATGACTCCATCTTCCATAAAAAGACTGCCTTCTCTTATGCTTCCTGGATACCGTGGTATGTCTACTGGATCATCACCAGGCAAATCTTTTGAGGGCATACCCATTTTAAGTTCCTCAACACTAGCTCTTTCAAGGCTTTGCTTACCTTGTTCAGCAAAGCAAATAAAATACATTGTTAGTTTTTCCTCAATATCAGTGAACCCCCAAAGCCTGATCAGGCTATTACCTTTGCTAAACGTATAATAAAAGCCGTCTTCATAATAATCATATCCACTGGTAGAAGCGTCATACATGCTCTGAGCTATTAATAATTCGACAGCTTGACGATCGAATTCTTCTTCCCTTTTCCATCCGCCCCGAATTAAAAAGTCCCTATAAAACTCTATTACCTCTTTTATTGTGTCCCTATCTAGCATACCAGTAAACAGAATTGCCTCCTCCCCATTTACTATCATATTCATATATCCTGATTCTGTAGTCCCAGGATATTCAGGCAAAGAAAGACTCCCAAAAGATATCATTGCTGAGCAAACCATGCTGCATATGTTTACGATTGATACGACCATAATTATTAATATAAGCCTTATTGATATTGTGTTTCTTTTTAGTTTTATCATAAAACCAGACGCATAAAATCACGTGACCTTAACTCGTGAGGAATGCGTCTTCCCCCCTCTCTATATGTCTTAGGTAATCTTGTGCTTCCATACTTTAGAAAAGGCGATGGAACTTCAAAAGATCCAATATATAGTTATACTCTTGCATTTTACATTCAGCTTTAAGTTGATATAGATCTGTACCCCTTTTAATAATTTGAGCAATATTTAAGTCATATTTAGCAATAGCAACTATATGCAAGTACTTATACTCAATCTTAGTCGTGAGTCTATCCTTATCTATAATAGAATGTCCCGCTAAAAAAGAATCCATTGTTTCCTTCCCATCTCCGCCTAACACAGCTACTCTAGCCCCTTGATGAACCGCCATATTCAAAAGTATCTGTATCTCTCGAATCCTTCCTATTTCTAAGACTCCGATAAATACCACGATAAGAATAGGAAGGACTAATGCAAATTCTATTAACGCCTGACCATGTGAATCGGCTAAGTGCAGTCGTAGTTTTTTTAAGAACCGTAAAATAAATAAAGAGTTCATAGGCCCCTCCAATTAGTGATTAAATTCAAGTTCTAGTATTTTGAGGCTAACAGGAACCAATCGTTCTTTATATTTTTTTATAAATCTATATAATGGATTGAGAGTCCCCCCATATGTTGCGGCTTCTGACACTGCTTTCATATGTGGTATTGATTTGATGTCTGATGAAAACTCACTCCCTACTTGGGAATCTTTTTTAGCTTTCAGAGCTACTAGTCTTATAAATCTATCTCCGTAAGGCTTATCTTTAGTTCTCTTATAATGGTCAACAATTAGTCCGGGAAATATTTTCCCTATCCTACCTTTACGTTGCACCATAAGAGAAGGTATAGCAGTAGGATCTATAATGTCATTATAAACAAAGGCCATATCCGCACCATTACTTTGAGCTACGCTTACTGCAACGATGACACTAAGATAAGGTGCTAGCTCTATAACAATATCCTGTATTCCAGCTACAGCAAAAGCTAATTCTATACACAACGGTAGTTTAAATAAAGGACCTATATAAAAACTGCACACTATCGAGTTCGATAATGCTAAACAATCCATGGCTATTTTTAATACAGTCGCTCCAGCTAAAGCTCCAGCGTCACTTGCATTTTGGAGTTGAATCCGTGAAACTATAGTCTCACCTATATCTCCGACTACAACAATAGCTAGGAGAAGGATTACTATAAATGTAGCTGTAGCCACTAGAACCTGACCACCTTCATTGCTGTAGTGCATCCACAACATATATTAGTCCTGGTATAATTGGCCAGGAGATTCCCTCCTTCACTTTTCAATTCTCATCTTATAATTTGATTTTAATTCAAACCACGAAAAAGGTAGGAAAGGCAAGGACCTACCCATTAACTTCGATGTTAAAGGGAATAAGCCTGGAGCTTTATACTCTGTTTCTACGTAAAGATCGTTACCCTTCTTTGTAACATCAGTAGAAAAAACTATACCCCCTAGCCCGGGTAGGATACTCTTTAAATCGCTAGTGCCCGCGATGATTAATCGTGCTGATGTATCTACCGATTCTTCTGCGTATCTTTCATTGACTATACCTGATCTAGCCCCCATATATGTGGCATAATTAAGTATCATCTTATTCGATAAAAGCAAAGAGACCTCAATAATACCAAAGATCAAGAGAAGAAATAATGGTAAGATCAATACAAATTCTACAAGGGCGTTTCCTTTTTCATCTAAAACATTAAGTCTTGAACTAAGAAACAACTTTAATCCCCCCTTGGTTTATGAAGATACGATAAAAAAAGGCGCCGCGTCTGATCTCCTCAGTCCAACCTTTATGGAGTAGGACACCTCCGGTTTTATAAAGCTAGGACGAATATCGTAAATAGGATGCTATTAGAGACTAGCCCCTGAAATTTTATTTGATGCTTCATTAAGCTTGGCTACGATATTATTTCCCAGACCTTTAGTAACAGCTAAACATGCAATTGCTACTAGAACAAGTATAAGTGCATACTCAGCCATCCCTTGTCCACTTTCTGAGTAGAGCACTCTTCTAATCCTTTTCAACACTGATAACACCTCCTTATTCTTTGAATTGTGTGTGTGTTCCCTTGAGAGATAATGGTACTAGTATAACTGGCCTCGTAACGCGGCACCCATCAAGTTTGGCAAATCGTAATAACTCATGGTGCAGGGGAAGAAATTATTAAAACCACACGTGAAAAATAGCTCTTAAAGGCAGTCTTTAAATATGGTACTGCTGCAATAAAGACTATCCCAATTAAGCATACTAAAAGAGCATATTCTAATAGGACTTGTCCTTCTTCCCATTTGATACCCATAACTTTTCCCTTAACCATATTGTATAAATACGCGAATTTATTAATTCGATAAGAGCCCTTCACCAAATTTGGTAGTGGTTATTCCCTTTTTTTATATAAAGCGTCAGAATAACCATTATGTCCCTCCTTTCTTAATGAGTAAAGTTAAATAATCAATACTAATTATGTACTTTTGATTAAATTACCCCTTGCCTCTTTCGCAAAAAAGAGTTATAATAGATACATAGTAGCTTCACTTTGTGAGTGCATTAATTAATATACTCTACAAAGCGAAGACTACGATAGTGACCCGTCGTCGGCGCTTACCCCAACCCAACCACGTCTGACGACGGGTTCCATTTTTATTAAGAGATATCCTCTCTTTTCCCAACCAATGTGAATCTGCTTTTCTGCCATTTAATTTCGCCGCTCATATAAAGATTCCTTCTTAACATTATATGTATACAAGTATATCTTTTTCGACATTGTAAAGTGCATATTGATTTCTAGGCTTCAAGCCTAAACGCGAAATGAGTGAGGAACTCATGGCGTAAAACGTTCATTAGTATTATACTATATCCTTTCCTTCCTCTATAATTTTTAAATCTCAGGACTCCTTCTTTCTTAAAGCCACATTTTTCATAACATCGGATAGCACGACGATTATAATTATGGACTCGCAGGTATACTTCTTGAAGTTTTAATTCCATGAAGGCATACTGCAAAATAAGGATAATCGCATCTGTTCCATACCCTTGCCCCCAATATCTCTTATCGCCTATTCTTATAATAAGTTCAGCCTGATGATTTCGCCACGTTATATTGATAAGCTCTATATCTCCAATTAGTCCATCATCACTTGTGTAAATAGCAAACATTTGACTGGTCTTTCCATCCTTTAAACGTTTGTACCAATCAACATCCTCCATATCTTCCTTCCATTGACCCATTAAGTATCTAAGCTCAGGATCATTTCCCCATTCTAACATCTTTAGGAAATCCTCATCAGAGACTGGTTGTAGATATACTTTCTTTCCACATAATATTTCAGAAGACATAAGCTCTGGCACCTCGTTCCACTAAAAATACATTAAATCTATGTGAACTCTTGAATATCTAATTTAATTCGCTCCATAAGTGCAAACACCTTCAAGTAATTATAACCGTGGCTGTTGAAGATTCCCTACTTTTAGGAGTAATCTAATAAATAAGAAAAAAGTTGGATGCTTAATAATGATTGTAGCTTGAATGTTTAGTTGCTGTAAGTAACGAAATCACCTATAGTTAGGCATGCTATTTCTCAAAGTAAGACTATTTGCTCCTGTCGTATATAGAAGTATCTACAGAGGTAGTATTAAATAGTAGACAACCCAACCATAGTTAATGTAATATACAAAATTCCGTGTATTTAGAGGTAGGTATAACTTTAAATAAACGTCACAGAAAAATACCCTTCACATCCTTAGTGGAGGGTTCTTTCGTTTACTTATAAAAAATGGTAGCCCCAAGGGGATTTGAACCCCTGTCGCCGCCGTGAGAGGGCGGTGTCCTAGGCCACTAGACGATGGGGCCAATTCACTTTGGCTGGGGAGAGAGGATTCGAACCCCTGCTACCAGGGCCAGAACCTGGCGTCCTACCACTAGACGACTCCCCAACATTGCGTTGCTCACGCATTATTTAATATAACATAACCTAACGTGGATGTCAATAGATTTTTTGATTTAATTTGTACTTTGGAATCAGTCTTTTGACAAATTTCGAAAATAAAAAAACCTTGCATGGTTTATTTATAATAAAACTTTATATTCTACCTATGAGGGTTTGGAGGTAGAAGCAAAGGGGCAGCCTATTATAGAGAGCTAAAAAGAACATGATTCACACTCAATTTGTAGAAGCGTTTTGTGAGGATACTAGATTCTTAAATCCAAGTATGTAACTCTTGTGTTATTACTCAACTGGTAGGGATTTAATCGAAGAGATGCAGGTCTTATCGTCTCATGACAAAATCAATAGAGAAGATATACTATACTTAAAAAGCACAAGCCACCATTAGAAGAGTAAATGGTGGCTATTTATTCCTTTTAAATAAGTAGCAGACTCTTTTTATATGGCTGTCTTGCTATCCCGCGCTCGCATATTATAGCGTCAATATACTCTCCAGGAGTTATATCAAAGCTAGGATTAAAGACATCTACCCCTTCTGGAGCAACTCTTACACCTCGAAAATGGGTAACTTCCTCTGAAGCGCGTTCCTCAATGGTAATTTCATCACCTGTATCAATAGACAAATCTATAGTAGAAGTAGGTGCTGCAACATAAAACGGGATGCCATTCTCTTTGGCAAGAACCGCCAATGAATAAGTCCCAATTTTATTAGCTACATCTCCATTAGCTGCTACCCTATCAGCTCCTACAATTACTGCAGTGACAAGTCTATTCTTCATAACATAACCAGCAGCAACATCTGGGATAAGAGTAACTGGAATTCCATCCTGTATAAGTTCCCAAGCAGTAAGACGAGCCCCCTGCAAATATGGGCGTGTCTCATCAGCATATACTTTAACCTTCTTACCCTCATCCCATGCAGCTCTAATAATGCCCAATGCAGTCCCATAATCAACAGTAGCAAGAGCACCAGCATTGCAATGGGTAAGAACAACATCATCATGGCAGAGAAGAGATGCTCCATAACGGCCTATACTCTTGTTGACTTCAACATCTTCTGATGCTATTGCCTCTGCCTCATTAAGGAGAATGCACACTATTTCGTCTATACCCTTCCCTCTATTTTCCTTAGCTTTAGCTAACATCCTATTAACTGCCCAGAAGAGGTTCACCGCAGTTGGACGAGTCCCTTTCAAAAGAGAAGCTGCTTTATCTAAAATCTTGAAAAATACTTCTTCATCTTCCGCATTAGCTTTCATAGCCGCAAGGACCATTCCATAAGCTGCAGTAGCCCCGATAGCAGGAGCCCCTCTAACCTTCATATCTCTTATCCCTTCTGCAACAGATAGAACATCATCACAGCGGATAAAGGTTATCTCATGAGGGAGTAGGGTCTGATCCAAAAGCAAAACTTCCTGGTTCTCCCAAATTATACTTTTGGGACGTTTCATTAGGCACACTCCTTAATAATTAGAGTCAACCCTTCTACTGTTATCTACAATGATAAAATCTAAATTCAAGGTAGAGCCCTTACAGTATTCTCTAAGAGCTTCTTTATATCATCATAAATATCCGCCATAACATTAACAACTTCGTTATGGCTCACCTCTGGGCTATCTAAACCTGCTGCAAGATTTGCCACCATTGTAATACTTGCGTAATAAAGACCAGCCTCACGCGCAAGGACTACTTCTGGGACGCCTGTCATACCAACTACATCGCCACCAAGCATCCTAAACATCCTAACTTCTGCAGCTGTTTCAAACCTAGGTCCCTCTGTACAAACGTAACACCCACCATTCCTAACAGTTAAACCTATCGAGGTCGCCTCTTCCTCTATTACTCTTCTCAATTCTGAACAATAAGGTTCTGTCATATCCGTATGGCGAACTCCTTCGGAACCACCATCATGAAACGTCGAGATCCTACCCTTTGTAAAGTCCAAAAATTGATCCACAAGGATTATCGTACCCGGAGTAAAATCCTTAGAAAGGGAACCAACAGCCGCAGTAGCAATGACATTTTTAATACCTAGCTTCTTAAGGGCATGGATATTTCCCCTATAGTTAACCCTATGAGGGGGCACATTAGCCCCTTCGCCGTGACGCGAAAGGAACGCCACTCTTTTCCCACCAAAGTCGCCGTATTTGACTTTCACCTTACCATATGGAGTAGAAACAAGCTCTTCCCCTGGTTCATGAAAAAGATTAGGATCATAAAGTCCGGTTCCACCAATTATAGCTATCTTCATCATGGGAAATGGTGTTAACCTCCTATTAGCGTATTATTTTCGAACACCAATTACCTGAGCAATTCGTTTCATACCTTCTTCAATGGACTCCATGGACGTAGAATATGAAAAGCGTATATAGTTAGGAGCCCCAAAACCACTACCCGGAACAACCGCTACCTTAGCAGTTTCAAGAAGAACATCACATATGTCATCAGAACTTCTTATCTTCCGCCCAGCTATCTCTCTACCGTATAAACCAGATATATCCGCAAATACATAAAAAGCACCCATGGGTTTATCGCAGGATACACCATCAAGAGTATTTATTAATTCTGCTAACCTATCTCTTCTCTGGCTAAACTTCTCCCTCATCTCTTCCACAGCCTCTTCCGGACCTCTCAACGCTGCAATAGTAGCCTTCTGAGCTATAGAATTAGGATTGGAAGTACTATGGCTTTGAAGATTCGACATGGCCTTTATAAGGGAGCGGTGACCAGCAGCATATCCAATTCTCCATCCTGTCATAGAATTAGACTTAGAAACACCATTTATAGTTACTGTCAAGTCACGAATCTCCGGCCCAAAAGATGCAATACTAAAATGCTTTTCACCATCGTATACAAGTTTCTCATATATCTCATCAGAGATGACAAATAGCCCTTTTGATACAGCCAATTCAGCCAAGGCCTGTAGAGTATCCTTATCATACACAGCTCCTGTAGGATTACATGGATTATTCAAGACTATAGCCTTTGTTCTCTTAGTTAATGCAGCTTCAATATGAGAGACCATGACCTTAAAACCATTTTCGCGTGTAGTTTCAACTATAACTGGAACTCCACCTGCTAACTTAATCTGTTCTGTATAACTGACCCAATAAGGAGCTGGGAGTATAACCTCATCACCATCATTACAAATAGCTTGAAAAACGTTATATAGGACATGTTTCGCTCCACAAGAGACTATTACTTCAGACACATCATACTCAAGCCCATTATCTCTCTTCAGCTTTTCGCATATAGCCTCCTTTAACTCTTGGCTACCTGATGCAGGAGTATATTTGGTATACCCTTCTCTTATAGCGTTTATAGCTGCCTCTTTTATATAATCTGGTGTGTCGAAATCTGGTTCTCCTGCGCCAAAGCCGATTATGTCCACCCCTTCACTTTTCATTTTCTTAGCTTTAGAATCAATTGCAAGAGTGGGAGAAGGAAGAAGTGATTTAACACGTTCTGATAATTGCATACATTATTCCTCCTTTTTTCGAATATGTAAGAATTTTAAAAAAAGGTTCTACTAATAAACCGCCAGATAAAGAAACCTATGAGAAGAATGAGGGGAATCCATACCCAAAGGTATCTGGCTTTCCAGGGCTTTACCTCGTTTAATTCTACTGCTACCTGCGGTTCTTCCTCGTCTTCATTACTAACAGCAACTAATCTCTTATACTCGTCAACTATTTCAAAGCCATTAAGCCCTATAGACTCAGCGTAACTTCGGAGAAATCCTCTAAGGTAAACTTCACCTGGCACAATTTGGAACTCTCCTTTCTCAATGGCTTCTAAATAACGGGTACGGATCTTAGTCCTATCCTGGACATCTTTTAATGATATACCCTTCTCTTCTCGTGTCTTCTTTAGAAACTCACCTAGCTCCTTCATCCCGCAGCCCCCTCGCAGAAAGGTTATTAATAAAGTTTATAATCCTATAAGTCTTATCGCATTAAGGATGAAAAACGCCTATTCCTCTCAAGTAGAAACGAACCATCTCCTCGAGAAGTTCATCCTTATCCAATCTTTTTATTAGAGTTCGAGCATCACGATGATTAGTTATGTATGCAGGATCCCCAGATATAAAATATCCAACGAGCTGATCTACTGGGTCATACCCCTTCTCTTGAAGTGCCTCACAAACCTCACTGAGGACCCTCTTAGTTTCCTTAATCCCTTCACTATCCAATTGAAACCTTACCGTACCTTCATTTATCCTATCCATAAGCATTTGGGGGTTTAGTAACCTTATAAGTTACCCCTTCCCTCCTTTATGGCAAGATCTACTCCCCTCCAAGGGTTATCCTTTTACTACTCCCATTCTATTGTAGAAGGCGGTTTACTACTTATATCATATACGACTCTACTAACTCCGCTGACTTCATTTACTATTCTAATAGAGATAGCTTGTAAAAGATCATATGGGAGTCTAACCCAATCAGAAGTCATACCATCCTTGCTTTCTACAGCGCGCACAGCAACAACGTAATCATAGGTTCTTTTATCCCCTGTAACACCCACTGTCCTTGTTGAAGTCAAAACCGCAAAAGCCTGCCAAATCTCTTCATAAAGTCCAGCCTTCTTAATTTCCTCAATTACTATAGCATCCGCCTCTCGTAAAATTTCAAGGCGTTCTTCAGTAATATCCCCAATTATCCTGATGCCTAGTCCCGGGCCAGGAAAAGGATGACGTCCGACCAACTCCTTGGGCAATCCTAATTCACCAGCTATTTTCCTTACTTCGTCCTTAAAGAGTTCTGCAAAAGGCTCAATGAGTTTAAGACTCATCTTCTCAGGAAGACCACCTACATTATGATGGCTCTTTACTCTTACAGTAGATCCTGTGGGAGCCACTGAACTCTCAATAACATCAGAATAAAGGGTGCCTTGAACCAAATAGTCCGTCTTCCCTAATTTATCTGCTTCTTCTTCAAAGATACGAATGAACTCCTCACCTATAATCTTTCTTTTAAGTTCAGGATCTACTACTCCTGCTAACCTCTTTAGAAAACGTTCTGAAGCATCTACATATTTCAGATTGAGCTTAAAATTATCCTGAAAGGTTTCTACAACTGATTCAGCTTCTCCTTTACGCAACAATCCATTGTTCACAAATATACATGTAAGTTTGTCTCCAATAGCCTGGTGGACAAGGAGAGCAGCAGCAGATGAATCTACACCTCCACTTAAACCACAAACAACTTTGCCATCCCCTACCTTCTCCCTTATCTCCTTTACCTTGTTCTTTATAAAAGATTGTACTGTCCAATCTCCCGTAGAACCACATATTCCGAAAATAAAATTCTTAAGGATATCCTCTCCACTCTGGGTATAGAGAACCTCTGGGTGAAACTGAAGACCATAAAACCCTCTTTGAATATCAGCGATAGCAGCTACAGGGATGTTATCCGTATGAGCAAGTACACGGAAACCCTGAGGAAGCTCATCTACTACATCTCCATAGCTCATCCATGCCTGTAACTTATTCTTTAGTCCATTAAATATCTCTCCAGGCTCTTTAATATATAAAGTGGCTTCACTATAGCCATAGTCTCTATCTTCCCAACGCTCAACTTTACCGCCTAAGAGATGCACCATCAATTGCATACCATAACATATACCAAGCACCGGAATGCCTAATTGGAATATCCCTCCATCGCAATGGAGAGAACCTTTAGAATATATACTATATGGTCCCCCTGAAAGGATAATTCCCTTAGGACCCATGGTCTTCAACTTCTCAGCAGAAATGTTATTATTAAAAATTTCGCAATAAACATTCTCTTCTCTGATCCTTCTAGCTATCAATTGGGTATATTGAGAGCCAAAGTCGAGTATTGCAATGAATTCTTTCTTCTCCATAATATATCACAAGACCCAGCAGATGAGTTCCATAACTATTGCAATTCATCTACATCGCTCTAGCGATATAATACCCCCTTTCGAATATATGGTTTCCCATATCTCGTTAAACTTACTCTTCTAAAACAGCTATATATGGAAGTTGCCTGTACTGTTCCGCATAGTCTAAACCATACCCAATTACAAATAGATCCGGAATCTCAAAGCCTAGGTAATCGGGACTTACTTCTACTACACGTTTTGTAGGCTTATCCAATAAGGAACATATTTTTAATGTTCTAGGCTGTCTCGATTTTAAGTTGGCGAGAAGGTAGTTAAGAGTAAGTCCCGTATCGATTATATCTTCTACTATGAGAACATCCTTCCCGTAGATATCTTGCTCAAGATCTCGGAGAATCCTTACTACACCAGAAGAAGTAGTAGAAGCACCATAACTAGAGACTGCCATAAAATCCAAAGTAAGTGGAAGAGAAATATTACGTACTAAATCTGCCATAAATATAAGTGCCCCTTTTAATATACCTACTACAAGCAATTCTCTTCCCTCATAGTCCTTGGAAATTCTCTTTCCTAACTCCTTAACCTTTTCCTGTATATCACTTTCGGCTAGTAAAATATTTTTTTCGGTATTTTCCATATATTCACGATAACGACTCGTCGAAATCTCCGCTCCTTCTGCAAAATTTCCTATAAATTTTATAATACTCCTTATAAATGAATCATACCACATTCTCTTGGACATGACAAGTCCCGGAAAATCGTATGTTATTAATAGAAAGACCCCCTATATAGGAGGTCTTTCGGTATTGAATAAATAAATTTTTCTTACTCAACTCACATTGGAGGCATCCCGGCAGGAGGTGCAAAAGAAGCTGATGCTTCCTCTTTATCCTCAGCTATGAGAGCTTCGGTTGTGAGCAACATACCAGCTATACTCGCAGCGTTCTGCAGAGCACTCCTGGTAACCTTAACGGGATCAACGATCCCATTATCGATCATATCAACATATTTACCGTTAACAGCATCAAAACCTATACCCTTCTCTGCTTCCTTTACTTTTTCCACGACTACGGAGCCTTCTTCTCCAGAATTAAATGAGATCTGACGGAGCGGCTCTTCTAGAGCTCTTCCAACTATGTTTGCACCAGTTAATACATCACCAGACGCATCAATGTTGGACAGAACAGGTAGTACATCTACTAAAGCACTGCCTCCACCCTGTATTATACCCTCTTCCACAGCAGCGCGTGTGGCTGATAGTGCGTCTTCTATTCGGAACTTTTTCTCCTTCATCTCCGTCTCAGTTGCTGCACCAACTTGAATGACAGCTACTCCACCTGCTAATTTGGCCAAACGCTCCTGGAGTTTCTCTTTATCATAATCTGAGGTGCTCTGTTCCATCTCACGACGTATCTGCTTAATCTTATTTTGAATGCTCTCTGCTGAGCCCTTGCCATCAACTATAGTAGTCTCTTCCTTGGTAATCCGTACCTGCCTAGCTTGGCCCAACATATCTATACTTATATTCTCTAACTCAAGTCCTATATCCTCAGATACCAATTGGCCTCCTGTTAGATCAGCAATATCTCCAAGCATGGCTTTTCTACGATCGCCAAAACCAGGGGCTTTAACTGCAACACAATTTATAATCCCTCTTACATTATTAACAACAAGAGTTGCTAAAGCCTCCCCTTCAAGGTCCTCAGCAATTATAAGTAATGGTCTTCCATCATTCATTACCTTTTCCAATAGAGGAATTATATCAGCAATTGCAGAAATTTTCTTATCGGTTATAAGAATATATGGCTCGTCAAGTACAGCTTCCATTCTTTCACGATCAGTCACAAAGTACGGAGATATGTAACCTCTATCGAATTGCATACCTTCCACTACTTCTAAAGATGTCTTCAACCCTTTACCTTCTTCTACAGTAATGACACCGTCTTTGCCTACTTCTTCCATGGCATCTGCTATAAGAGCACCTATTTCATCATCAGCAGCTGAAATAGAAGCGACCTGAGCTATAGACTTCTTCTCCACTACAGGTTTTGCCATCTTCTTAAGTTCTTCAACTAATACCTCTACTGCCATATCAATGCCTTTCTTAAGCTCTTGAGGATTAGCTCCTGCTGCTACGTTCTTCAATCCTTCTCTTATTATAGCTTGAGCCAATATTACGGCAGTAGTTGTGCCATCACCAGCTACATCATTAGTCTTAGTTGCAACCTCTTTAAGGAGCATAGCACCCATATTTTCAAAAGATTCCTCTAATTCGATCTCTTTGGCTATAGTAACACCATCATTCGTTATAGTAGGAGAGCCAAACTTTTTCTCTAGAACCACATTGCGTCCTTTAGGTCCTAAGGTCACCTTAACTGCATCCGCTAAAGTGTTAACGCCTCGTTCTAGTGAACGTCTAGCTTCTTCATTAAAGAGTAAATTCTTTGCTGCCAAATTTGTCACCTTCCTCATAATATTTATCAAAAACTAGCAAGGATACTTCTTCTATAGGTAGTGGGGAATTGCAGTTATATATCTACAAATCCACCCCTACACATATAAGGAATGAATCCTTTTATTTTGAATAGATTTACCTGTTTCCTTTAAAATCACCCTTCTATAAGTGGGGTGTTGACAAAACTTATATTTTGAGCCGTACTCTTAACCTACTTAATAGCTAGAATCTCATCTTCCGCAAGGATCTTATATTTCTCCCCATCTAATTCAATATCATTACCACTATATTTCCCGAAGATAACATTATCTCCAACCTTAACGGTAAATGGGATAATGGTTCCATCCTTAGCTCGTTTGCCACTTCCTACAGCTATGACCGTCCCTTCATGTGGTCTCTCTTTAGCAGCATCTGGGAGAACTATCCCGCCTTTTGTCTTCTCTTCTGCCTCATTTATCTTTATTAGAACTCTATCCCCTATGGGCTTAATCATTACATACACCTCCTATGCTTGTCAATCCCTATTAGCACTCCATTAGCATGAGTGCTAATAATAAGTATATCTTACAGAATATTATCTGTCAATGCAAACATACTATTCCTCTTTATTCGCCGTTTCCGGTGAAAAAATTGGCTAAATGTTTCAACTTCATCCTCTTACTACAAATTTCTCTCAAAAGCTGACATAAACTGGTGGTATCTATAAAGTCATTCTTTATTATAAACCTTAGAGTAAAATTTAGCTTCTTCTCCTTAGTTCGGATGACTCCAGCAGCAAATGCCATCAACTTCTGAACTCTTTCCTTTACTTCGTTAGTAGGAGCTCCTTCGCCCACTAGGCCTATTTGCGCCACGTTGACCGCCAGCTGCCTCCCTCGCAGCATAGAGCCCCTCTATAGTGGTCTCCTCTCTTTACCTTACCGTTATACCTTCTTGAAAACGCTGAATAAACGAGGCGCTCTCGCTAGAGGTCTATATTCTTTAGCCTGTTCATCTATACGTTCATGTATTTCATCTTCATATCTACGTTTCCATATGGGACTGAGATCAGAAAAACGGACCCTGAAGGATTAGCACTGAAATCCATATAAGCATTGCGCTCCTCCCATTTGAATGAATTCTATATTTACTAATTCAGCACCTACTCTAAAGGCAGCTGCGTATCCATCCCCAGTAAATTCATGTGTAAATACATTCACCTTAACTACTTGTTCCGCTCCGCCTTTAGCTAGTATTGCTGCCCCAGCCATAAAGACAGCGTAACGAGAATCCAAATCCTTACTTTCGTCCTCTTTAACAAGGGATTCTTCTATATGATTAGCAGTATATGGCCCTGTATAACACGCTCTTGCATATTCCGAACCATCAGTTACAAATTGAGCTAGCCTACCATCTTCTCGTCTTGCAAAGAGCACACCAAGATCAACTAGATATTCAAGCGCTTTGCCTGAATTCTTAGCTATAAAATCATAGCAAGATCCCAATCAGATACATAGCCTTCGATCTTATATATCATCAGCATGATAGCGCCAATTATCCTCACTACCTGGTTGTGTATATGGAAGTGTAGCATGAAAAGCCATCCTGTCCGAATAAGCCTTTGCCGTGACACCAGTCTCTACCATTTTTCCCTTTGTTATCACCACCCTACCATTTGGGGAACCTGTCCTTTACAGCTATAGCCGCCCTCAACGCAGCGCCATCACTTCCTACCATTAAGACATCACATACCTCATGGGTTCACAGCTTATCCTCGGGGATAAGCTACTATTAAGCTTATGTCCTTAATTACATGATTTTGAATCATATATTAAATTTGTAATTAAGACAAGTCTATACCTGCCTGTATGCAAAAAACCCTTTAAACCTCATTCTTCTAGGAGGATTCTTAAAGTCTATATAGAACTTAAGAAGGGTAAATAAAAGTACTTAAGGTTTGGGAGAGGAGTTTTAAAAAATGACAAGATTAAAGGATTCTTCTATTCGGAATATCTGCCTTATCCTTTGTATACCGTTAATAACACTTTTGTTCATACCTCCTCCATCCCTTAAATGTTCAGAGATAGAGAGAGTAGATGAAGATATATTCCGGTGGATCAACGGATCATTTACATCCGATACTATGGACGCAGTTATGACAGGCGCTAGCTTTTTAGGGAATGGCTTTGGTGCAATAGGAGAGGCACTTTTAATCGCTACATTGGACAAAGAGAATGGTCAGGAAAGTGCAAGGCTTATACTGTACTCAGTAGCAGGAACTGGTCTTGTCGTTCAACTACTCAAACACACTATAAGGAGACCCAGACCAGGATTGGCTCTTGAAGGGGTAAGGTTCAACGGTGGCCAACCTGTAGATCGACTCAGCTTCCCATCTGGGCATTCAGCCACTGCCTTCTCAGTCGCCACAGTGTTAGCTGAGAAATACCCTGAACAATCTGGTCTTTTCTGGGTTCTCGCAACAGTCGCAGGCGTATCAAGGGTATACAATGGAGCTCATTTCCCATCAGACGTCTTAGCGGGAGCCGTCATAGGGTGGGGAGGAACTAAACTCATACTGCGAGCTTACGCAAGAAACAAAGAACAGAAGCTATCACTAATAGCCGCTCCAAATGGTTGTATAGTCTCAATCTCTTTCTAAATCTACAAGATGCCTACTTTTATACGGTAAATAAAAGATGATAAATGTCAAAGCATAAATAAGAAGAAACACCGCTATATACCTTGCTTCATAGGCAAAATCAAGGTAGCTCTGGAGCCTGTCAGGACTCTGCGTTATGACAGCTTCTAAAGAATATGACTTGCTATCTATAGTTGCTACTACACCGAGACCTGCAAAGATACCTGCCAGCCGCACCTTACCTTCTGCAACCTTCTAATTTAGTCTCCTTCAACCAAAGGCTTGCAGCAGGCAATATACCTCGAAATACATATAAAAACATAAATGATATAAACAATATAAAGCTGAATAGGGAACGAAAAAACACATTCCCGGATATTCGCCATCGGAGTATGAAGTATATTATAGAGAGAGAAATTATAATCCATGCTAAAAAGCTTAATCTTCTTAAAGCCCTACAGGAGCTAGCCTTTTCTTTCTCACCTTCTCCAAGCAGAGCAAAGACTCATACAAGAAGGCGTAAAACCAGAGGAATTAGGGAAGCTCTGCGACATACACCTTGAAATTTTAGGAGCAGAATTAGAAAAATTCCAAGAGAACCTCGAAAAAGGACACCCTATCAATACTTTTATAACAGAACATGACGCGATATTAAAATTTCTAAAAGAACTATAAGCGACAAATGATAAGATTCAAAGAGAAGATATAGGTACTGAAGAATTAAATCTCTTTCGCTATTTAGCCACACATCTCTTAGAAGCTGAAAAACATCATGAACTTCGTCTCAGAAAGAAAAGCCTATATGATTTAATCAGCGGAGAAGAGCTCTTTAAGAGCCATACCCTCAAGAGAATCCTAGATGAGGTAGTAAAGTACATCACATTCAACCTAAGAGATAATATATACAAAGAAAACTATATTCTATACCCTACTGTTATAGAAAGCATAAAAAGCTCAGAAACCTAGCATAAGATCAAAGCAGAATGCGATGAGATAGGTTACTGCTCTTTTACACCAAAGCACTAATGCATGATGACCCCAGTGCACTGGGGTCATCATTACGTATTAATAAACTTCAACCCATCACTTTAACTATAACCTTTCTATCTCTAGGACCATCAAATTCACAGAAATATATTCCCTGCCAAGTCCCAAGAAGTAGCTCGCGTTCATCTATTATAATCATCACAGAGCTTCCCATCATTGAAGCCTTAAGATGAGCTGCGGAATTCCCTTCAATATGTCTATATTCTCCATTCCAAGGGATCATCTTATCTAGTTGTCTCAACATATCCCCTGTAACATCTGGATCAGCATTCTCATTAATGGTAACCCCTGCTGTAGTATGAGGGACAAATACTAAACACAAACCCGAAGAGATAGTACTTAATCTTATAATTTCTCTCACCCTAGAAGTGATATCTATCATCTGATCCCGTTTTGTGCTCTGTATTTCCAGTGTATAAGAAGTTTCTTTCATAAATATATCCCCTTTATAGCCTTCTGAAGATATGGTTCTAAATTATCTGCCATTACTCTAAACCCCTGATTATTAGGGTGTACTCCATCAGACAGCAACTCAGGATCCTCAGGTAAGAGTTCTTTCCCTTCTACTACCTGTACCATTGGATTTGCCATCTCATTTACAAGACTACGAATAACATCCCTATAATCTTCAAGGAAGAGCCCTTTTATATTAAGAGCATCCTCTCCCTTTCGCCAGATGGGAGTGATACAAATGATTGGGACTTGAGGATGACGATTTAAAGCTAAAGAAAGAAACGTACTATACTTTTCTTTAAATTCATCTATATTATCGCCACAATTATGATCATTTACGCCTATTAGCATGGAAATAAGATGAGCATCACCATTAATCCCATTCTTCCAGAGCTCTGGCCAGATACGAGCTCCCCCTACACCATAATTTCTAGAAAGAAGGCCTAATCTATCTGCAACTATTTGTACATAGATATCCTTAGGTCTATCTGCGTTCATACCTTGAGTTATAGAATCACCGCATGCTATCCAAATCAGACGTTTAATCGGCTCTACAGAACGAAAAGTAGCACCAGGAGTCACTTCTATCCCTTGTATCTCCACTTCTGCTACATGAGGCATTAAAAGCTCGTAAGTATGAAATTCTCCGCAAGTGCCTAATGAAATATTGAACTCTTCCTGTGTTGTAGACTCCTGTAGTTCAACATATTCTCCATCAACACGCAAGTCAAATGCTCTCTTGGGTCTAGCAAAACCTAGAAATTGTCCTTTAAGTCTTACCTCGCTATTGGTTGAAAAACGAATCCACACCCCTGTTGAGCATCTAGCCCTTAACGAAAGATTCCCTGTTGAACTTATGCTATCAAGAAAATCTATCTCCTCAAGCCCAAATCTAGGGCCACGCCATCCTATAGTCCCCTTTACCATAGGCAGAGGAGAATCTAGGATTATATTATAATCATCGAAATCCTTGGCTTCTATGAACCTCTCAGTAACTATTATATCATCCATAAAAAATTAGGCGCAGGAAACCGCATATTACCAATACGCCTTCCTCCTTTCTATCCGATTATTATCCCTTACTCCTCTCAAAAAGACCAACACACACTTCCACTCAGGTACTATAGACACAATATATTATAAACTACGTCTTCGTAATCTGCAACCCAGTTTTATTAAGTTCTTCTTTGATATGATAGGCCTCGTTTGGAAAGTTCCCCAGTTGTATTATAAAACCATACATGATATAATTCTGGTATATGAAAGGTATTATTTACTTAAACTAAATGTCGCACCTTCTTTACCTCGTAAGCGTGGGATAGATAATTAAAGAAATAGCGAAAGGAGTGAACTCCTGGTTAACCAGAAGACCTTTTTGAACCAGGGATGGGAAATTGAAAGATAATAACGGAAAAATTAGAGTAAGATTTGCCCCTAGCCCCACCGGTTATCTTCATATCGGTGGTGCAAGAACCGCCCTCTTTAATTGGCTCTTTGCAAGGGCAAATGGAGGAACTTTCATATTACGAATAGAAGACACAGACAGATCGCGATATGTAGAGGATTCCCTATATGATATAATGAAGAGTCTAGAATGGCTAGGTATGGACTGGGATGAAGGACCAGAAGCAGGAGGAGAATATGGGCCATATTTTCAATCTGAACGGCTCCACCTCTATAATGAGTATATAAATAAACTTTTAGATTCAGGTGATGCATATAAATGCTACTGTTCTTCAGAGAGGTTAAAAGCACTCAGAGCTGAACAAGCTGCCAATAGTCTACCTCCTGGATATGACAGGCATTGCCGAAATCTTACCCTAGAGGAATGCAATAAATTAGAAGCAGAAGGAATAAAGCCTGTGATAAGGTTCAAGGTACCTTTGCATGGGACTACCACATTCAATGACCTCCTCCGAGGTGAGGTTTCCTTTGAGAATAAAACCCTAGATGACTTTATTCTAATAAAATCAGATGGATATCCAACTTACCACTTTGCTAACATAGTTGATGACCATCTTATGAAGATCACCCATGTAATGCGTGGTGAAGAGTGGATACCTAGTACCCCTAAACATATTCTCTTATATAAGGCCATGGGATGGGAACCACCTGAAATGGCTCATTTACCTGTAATACTATCACAGCAAGGTGGAAAATTAAGTAAGCGACATGGCGCCACTACAGTAAAGGAATTTCATGCGAAGGGCTACATACCTGAAGCCATGGTGAATTTCCTCGCCCTCCTTGGATGGAATCTCGACGGCGAACGTGAACTCTTTACATTACAAGAACTCAAAGAGGTCTTTACATTGGAACGGGTGAGTAAATCATCTGCAATCTTTTCTTATGAAAAATTAGATTGGCTCAATGGAATGTACATCAGAAGTCTAACCGTTGAAGATGTGGCTAAACGATGTCTGCCATATCTACAAAAAGCTAGTATTGTATCAAAACCTATAAAAGATGAAGAATATGCCTATCTTCTAAGGATCATACCATTGATTCAGGAAAGGCTCAAATTCCTCTCAGAAGCACCAGAGTTAGTAGATTTCTTCTTCCAAGACCAGATAGTCTACGAAGATCCAACCCTTCTCATTCCAAAGAAGTTGGATAAGGAAACAACCTCTAAGATCCTGCATGCTGCCTACAATGTACTCTTAGAGTGTGATGACTACTCAGAAGCTGGGTTAGAGCCTCTTCTCCGTGGCCTAACTGCCTCTCTCGGACTAAAGACTGGACAGGTATTCATGCCCATTAGAGTAGCTATCACAGGAAGAACAGCATCTCCTGGTCTCTTTGAGACTATCTCGGTCCTTGGGAAAGAACGAACTACATCTAGGTTAAAAGGAGCATTTGAAGTTTTACAAGGATAAAAGAAGAGGGGGAGCACTTCCTTAGAGATATGTGCTCCCCATAGAAACTTTATGAGTCAAGATCAATTTAGAACTTCGTATTCAATAAAATCTGCATCTGAAGCTATAACCTTAGCACGCCAGAGGATATCCCCTGATTCAGTATAGATCTTGACCTCCTTCTTACTAATTATCCACCACATAGGATCAGATGCTCCCCTAGAGAGATTATGACGCACAAAACCCCAGTGGTAACTACCATAGGTATAGAGCCTTCCTGCGTAGACTATGGAATACCCATCCTTCTGAAGACCCTCTACTTCTTCTCCTAAGAGAGTTCTAGTACGCACATCTTCGCCTCCTTTAAGGGGAAATCTTTAGAAAGATTAATTGCACTCCGGAGCAAGAGGTCCTGCTAGTTCTTTAAGGAAGAAGAGCTTCCCTGGGAGTGTAGGCATAAAGCTAGAAGGAACCCACATATCAGGTCCGTACCTTAAAGTTACCCAGAAAGAAACACCCTGCCACTGCATACCGCGACCTAAAACTCCGTCACAACCACCAATTATCTTATCGGACTGCAAGAAGAGACCAGGTCCAACAGTATTAGAAAAGCATGGAACCAGAGTATATCTACTCTTAAAGCTTGTCAATGCATTCTGTTCAATAGTCAGTGGATGAAGTTTTGCACCAATACGATGAGTCTGCTTCTTCCACTCTTCCACGCTAGAAAAATCAGCAGCAAAGTGGGGTTCCCAGAAGGCTATATGGAATACCCGTCCGATACCAAAGACAGTTATTAATTTAGTACCATCAGCTTTCAACTCCCCTATCTTCTCAGCATACGTGGGAAGAACAGCTTTTGTAGCAAAGTTTCGCTGGTTCTCTGGTACAGTCAATTCCCCTAGCGGACCATAAAAAGCATCTTCCATAGCGTTCTGAAAAGCTCCAGGATTCGTAGATTCAAGGGTATTTCCATCCTTATCGCTCCACTCATCCATATTAAAACCATATACATGTTTGGCATCAATTCCCCACTCTTTTAGGAAATATACAGCCCAACGATACATACCCATAGGTCCTACTGGGAGAATTAATGCTAACTTTCGCCCTTCCTCCTTAGTCCTCCTGATCTCCATAGCGATCTCATGACCCATATATGTGTTAAAATCGCCTATAGTCTCACAAGGAACCGGTGTAAAGTCAGGATTCCAAAAACTTTGGCGCTCAGTAACTGACTCTGGCGGTTGGCTACAGCATTCATCGATCCTCTTAAGATCCCAACCAGCAGGATAAAAACTTTCCAATAATGAGCCCTTAATCGTGTCCAACATGTTCATAATCAAATCCCCCTCCTTATTTATCTAATCCAAAGAAACTACTCTACTGACTCTTAGAATAGTCTCCTTGATAATACCTGTATAACATCTCACCTATTACATATTCACCGTAAAGACTATTTTTCCTTCTTAGTAACGTAAAAAAAAGGCTGCAAAAACTTTAGAAATCTCCACTTGAACCTCTTAGGAGCTCTATTATCAACATAAAACTCCTAGCTATATGGAAAGGATCCTTAACGGGTAGAGCCACGACCTTTGTTTCAGGCCTACCCTGACGGTCACGAATCTGTATCCATTCGCCTATCTGTTTATCTGGGTTAGGAAAAGCAGCAAATGTATAATGGTGAACCTTATTATATAGTTCAGCTAACCCTTTATCCTTTGTCAAATTATAACTCAAAAGAGTGGAATAGAGCGCTTCTGAGTGAGGCCACCATAACTTATTATCCCAATCATTCTTTAATTTTCGTACCATCTCATCATCTTCAAAACCCCCGATATCCCCTTGAGGCTCTCCTCCATCTCTATTCACAAAAAGAAAAAGACCTCCATACTTCGTATCCCATCCAACCTCCATAGTTCTTTTTACTATGCGCGCTGCTCTTTTTATTAATTCAGAATCACCGTATCTTTGCGCACAATGAATTATAAACCACATATCCTCTATAGTATGTCCAGGATTAATATAAGTGCCAAGTATAGAGTCTATCTCCTCCCCATCTTCTCGCACCATCTCAAGAATCAAATCATCTTCCGTAGTAAAGTCAGAGATTATCTCATGAGTATAGTGAAGCGACATCTCCTTTACCTCATGGGTACGAAGATGACCAAATTCATCTAGTGCTTTAGAAAGTTCATCACAGGTATTAACCATAATCATAGGAACTCCATGTGTTTTAAGTCCCCTTGGAATAGGATATGGTTCTGTCCTAATGCTCTTTGCTTGTAAACGTCTTATCACAGAATCATAAACCTTTAAAGCAAAATCTAACGCGCCTCGCTCTCCAGAGATCCTTGCATACTCAGCAAAGCCTAATATAGCAAAGCAATCTGCATAAAAACTAGTATCATAGCCACTTCCAGGGACAGGTTCTTTGGGATTACCCCTCCTATCTAAAAGAAAAGCGCAATTGCCATTCTCCAAGAGAGCATTCTCTTGAAGAAAACGTACGCCCGATCTGGCAAGTCCTAGGTACTCTCCTTTTCCCCCTTCTAAAGCTGCTAACCGCGAGAGAACCCAGATAAAACGAGCTTGGGACCATATATATTTATCATCACTCAGCAGCTCTTCACTGGTATTAGTAAAACAAGTAAAATATCCTCCATACTCTTTATCAATACCATTCTTCAACCAAAATGGGAGGATATCACCGTAGAGTTGCTCCTCATAGAAGAGTAACAATTTCCTAGCATTTAATTCTGCCATAACCGTTTGCGCCAATAAGCACAACATCCTCCTTTCTTTCTAGTTGATCTACTGATTATATAAACGCAATACATCTTTTGCTGGCGTAAAGTTTGGATCAATCAATAGGGCTCTACGCATAGCAGCAAGCCCCTCATTTATTTGATTAAGTCGAATATAAGCTAAACCCATATTATATTCTATAGCAGGCTCCGATAGGATTAAAGATCTACATTCTTTGTATTGGACTATAGCTTCACTATATTCTCCAGCATTGAATAGTTCTCCTGCTAGATTGAACCGTGCTATACCAAGGGAACGTCTTATAAGAGGATTTCGGGGGGAAAGTTCATCCGCATCCATAAGATATTCTATAGCGTGAGAATATTGCTCTGAATCTATGGCTTTCTCACCCTTTATATAGAGTGATTGCCAACTTCCTTCAGGTGGAACCACTATAAAGTACGCACTCCCAAGGGTTATTAATAGAAATATTAAAATCCCTACGAACCGTTTATCACTGATTCTCTCCCATAAGAGCCCTAAGAGAGCTGCTGCTATAAATCCACCTAGAAGACCTCCTAAATGAGCATAATTATCTGTACGAGAATCTATGAATCCATAACATATATTAAATAATATTATAACTATTAAATTAGTCCCAAATCTTCCTGAGAGAACTCGGGGTGTTCTAAGCCCAAAGTATAGAAGAGAACCAGCTAACCCAAAGATCGCGCCAGACGCTCCAGCTGATATATGCTCGAATCCCCACATAGTACTGGCAATGCTACCCCAAAGTCCTGCAAAGAGATATATAAACAAAAATTTTCCTGAGCCGTAGAGGCTCTCAGATACTCGTCCTATACTATAAAGGGCATATGAGTTAAAGGCAAGGTGTGCTATGCCTATATGCAGAAAAATAGAAGTTATAAGGCGCCACCACTGGCCTCCCCATATTAAAGGTGCAAACTTCCCACCAAACCTGATAAGCGTATTAGTATTCGTGGAGCCACCACTTATAGACATGGCTATGAAGAGAAGTATATTTATTCCTAGAATGATATAAGTGAAGATGATCTTTCTATTTAGAAAGATCACTTCTCTCTTCATCACATTCTCTTCTCCTTGGGTATACTCTTCATTTAAGACTTCCATCCACTATTTCCCCCACTAGGTCATAATCCCCAGAATCTATAATCTTTACCCGCTTGACCTCTCCTGGAGCGGGGTGTTGGTTCCCAATATATATTAATCCATCTATCTCAGGAGCTTCACCCTTAGAACGACCCACGGTTACTAATGGACTTTCATCAGATCGTCCATCTATTAACACCTCTTCGACGCTACCAATTCGCTTATGATTATGTCTTCGCGATATAAGACGTTGCACTTCCATAGCTATATTCTTCCGTTCTTCCTTAACCTCATCGTCGATCTGGTCGGGCATTTCTCCCGCTAAAGTTCTTTCTTCTTGAGAATACTTAAACACTCCTACCCTCTCAAATTCTACTTCCTTCATAAAATCCAGAAGCGAACGAAACTTCTCGTCAGTTTCTCCAGGGAACCCTACAATAAATGATGTACGAAACACTATATCTGGAATAGAAGTACGGAGCCTCGCGATTAAACTTCGTATCTCTTTACTTCTACCTTGCCGTCTCATCTTTGATAAAAGTTCATCATCTATATGTTGCAAAGGCAGATCAATATAATTGCATATAGCTGGTTCAGATGCTATTACCTCTATCAATTCATCTGTGAACCTTGTAGGATACATGTAAAGTGCACGCACCCAAAGGGATCCATCTATATTTGCTACCTGTCGCAAAAGCCGCGCTAATGAGTATTCCCCATAGATATCAACTCCGTACCTGGTTGTATCCTGAGCCACAAGGATTATTTCCTTAACACCATTCTTCACCAATGCCCTTGCCTCATAGAGAATAGACTCTATGGGTCTACTTCTAAATCTACCTCGAAGTTCAGGTATAATACAGTACGAACACCTATTATTACAGCCTTCCGCTATCTTTATATAAGCAATATGACCTGGTGTTGTCTGTACCCTAGAAAAAGTATGATCGTAGATGAAATCAGGCTCGGAACGAAGAGAAAAACGTTGACCATCCAGAACCTTCTCAACAACCTCTACGATCCTATGGAATTCACCACTTCCAACAAAGGCATCTACCTCAGGTAATTCATGTAAGAGCTCGTTACTATACCTTTGGGAGAGACAGCCTGTGACTATCAAACCTTTGCAACGCCCTATTTCCTTAAATCGAGCCATATCAAAGATATTCTCTATAGCCTCTTCCTTGGCTTCATCAATAAAGGCACACGTATTAATAATGAGCACATCAGCCTCTTCTGCCCTTGGAGTTATTTCATATCCAGAATCTTTTAAGAGCCCAAGCATTACCTCAGTATCAACTAGGTTCTTTGGACATCCAAGGGAGATCATTCCACACTTCATAAACTTCCGCCTGCTTTTCTACTTTCAAAAGTAAAAAAGTACGGTTCTCGCCCCTCTCATTAGAATAAATAATCCACTTCCCTTATTTTAACCCATATAGTAAGGTATCAGTCTATAAATTTTACATTTAATCTCCCCACTCCTATAGAAACGTCTATATCAATCACTCTATCTGACTTAGAGTAATTAGGGGTAGTGTATACATTACCGTCTTTTTCAAACCCAACTTCTTTAAGATTATTACTAGATAAACCCGAATCTAGATGTATCCGAGCGCCTACCCATTTTGGGATCATAAGTACAACTTGAGAGACACCGCCTTCAATTCTACCTACAAGTTTCTCTGAGATATCACCGAACTTTATCTTTATACTTGATGCTCCTGCCTCCAAGTCAAGGGATTCTACTCTCAGCAAAGAAAGATCTAAATAAAGATCGCTTGCACCAGATTTTATATCTAATCTCAATGGTATAAGTTCAGTAAGACCTAAGCGCATCGCATTCTCTGAGCCGCGAAGCGAACCGATTCCAAAGAAAGAGTTCTTCTTCTTAGACTTTATATCTACTATAGCCTCATATCCATTGACTTTATAAGATACTTCAGGTGGAACTTGCCGATAACTTACTTTCCCTAATAAGAGCTTGCCTCTCTCTTCAGGCTTTACATTATATATATCTATATCCGCTGCAGAGATGGTCATTTGGATCTTAGCTTGTCGTATACCCAGTTCTAAATCTTGAGACAAACCCATCTCCTGTGAAAGGCCTATCCTCCCTGGTAAAATCGTGGGATAAAAAATAGCCACTACTATTAAGACGATAAATAGCAGGGGAGCAATAAAGAACAGCATAGTTTTCCCGAAGATAAGATTAAGGCCAAATATTATTAAGAATACAGGCCAGAAATGGAGAAGGTCAATTAGAATCCGCCAATCTATAATAGCGAAATTATTCAAAAGGAAAACCACTCCTATAGTTATAAAAATGGTTCCAGTGAGAGCATTAGAGTTCTTCACAACTCATCCCTTCTTTCCACCAATTAACATATAAAGTCCTAGAACTATAAATCCAAAAGGCCAAATACGCTCAAGTCTTAACCATGGCAGGTAATTTCTAAAGAGAAAGAACGTGCCAAGTCCCACTAATATAGCCCCAATTACTCTAGTCGTTGTATCAGCATCCATTGACCCTTGTCCTCTCGCATTATCTATAACTTCAACTGAGCCATCTCCTCCGATTGGCTCTTCTGGTATGACAATCCATGCAATAATATAAGGAAGAAAACCTATACCCCCAGCGAACATAGCAATCGCCCAGATTATTCTCATTAAACTCGTATCTAAATTAAAGTATTCTGCTAACCCCCCACAAACCCCACCAAGAATACTGTCTTTACGAGAACGATAAAGTTTCTTTTCCATGTTTCGCAACCCCTCCACATCTTAAAAAATACTTATTCCACTTTTATTATACGCTCTTCAGTTATTATAGTGTCCACTTTTAAATCATGTTCTTCTACTGGTAAAGCCTCTAATACCTGAAAATCAAAGGCAAGGCCCATCTTATGAACGCCTTCTGGCAATTTCTCTAGGAAGCGATCATAGTAACCTCCTCCATATCCTAACCTATATCCCCTCATATCAAAGGCTACGCCAGGGATGATTATAAGATCTACTGAATCCAAAGCAACCGGCCGTAAAGAATTAGGTAAGGGTTCTCTTATGCCATATGTGCTTGGCATCAACTCATCAAGGCTTTCAATGAATGAAAATACAATCTCTTTTGTACCCTTATTGACAACTGGAATGGCCACTCCTTTCCCAGCTTGCAGTAGGTTAACGATTATATCATCAGTTTCCACTTCATTACGTGTAGAAGCGTATAAGAAAATATTCTTTGCATTGCGGAAAGATGGCAGTGATTGAAGGTATGTATGAATAGTTTTGCTCATAGCAGCGACCTCAGAGTGTAGCATTCCTTCTCTCAGCTCGAGCATTCTCTCTCTAAGTTCCCTCTTCTTCATATATCTTCTAGGTATTAAAACCACAAAGTCTTTAGCTTCGTGAAAAAATACCCATACACCGTCCTTTCCCACAAAAACTAAAGATAACTGTAAAATTGGTTCCATAATAGCGAAGAACCCCGATGAGGATCATCATCGGGGCTGTGCAAGCTCTTGTTGACTTTAAACTTAAATTTTAACGACGTTGGCAGCCTGCGGGCCTCTGTTACCTTGAACTATATCAAACTCAACATCCTGACCTTCTTCTAGGGCCTTGAATCCATCAGACTGAATAGCAGAATAATGGACAAAGACATCCTCACCACTGTCTTGGGCGATGAACCCATAGCCCTTCTTAACATCAAACCATTTTACAGTACCTCTTGCCACGTTAATAGCCTCCTAAAACTTTTATTGGCCCTTACGGAGGGGGTGTGGTAAATTGCAAGGCACTTTGCCCGGCCGCCAACTGGGACTTTTGTAAACCCAGAGTATATCCACACCATTTCCTATAGACCGAATTTCTAGATGGACAAGTTCTACATTATTAATGCGTCCATCTCTATGGTAAGAGTATCATATAACTACTTAAATGTCAAGAGATAAAAAGAGAGCTTCTGGTAAATAATATCATACGATAAAAAAGGAAGAGCGCGATTTATAAATCTTATATATTAACCAAGGATAATTGCTTAAAAGACTTACAAAAGCTTCTTCTATGTATAGGCGAAAGACCATAAGTATTTATGGCCTTTATGTGTTCAGAGGTACCGTACCCTTTATGGCGGGCAAAACCGTATTGAGGATAAAGGCTATCTAATTCACGCATGATTCGATCTCTAGTTACCTTTGCGATTATTGAAGCAGCAGCGATTGATATGGAAAGAGAGTCTCCTTTAGGTATGGAACGAGCTGGTACAGACAACGCCGGAATTGAGGTTCCATCTACCATTACAAAGTCTGGTAGAGGTTCAAGGCGTTCCACCGCCCCTTTCATAGCCATATGAGTAGCCTGTAATATATTTACCTCATCTATGATTGAATGGTCAATGATCTCAATACCTATGGCAACGCTTGTTGACTCTATAACTTGAAAGAGTGCCTCACGTTGCTCTGGTGAGAGTTTCTTTGAATCATTGATGCCTTCAATAAAAACATCCTCCGGTAAAATAACTGAAGCAGCCACCACGGGTCCAGCTAAAGGACCGCGTCCAGCTTCATCAACCCCAGCTATCCTCTTGAACCCACGAGAGCGTGCCTCTTCCTCATATGTCTTCATCTCACTTAATCTCTTATCTTCATCCGCCATAAGCTCCAATTCTTTCTGGGCTCGATCTGCTAAACGCTGAGCACCGCGCCTAGGGTCTGCTCTAAGTTTCTTTATAATCTCCGAATTAAGCCTATGAGACTTATTTAATTCACCTAGCAACTCTTCTATCTCTTTGAGCTTTAAGGCATGCCACCCCTCCATACATTACTTCACCTCTTAGCCATATTTAGTTCAGGTGATTTCAATATTTTAACATTAGAGAGCGGCCAGTAGATAACGAATGCTTTTCCGATTACAGTTTCCTTTAATACAAAACCAACATCAGAGTACCGACTATCATCACTATTATTTCTGTTATCTCCCATTACGAAGATCCGTCCTTCTGGAACTTCATAAGGTCCCCACGTTCGCTTCGTCTTCTCTAGAATATAGTCCTCTTCAAGTAGCACTCCATTAAGATAAACTTTACCGTCTGTGATATATATAGTATCACCTGCAACTCCAATAACACGCTTTATATATTTCTTCGCTGGGTTAAGGGGATATCTAAAGACCACTATATCACCATGCTTTATCTCTGTAAATCTATATATGAACTTGTTCACAAAGAGCCTTTGACCATCATATAATGTCGGCTCCATTGATCTCCCTTCTACTACAAAGGATTGAACTATAAATGTTATAATGAACCCAGCTAATATAACAGCCACGACTAGGGCTTCAATGAATTCCCTTATATCTGAATTTTTCTTTACCGAATCGTCCACTAAACCCTGCCGTCTCCCTTCAGACCGCCATAACCTAACTTTATGGCTCTTATCTTCGGGGCTCAACTGAGCCCCGATAAATCGTATCAAGATTATAAGGGCGATAGCCTAACCGCGAAGTTCTTTTACCCTTGCCGCCTTACCTATTCTGGAGCGCAAGTAGTAGAGTTTACTACGTCTTACTCGTCCTCTTCTCACTACTTCTATCTTATTCACAAAACGCGAATGAACAGGAAATACACGCTCTACACCTATGCCCTGGGAAATTCTACGAACAGTAAAGGTTTCATTTACACCCTTATTCTTTCTAGCTATTACAGTCCCTTCGAAGATCTGAATTCGTTCTCGTTCTCCTTCTACGACTCTAACGTGTACACGAACTCCATCACCAGGTTTAAAATCCGGGATGTCGTCTCGCATTTGTCCCCTCTCTACTATATCAATGATATTCATTACTGCACCTCCTTAAGAAAAACTCAAAATTCGTCCTTGAGCAGCTCCTGAAGAAATTCTTTATCCTCTTCAGTAAGGTCTGCCTTCTCTAAAAGATCAGGACGTCGTATAAAAGTGCGCCTTAGAGATTCGCGTCGTCGCCACTTCCTTATCTCTTCATGATTTCCACTAAGTAGGACCTCTGGTACCTTCATGCCCTCAAATTCTCGAGGCCGCGTATACTGCGGATACTCTAAAAGCGAATAGTAAAAAGATTCGTTAACAGCTGATTCAGGATCTCCTAAAACCCCGGGGAGCATACGGCTTACTGCATCAATAAGGACCATAGCAGGAAGCTCCCCACCAGTGAGTACATAATCACCAATTGAGATCTCTTCAGTAACTAACCTTTCTCTAACTCGCTCATCCACTCCTTCGTAATGTCCACAAAGGATTGCTATACGTTGAAACTTAGATAGTTCCTTTGCTTTTTCCTGATTGAAGATGCGTCCTTGAGGAGACATTAGTATAAAAGGCACAGAACCATAATCCTCTTTTAAGATATCTCTGGCAGCTTTAAAAATAGGTTCTGGCTTCATTACCATTCCTGCTCCTCCACTATATGGAGCGTCATCTACAGTTTTATGTTTATCCTCGGTAAAATCTCTAAGGTCATGGAAGTAGATATCTATAATACCTCTTTCTCTCGCTCGCTTTATTATACTATAATCTAAAGGCCCGTGAAACATTTGGGGAAAAATAGTTATAATGTCCACCCTCACGCTCTTCGTCACCTCTCGAGGAGACCTGGGATAGGATCAATTAATATCTTTCCTCCCTGTAAATCTATCTCCTTAATAACTTCTTTGAGTGCAGGGATAAGGATCTGCCGTGGACTGCTAATTTCAGTATCAGGAGAAACAACGTAGACATCGTTAGCTCCTGTCTCAAGGATGTCACTGACGATCCCGATTCGCTCTCCCTCAAGGGTATATACAGAGAGTCCACAAATTTGATGGACATAATAATGTCCTGGTGGTAGTGGAACTAATTCCGCCTCATTAACCTTGAGTTTTGCACCCCTTAATAGCTCTGCATCTTCCACAGTCTCGCACTCATCAAGTTTCAATATAACTATATTCTTATGGAGTCTGCTCTGTAAGACACTTCTTAATTGAACCTTTTCATCTTTGCAAACATAAACATGTTTGGTTTTAATGAATCGTTCTGGGAAATCTGTCAACGGTAATACTCTAAGTTCGCCCCGGACTCCATGAGGGGCAACGACCTGTCCAATTGTGAAGAGTTCCTTTGAGTTCATCAAGGGTTATCCCTCACTAGTTATCTTAATCACCTTATTATCCTTTACTACAATGGATGTACTTAATATCTCGTTAAGATTATCGCCGACTTTAACTTCAGCGATGCCCTCAAGTCTACCCTGGACTACCTCTTCGTCTAATTCCCAAGCCTGTGCTTCCTGGATTCGTGCTTCCATAGACACCTTCAAATCCGTACGTTTCGTTCGTTCTACCTCTATCTGCCTCTTTAATTCCATCGCTTGCTTTAAGTTCTTTCGCTCTAAGTCAGGTATAAGCCTTTTAGCTTCACCATCAATAGCTGCGATCTCTTTTTCGATCTCTCTTATAGCCTCTTTGAGACCCTCGAGAGTCTCCTTTTTAAGCTCTGGAGTAACAACGACCTTTAGAGTTACAGGACGTCTTATTGTAGTGCTTTCCACCTTTTACACCTCGAATTCCTCGTTTTATATGTTGAAAATATTTCATTGAAGGATCTCAACTACTGCCCTCTTGCCTTCCTTTGTTGCAGCCGCTTTAACTATTGTTCTCATTGCTTTAGCTATTCGTCCTTGCTTTCCAATGACCTTTCCCATGTCTTCCTGAGCAACTCGAAGTTCAAGTATAACAGCCCTCTCGCCATTTACCTGACTTACGCTCACCTCATCTGTATTATCCACAAGGGACTTCGCTATATACTCAACTAACTCTTTCATTCTTATCTTACACCTCCTGCGCTTCCGATACCTCCTGCTCTTCTTCTGCGACAACGGCGTCGGTTTCATCTCTTTCAGCAGATTTCCCGATGATGCCAGCTCTCTCTAATAGTTTCTTAACGGTATCTGTAGGTTGAGCTCCTCGCTTTAACCAAGTTAACGCCTTCTCTTCATCTATCGAAAGTTGTGAGGGTTCGCTAATAGGATTATAATGTCCTATTATTTCAATAAATTTTCCATTACGAGGAGACCTGGAGTCAGCTACCACAACGCGATACATTGGTCTCTTCTTCGCCCCCATCCGATATAATCTTATCTTTACAGCCACTTTTATATCACCTCCGTATTACTTTCTACTTAAAGAAGGGTAAAAACCCTCGTCCTCTTTTGCGCGGTTGTGCCATGTTTGCCATTTGTTTTGTGAGTTTTTTCAGATCGCCGAATTGCTTTAAGAGCCTATTAATATCTTGAGTCTTAGTGCCACTCCCACGCGCG
Source organism: Firmicutes bacterium UBA5435 (assembly GCA_002426645.1). Lineage (GTDB taxonomy): Bacteria > Bacillota > UBA5435 > UBA5435 > UBA5435 > UBA5435. The sequence continues at coordinate 32,652 of DIRN01000023.1, read as the reverse complement.
ATCCTCGCTTTTCTTTTGTGTTTTATTATCCCAGGGTTTGCCCTCTCTTCAGGAGTCATGGAATTAATAATGGCTTCCATTCGAACAAAGACCTTCTCATCTACTTTGAGATTAGACATACCCTTAGCTTTTCCCATCTCTGGAAACATGCCTAAAAGCTCTTCATAAGAACCTAGTTTCTTAACTTCTTTAAGCTGTTCAAGGAAATCTTGCAAGGTAAATTCCTCGCCCTTTAGAACCTTCTTAGCCATGGCCTCGGCTTTTTCGCTATCCATTACAGCTTCTGCCTTCTCAATAAGGGTTAAGATATCACCCATGCCTAAAATTCTTTGAGCAATCCTATCTGGATGAAAAGGTTCTAGTGCGTCTAGTTTCTCGCCAACACCTATGTACTTTATGGGTTTACCTGTAACTGCCCTTACAGAGAGGGCTGACCCACCTCTAGTGTCACTATCAAACTTAGTAAGAATCACACCAGTAATACCGGTATTCTCATCAAACTCCTTAGCTAAATTCGCAGCATCCTGCCCAGTCATGGCATCTACAACAAGAAGAGTCTCATGAGGACGAACCCGTTCTTTAATACGAACCAATTCGCCCATCATCTCATCGTCAATGTGAAGACGGCCAGCTGTATCCAAGATTATAAGATTATAGCCTTGAGAGATAGCATGATCCCTGGCAGCCTTGGCGATATCCTCAGGCTTTGTATTAGAGCCCATTGTGAAGACAGGAACTCCTATTTGCTCTCCAAGGACCTGAAGTTGCTTAATAGCAGCAGGTCGATATATATCACAAGCTACCAGCAATGGATATTTACCTTCAGCTTTTAAGAGTCTAGCCAGTTTCCCAGCTGTTGTAGTTTTACCAGAGCCCTGCAAGCCCACTAGCATTATGATGGAAGGAGGAGTTTGAGAGATATTAAGCTCGCTTTTAGTCTCACCCATGAGCCGTCGTAATTCTTCATCAACTATCTTAACCACTTGTTGACCAGGGGTTAAGCTCTTCATTACCTCCTGCCCTACACATCGTTCCCTAACAGCCTCAACAAACTCCTTTGCAACCTTAAAGTTGACATCTGCTTCTAAAAGGGCTAACCTGACCTCGCGCAGTGCCTCGTTTACATCCTTCTCTGTGAGCTTACCTTTACCACGCAGTTTCTTGAGGGTATTTTGTATTTTTTCAGAGAGGTTTTGAAATATCACAAGATATCCTCCTTACTTATTAAGAAGTTCCATGATCTTTTCTGTAATGAGCTGGAGACACTCGTTCCACTCATCGTTTCCCTTCTCATAAAGCTCATTGACCTTATCAAGTAGCGCATCAAGTTCACGCTTATTATCTAAGTAGCGCGCTACTAGGCCCAACCTAGTTTCATAGTTTTCGAGGCTATTTTCAGCCCGCTTTAAAATGTCATAGACAGCTTGACGAGTTATACCAAACTCATCAGATATCTCTCCTAACGATAAATCCTGTTCATAATGGAGTGAAAAGAACTTTCGTTGGCGCGGGGTGAGAAGTTCTCCATAAACATCGAAAAGCAGTACCATCCTTACCATCTTTGCGACCATCTTCATACCACCCTCGCTCCTTAGAGATAAAGGGCTACATCTACTCCCCTTGCAAGAATTATTATAGCTGTAAAGGCATAATGCTTTACAGCTATAATACAGTATATATTAACGTTAAAGATTTGTCAAGAAATTTTTTCACTTAGTCTTTAACCAAAGAGAACATCTACATAATCCCTACTATTAAATGGACGAAGATCATCGATTCCTTCTCCTATACCAATGAACTTTACAGGTATCTCCAGTTCATCGCAGATACCTATGACTACTCCCCCTTTAGCTGTCCCGTCAAGTTTAGTAAGGGCAATACCTGTAATATTCACTGCTTTATAGAATATCTTCGCTTGTTCTATAGCATTCTGCCCAGTAGTGGCATCTAGAATTAAAAGTACTTCATGGGGAGCACCTTCATCTTCACGGCTAATGACCCTCTTTATCTTCTCAAGTTCTTTCATGAGGTTCACCTTATTATGAAGTCTCCCAGCAGTATCGATTATTAAGACATCAACATTTCTTGCTCGGGCAGCCTGAAAAGCATCAAAAGTGACAGCTGCAGGATCTGCTCCTTCCTGATGCTTCACTATATCAGCTCCAACTCTACGCGCCCAAACTTCAAGCTGATCTATGGCGGCAGCTCGAAATGTATCTGCCGCTGCAAAGAGCACCTTTTTCTTTTCATCTACAAATTTCTTTCCCAACTTACCTATGGTTGTAGTCTTACCAACTCCATTTACCCCTACTACTATAATTACATGAGGCTTAGCTTGTAGGTTTATACTCTCCTTTTCTTCTCCCCTTTGGAGGATCTGTAAAATTCGTTCTTTGAGGAGAGCCTTTATGGCTTCAGGGTCCTCCAGTCGCTCTTCCTTTACTCGTTGTCGGAGCCACTCAACTAATTCCATAGATGTACGCACTCCTACATCCGCTTGGAATAAAGCCTCTTCTAGCTCACCGAATAACTCTTCATCAATTTTTCCACACCGTTTGAGAATCCCATCAACTTTATTAATAAAACCTTCTTTAGTCTTTGCCAGTCCACTCTTTAATCTGGCAAAGAAACCGCCTCTTTCGCCGTTCTTTACCATCCCACTACTACCTCCGTACATCTAAAATACTTTATTAAAATCTATCTTAGAGATTTCTGCAGATAAAAAGTTTAGCTCTATTTTAAAACTATCTCTTTACAAAGGTTTGTAAACTCCTGAGCTACCCCAAATTGCCTATTTCTTATCTCTGATTCTTCTTGCGTGGTTTCTGCTTCAAAGAAACGATAAGATAGGTCCTCATCTTCAATAAAAAGTTCGAACATTTTATCTGAAGGTTCTAATACAGTTGCTCCTCTAATACGGCCGTCTTTGTCATGGCCTATAGCGATTATAGGTCTGCCCCATGCTCCTGGTCCAGCCCCAGCATCGCCAATATGCATTACACCGCTTCCGCCTGGATGAGTATGAACTATACAAATATTCTCCGGCATTAATCTTCCGTATATCTCCCTCAATGATTTGCTTGCAACATCAACTGCACTAGAAGCTAAGAGGCGGGAAGGAACATAACCTATTCCCCCAGCAACTATCTTTCCAACAAGAGTAACATGCCCATTAGAATCTATACGTCCAATAGCTGCCACTTCACGTCCCTGACCTACAGCCAATGACTTAGCCACCATTTTATTGGCAAAGTGCTCATCTAAAGAAGTTACAGGAAGACGAGGGAATCTTACTCCTTTTCGCTTTTTGCCATACTCTTCTATGGTGGTGAAAGGCATATCAACGACTGAAAGTTCAGAACTTACTTCAAGATATTGAAGGTCCAAATTAAAGGATTCCCTTAATATCTCCCTCTCTTCATCCATGGTCTTAGCTTCCAAAGTTTTAAGTCTTAATTTTTCAGACTTTGTAGCTAAATCAAAGAACCTAGGTTCAGGATATATAATCCCTACTCCCGCTGATTCCTGTCCTTTAACACCGATAGTAATCAGAGGTAGGTTAAAAAAGCTTATGCTTCCCACGTCTGTGCTAAGACCAGTCTTACCAGGTCGCGTACTTATTAAAACGGCATTATCAGGAAGAGCTTCCACCAATTCTAATAATGAGAGCTTCTCAGCCCCGGCTATGCTGATAAGGAGTTTCCTAAGAGGCACTCCTTTTAGTCCCCCATCGATAATTTGAGAGGCAGTTGTAATATATCCATCTTCATCACAAAAGCCAAGAACCCCTGAACCCCTACCCTGTCCTAACTCCACTGTCCTCAATACCAGCGCATCCACTAAATCTTTAGAAATACCTTTGATTTTCAATTTTTCGACCTGCTATATTGGTCTCTATCCTCGCTCTTTTATATAGAGAATCCATTAGATCAGGTCCTTCCACCTCCTACCAGTCCTATAATTCACAAAGAACACCCCTACTTCTATAAGAGGGATATAACTTACTCTGTATTTCCATTAGAAAAATTTAATTCATCAACATCTTCGCTAAACTTAGCAGAGAGCACCTTTGATATGCCTGTCTGCTCCATAGTCACACCATAGATAACATCAGCCACCTCCATAGTTGGACGCCTATGAGTTACAACTATAAACTGAAGCGTAGAAGAGAACTCCTTTAATAATAGGGCAAATCGTTCTACATTTACCTCGTCAAGGCTAGCATCTATCTCATCTAAAACGCAGAAAGGCGGAGGGCGCATCTCTATTAATGCAAAGATAAAGGCTATTGCCGTAAGGGCCCGTTCTCCTCCAGATAACAATGAAAGGTTTTGAGGCTTCTTACCCGGTGGTTGTGCTATTATATCTAATCCTGTTTGCAGAATATCATTCTCATCTTCAAGGATGAGTTCTGCTTTTCCACCACCGAAAAGTTTTTCAAAGATCTGTTGAAAATGAACCTTGACTACCTCGTACGTCTCTTTAAATCTCTTCTTTATCGTCTTATCTATCTCTTGAATAACCTGGAAGAGCTTATTACGACCTTGTATCAAATCTTCATACTGTGATGTAAGAAAATCATATCGCTCTTTACGTTCCTTATAACTATCTATAGCCCCTAAAGCCACAGGTTCTAACCTCTGCATATCCCCTTTCACCCTAGCTATATCTAAAAGAAGAGATTCATCATCAATAGATGAGATATCCATAAAACGGAAATCCTTATTGGGCTCTATCTCCTTTATATAATCATGGTTTATAAGTTCTTCAGAAGAACGGTTATACTCCTCATAAACCCTTTCCTTAATGGATTTCATCTCCATGAAAATACGTGACTCTACAATTTCATTTGCGTGTATCTCTTCCCTGAGCTTATTAATTCGCACCTCAAGGATACGCATCTCTTTCTCAATCCCATACAAAGCCGCGGTAAGTAAACTTTTTTCACCCTTAAGAGACCTAACCTTCTCCTCTGTATCTATGCGAGATCTAACTAAGTTATTCTTCTCATCATTCCAAGAAGAAAGTTCTTTCGTTAATACCACTTCTCTCTCAGAAAGTGCATGCATTTCAGATTCGATTGAGTTTAATTCTGCCTTTAATGTAGAACAGTTAGATTTACAACGTTCTACCTCATTTTCAGCAGCAGTTACCTTCTCCTCCATAGCAGCTAGTTTCACACGAACCTCTACAGCCTCAGAAGAGAGGCGCCTCACCTTATCTTCAAGGATAGTATTTCCTTCTTGTGCAGCACCAACACCTTTCTCAAGAGCACTCTTCTTGTTAACTAAAGTTTCTAAGGCACACTTAGCTGATTCCTTTCTCTCTCTTACCTCTTTAAGAACTCCTTCTCTATCAGAGATCTCCAGTGTAAGACCTTCTGACCTCCTAAGTAAGTCTGTAAGCTGTGAAGTTATCTCTTCGTCTCTCTTTTTAGCCTCCCCAAGAGAGAAATGTCCTTCTCGAATATAATCCTGAATCTCTTGTGCGCGTATTACCAAATCATTAAGGTCTCTCGCCTTTAGAACCTTGATCTCTTCCTCTAACTCAGTGACTTTTCTTCTAAGGGAAGTCCCCTCCCTCTCTAACTCCTCGATAATAAGATTTCTGCCTAGTAAACCGCCATCATCGCGTTCTTGGAAGCTTCCTCCTGTGATTATTCCTCCAGGGTTTATCAAGTCTCCGTCAAGTGAAACAATACGCAAAGATCTAAAATCTTTTGCAACTGTAATAGCATCATTTAAGGTTTCAGCCAGTAACACGCGGCCTAGCAAGTTCATTACAACCTTCTCATATTTAGGATCAAAGGATACAAAAGAGCTAGTAAGGCCTAGGATGCCTCTTCTCCTTAACACCTGCTTTTCATTGCCCGATAAATATGTGGGTCTAATCATAGTTAAAGGAAGGAATGTAGCTCTTCCTTTCTTAGTTCGTTTCAAATAATCTATGGCTATTTCTACATCCTTATCAGACTCAGTGATTATAAACTGTACCCTGCTACCTAAGGCAGATTCAATGGCTACCTGATAGCGTGGTTCAACCTTTAAGACTTCAGCAACAGCCCCAATAATGCCAGCGAAGTCAGGGTGTTTTTTAGCCAATGAGAGAATAGCTTGTACACCCCTCATGTAACCTTCATGATTCTCCCTTAGATTCAAAAAGACCTTTAGCTTTGAAGATACTTGATTTAGATCATTCTTTAATTCATCTAACTTGTTCTGTCTTGTAGCTAAATCCAACTCTAATCTTTCCTTAGCAGCAAGGACATTATTTAACGTTTCTCGGTAAGAGCTTCCTTCGCCTTGGAGTTTCTCTATTCTCTCACGTATCGTCCTGAGTTCAGAGCGTTTTTCTCCAATAACTTCGTCTTTCTCGAGAACCTCACCTCGAAGACGATCTAGTTCTCTTAAAAGAGCTCCTTCTTCTGCTTCAGAGCGAGTTATCACATTTCGCTTCTCAGCTATCTCATTTAAGAGATCTATCATGTCAGTCTTACCCTTTTCTACATCTTCTACCGCTGTTTCAAAACGAGACCTGACATCAACTAATTCTGTTTCTATCTCTTCAAGATATGATCTGACCTTCAAAAGTTCTGAAAAAAACTCTTCAAGGGTCTCTTCTCCTTCTAGAAGTTTAGAATGGGCTGCTTTTAAACGCGACTCAAGATCGTGTTTCCTCTTTAATAGTAGACCTTTCTGCTCGCGTACTCCATCTCCCTTACCCCTTGCTAACTCGGTCTTCTTTTCAATGGCAGATATCTCACTATCTATAGTACGTAAACTTTCTTGAAAAACTGTTAAATCCTCTTCTATACGCGACAAGTCATTCTTCTTCTTATATACCTCTTCCTCAATAGAAGCCAATTTATTTACTGCATCTGAAGATTCTTCACGTAATTTTTTAAGGGTCTCACTACATGCTTTTTCATAATAACTAAGAATAGTAAAGCGTCTGCTGTAAAGGTTAAGTTCCATACGGGTTAAATCATCTTCGAGTTGTAAGTATTTCTGAGCCCTATGAGCTTCTTCCTTAAGGGGTCCGAGTTCCCTTTCTACCTCGGTGATTATATCTCTTATCCGTAAGAGATCCTGTTGATTCCCTTGTAGTTTCTTAGAAGCGGCCTCTTTTTTAGCACGGTATTTGGTAATACCTGCTGCTTCTTCTAGAAGTCGCCTTCTCTCCTCAGGTCGCGAACTTAGCACACTATCTATCTTACCCTGCTCAACTAAAGAATATGACTCTCTACCAATCCCAGTATCCATAAAAAGTTCTACCAAGTCCCGCAACCGACATGGGACTCTATTTATATAATACTCACTCTCTCCAGATCTAAAGACCTTGCGAGTAATGGTTATCTCTGCAAAGTCTACTGGTAAGCTCTGATCGGAATTATCAAGGGTTAGAGAAACCTCTGCAAAACCCAGAGGCCTCCTTCCATCTGCACCAGCAAAGATAACGTCTTCCATCTTAGAGCCCCTTAATAACCTTGCACTCTGCTCCCCTAAAACCCATCGAATAGCATCAGCAATATTACTCTTGCCGCTACCATTTGGTCCTACGACTCCAGTAATACCTGGTCCAAAGAGCAATTCAATTTTATTTGCAAAAGATTTAAAACCATATACCTCAAGACTCTTTAAATACAAGGAAGTACCCCTCCGATATAGCTCTTCTATAGATAAAAAGCCCCGTCGTTACAGATAGACGGGACTAACTCTTACCTAAGCTTTGATTCCCATAACTTATTATAAAACTTTACTATTCTTTAGATATTTTAAAAATTCGCTATCAGGCGAGAGTATTAATAGAGTATCATCATTCAAAGCCCGCTTGTAAGCATCAAGAGAGCGTATGAAATCATAGAATTCCTTATCCTGACCAAAGGCCTCCGCATAAATCCGAGTAGCTAGAGCGTCCCCTTCTCCCATGATGATCTCGGCTTTTTTATATGCTTCAGCCAATAGTATCTCACGGTCTTTATCAGTTTCAGCTCTAATACGCATGGCTTCTTCCTGACCTTCAGAACGGTACTTCTTCGCCATCTTCTCTCTCTCAGTAGTCATTCGAGCATATATATGATCCTTAGTCTCAGATGGAAGATCAGCTCTCTTTATTCTAACGTCTATAATACGAATGCCATATTCTGCACCCTTTATATTGGCTTTTTCTGTAACAGACTCCATTATATCTGTACGCTCACTAACTACAATGTCAATGAGATCATACTGACCTAACTCCTGTCTCATCTGTGCATAAATTATATCATCGAGTTTACCTAAGAAACTGGCTTCTGTCTGTACCGTCTCAAGGAACTTCAAAGGATCAACAATTTGCCAAACAGCATAATTATCAACCTCTAGATTCTTTTTGTCCTTTGTAACTACCTTGGTGGGCTCATCATCATAGATTATCGCTCTCTTCTCAAAAATATTAACAGATTGAATGAACGGTATCTTAAATGTCAATCCAGGTTCTTTTATCACACGCACAGGTTTACCGAACTGGGTTACGACAATCTGTTGAGTCTCATCTACCATGAGAATAGAGTTAACAAATAGAATACCTGCAAGACCGATGATCACCACAAGGGTTACAATCTTTTTGATTAATTCGTCCACGTTACCTGGTTCCTCCAGCCACCCTATTAAGGAATTCAGCGACCTCCAGATGGCTCTCGTAAAATCCATAACTTCCCACCGCCTTCCTTAGATGTGGAGCCCTAAAAATATTTAATGAAAGTCCTCACTTCGCTTGAAGACTTATATAATCGTTTAGTGGGAGAAACTTCAATAAGCCATCAGAGCTATCTGCTATAATAAGCTTTTTATCAGCTAAAACGGTCTCCATCATCTCTAGGTAGAGACGAGTTCTAGTTACATCTTTTGAATCTTTATATTCTTCATATATAGCTAAGAACCTAGCTACATCTCCCTCTGCTCTTGCTACTCGCGACGCCCTGTAAGCCTCTGCCTCTTTAAGTATTTTCTCCGCTTCACCTCTAGCCTTTGGGAGAATATCATTCTGATAGCCTTCTGCCTCATTTATAAACTTCTCCTTATCTTCCCTGGCTGCAGCCACATCATTAAAAGAAGCCACCACTTGTGCAGGAGGATATACATCCTGTAATTGGACGGTAATGACATGTATCCCCGACTTATAAGAATCTAGGATTTTTTGGACCAATAGAGCCGTCTCCCTCTCCACATCATCCCTTCCATAAGTCAGGACACGATCGATTTCCCTAGTCCCAACCACATGACGTGTAGCAGACTCTAAGGCTTGTTTCACCACAGCATCCGGGTCTCGTACATTAAATAAAAAGTCGCGTGGAGACTTCACACGATATTGTACTATGAGTTGTACGTCAACTAGGTTCTCATCTCCAGTAAGCATAAGAGACTCATTGGGAATCAACCTAATTTTAGAAGAATTACCTAAGGTCTCAAAGCCCAGCTCTACCCGTCTGACCTTCGTCACATCTGGAATTATCACCGTCTCAATAGGAGCAGGAAGGTGATAATTAAGACCCGGCGGTACCTCCTTAACAAACTTCCCAAATCTTTTGATTACACCAACTTCATAGGGTTTAACTACAAAGAACCCTGTTGACATATACAAGAGCAGAAGCAACACGAGAAGAAGAGTAAGCTTCTTCATTTTAAGCAACTCCTATCTTCTTACTTCTTCACTTCAAGAATATAATAGAGACCAAAGACGATCCCTCCGAGAGCCAATCCGCAGAACACAAAGAGGATAATTGTGAATATCCAATACCAATCGATCCCTTTCTTCTTGCTACTGCTTTTTTTTCTGCTTTCAACATTGGCGTTTTGTCCCATAATTTTCTCGCTCCTTTACTGTAGTAACATTAGAATACCATTTATCCCTATACATGTGGAACCCGTAAATAGGGGATGAAATTTACTCTAGAAGATCACGATACTAAGTATATTACACAAAAAAGGTAAAACTCCTTCCCAAATACAAAAATTAATCAGGAAAAGACCAAAGATAGATTCCAGAGAATATTCATAGTAAAACTGGAGACACTATTTAGCGAAGGGGATGCTAATGCCGAGTTCTTATAGAACTTTCAATGAAAGTATCTGTCTGAACGGTTAAAGGTTAGTGGCATTCCCTTCGCGTATATTATGAAAACATCTTATGTGTCTTGCCTTTTTTTATTCTCTTCTGTTCTCTTATGAAGCATCTCCACGATGCGCCTAAATTTTATAGCTTTATCAGCTGGAAAGTTAATAACATTACTCGCCCGTGTCATAGTATCAAGGGAGTCATTGTCATCTGGGACTGCTTCGCCTACAACTTGAACCAATCCTTTATCGAAACCACAGTGGAAACCTACTGTTGTTATCTCATCAAGTCCAAAGGCTGTACACTTACGGCCAGCCCAGCTCCCAGAGGCATATCCTGCTTTTAAAATCATAACTCGTTTATCTGTTATTACTATAGCCTCACCATTGCATCCTTTTACTATTACAGAGACCTTTTCTTCAGGCAAAAGACTATCTCTGAGCTCCCATTTGAGACCTCCTGTTAAAGTCTCTACCATAGCGGCTTCTTCAGCTAATAATAGGGCGGACTCACCTTCTTCTGAAATTTTTTTGGCCTTTTCTACATCTCCAGAGAATAATAATTCGAGAGTCTTAAAGAATCCCATGGCTCCCCCTCTCTCTTAATACATAAATTTTATTTTTATTCCCTTTTAGGGAACTAATTTCAAGGCAACCACTTGAGTGGATCTATGGTGTCATCTCCAATCTTTATTCTGAAATCCAGATGAGGTCCTGTACTCATGCCTGTATTCCCGGATTTCGCTATCTGTTGTCCCTGAGTGACCCATTGCCCTTCCTTAACCAAGATCTCAGAAAGATGGCCATACCATGTAGTTATGCCTCGTCCATGATCCAAGACTATGTTATTTCCATAACCATTTTGCCATCCTCTTCCAACGCTCTTAACGCGACCCGCTGCAGCAGCATAAACAGAGGTTCCCGTTGAAACTCCTATATCTATCCCGCCATGAAACTGTCTATTACCACCTATAGGATGAGGTCTCCATCCATAGCCTGAGGTAATGCGTCGTGATGTGACAGGCCAAATAATCACAAGAGATTCATCTTGAGAACCTAAGTTATATCTAGATGGCAACGATTGAGGTATTAGAAGCTGCTGTCCTATGCATAAGTATTCTGGGTCCTCAATAGAATTTACATCAAGGAGTTTTTCAAGGGATACGCCGAACCTTTTAGCTAGCACAGAGAGGTTATCCCCTCTTTGAACAATATAGGCCCTATTGAATTCAGAACCAATAGTTAAGAGAAGTTTCTCCCCAGCTTTAATTGTAGTACGTGTCAAACCATTCGTAGCCATAATACCTTGAACACTAGTTCTATATGTCTTTGCCAAGCTAGAAAGGTTATCTCCTGGCTTTACTTCATACCAGCAACCTTCTAGAATATCATTGAGGGCACGAAACGTGGCTGCTCCTCCAATGCCATCAGCTTGTAAACTAACGGACTTCTGGAATTGCATAAGAGCATACTTGGTGCTCGGACCAAATATACCATCCGTTTCAGTTGGATATCCTAGATAGTTTAAGGCTTTTTGTAGATCCTGAACATCTCCTCCTCTCATCCCCGTTTTCAGGTTCCTTGCTCCAAAGGAAGGTGTTACAGCTGCATACACCTCCTGAGTGATGCAAGCAAATGAAAACAATAGAATAATAAGGCCTATCAATATCCCTCTTTTTTTATACACTTTTGGACCTCCCATTCCTTTGCGGGATCTAGGTTCATTTATTATTATTTATTCTACTTTAATCCTTAAATTCCTTCTTCAAATCCCTGCATTCTTTTTACATCTATAGATTTCCACATGCTATACTCTCCAAAATTGTTGAATAAGATTCACACAGTTCCTTCCGCGGACAGAACATACAATCTTTTTCTAAATTGTCTAGAGAAGAAAGATCCTCTTTCTGTAAAGAAAGAAGTTCTGTGACCCTTTCTTTAGCTGTATTTATTTCTTTATCTTCGAATTTTATTACATAAGATCTCTTAGCACGAAGGAGATGAACCACAGAAGAGTGAGGAGAGACTCCCATTATTTCTTGAATTGCTATGGAATAAAGGCATACTTGAAATCTATAATTTTCTGCAACATCCTCTACTCTTCGCCCTTTCAGGGCATCAGTCTTAAAGTCAACTATATAGATCCTATCTTCTGGATCTTGAATCACCTTGTCTACCTTACCACTAATAGTATAATCCCCGAGACGCAGATGAAAAGGCCACTCACTCCAAACCCTTTTAGCATTAGATATTTTCTCAAAGAGCTTACTAGAGAAATATCCCTTTAACATTCTATGAATCTCTTCTCTTAGTTGGTGCATACCATCCATATTAATTGTAAGTTTCTTTGTAAAAGATTCAATGAACTCCTCTGCCTCTTCTAGATTCTGCGACCTTTCGCACGCTGCATGCACTATTTCTCCTACCTGTAAAGGATTAAGAGAACTGACTCTTTGGCTTGTAACAGGCTCGGGTTTCGAGGAGTATCGAGCCTTAGGTAATTCAAGGATATAGTCAAAGTAATAACGTCGAGAACATTGGTGGAGAGTAGTCAGAGCAGTAACAGGAAAAATCCGTCTCTTCCTCTCTTCCATCTCATTTATAGATATATGCGAGATGAGTGGTAAAGAATGCAGGGTTTCGTCATCTTTTTTAACTATCTTCTGCGTAGACTCTATAATGCCTTCAGATCCACTTATAGAAGTAATAACCCTTAAATCCACATCGCCGCAGCGTATTATCTCCTCCTCTTCCTGAGGAGTTTTTATAGACCCTACAGAAGCGATCCATTCCATCCAGGTCCTTCCCTTTATAATATCATCACTTGGCTTGCCTAGTGGACCAGCCATAATAAGGTGATCCCTGGCTCTAGTCAGTGCAACATAAAGTAGACGGGTGCTCTCTGCTTGCTCCTTAGAATCCTCTTTCTCTATAATTTTACTATAGGTATAACCATACTTTATAGGTCTATTTGGGTCTCCACCTTTAAAACCGATACCAACTTCTTTGTCAAAGAGGAATGGTGGCCTATTATAATTCGGATATCTTCCCATATCAGCTAGTGTTACCACTGGGAACTCGAGGCCTTTGGCTTTATGGATGGTCATTAACTTTACTACATCGCCTTCTTCCACCTGAATTTGAGCTTCGCTCTCAGATACCTCTACCTCTATTTGTTCATCTACAAATCTTATGAACTCATCCAAAATAAAAGCATCCTTTGCCTCAAATTCCTTAGCTATATTAATCACCTTCTTGATATTAAAACATTTCTGAACCCCTCCAAACTGTGAGAGGAGCACTTGGTAAAGGCCTGTTTCTTCTATAGCCATCTCTATAAACCTTGAAAGGGATAGCCTTTCCTTTAACCTATAAAACTTCTTAAGGGTTCGCGATGCAGCCCCTAACTTATATTTCTCCTCTTCAGATACATAGGGTAGTCCAGTAAAGTTATGAAGGCCCTCTGGGATACTACCGCTTTCAGCAAGCCAAAATAGAGTCTCATCTGAAACTCCAAAGAATGGAGACCGTAAAACACCAACTAAAGAGACCATATCGTGACTATTTGCCATGGTCCTAAGGAAATTCATCACATCCCGTATCTCCTGCTGCTGATAAAAGCCTCTTCCCCCTAACACATAATAAGGTATATTCATATCTAGAAGACTCTTCTCATAGATGTCCATATTGGTAGAGGCCCTAAAGAGTATGGCAATATCACCATACTGCACAGGTCGAGGCTGTTCTATACCATCTTCACCTTTTTCAGCAACTAAAAGTTCTTTTCCCTTTACCATCTGTGAAATTCGTTGAGCAATAAGGGCAGCTTCTACCTCTCTGGAGCTAGGTTTTTCTATGCTTTCATCTCCTTTAAATCTCTCTGGATCCGCGATGAGGACCTCTACAAATGGGACTTCTTTATGAAATTCTCTTACTGCCTTAAGGGGTTCGTATTCTATATTAAAAGCGTCTGAACCTTCGCTATCAGCAGGCGAAGACATTAATGAAGAAAAGATAAAATTAACAAAGTCTATGATCTGACGTGCTGAACGAAAATTCGTAGAGAGTTTCACATACCCTCCAGAGACTTTATCTCCTATAAGTTCCTTTTGTACTTCTGAAAAGACCTCAACATTCGCCCCTCTAAATCGATAGATGGATTGTTTACCATCGCCAACCAGAAATAATTTGTCTGGAAGTAGCTCTCCATTGTCATCAGAAGCGAGAAGATATATAAGATCTTTTTGAACTTCGTTTGTATCCTGAAATTCATCTACCATAATGAACTTAAAATCTCGCCTATATTTAGAGGCAACAGAAGGAAAAGAATTGAGGATGCGTAAGGCATGTATTTCAAGGTCTGAATAGTCAAGTAGACCATGCCTCTTCTTATAACGCTCATACCTGGCATCCAGCTTCAATAAAAGTTCAAGAAGTCCATACAGAAATGGAAGGGAACTGATATCAAACGCGAGGGATAAAACTTCATTTAAAAGTCCTTTCATCTCAACTACCAGAGGTTTTACAGCCTTAGCACAGTTTCCACTTATAAAGCCCCCTAGAGAAGCTACTGTTTCCTCCAGTTGATTACTTAAGCCTCCTTCAACCCCTAGCTTTAATATAGCTTCTTTTATATCTCGCCATGAATCCTGCAAAAGCTCTATAGATTCCTTTGTCTTTACAGAGAGAGATTGACTGGCATTTATACTTATTATCTCTTCAACAACTTCTATTAGTTCGTCCCTTAGCGAAGAGAGCTTTCTCTCTAAATCATTTATAGACTCTAATGTCTTAAACTCTATAGTTTCGATTGTCTCACCTTTTGACCTTAATACAGTATATAATCTGAGGACATTCTTTAAAAGGCTCTCAACACCATATTCGCTCAGGAGCTTTTCCATATATGGACCCTTATCTTCACTGTCTAATAGAGACATAACTGCGCTTAATAATTCTTCTCTAAGAATTAGGTGTGAGTCTGCCTCATCCATAAGTTTAAAATCAGGATCGAACCCAGCTTCAACTGGATTTTCTCGTAATATACGTGAGCAAAAGCTATGAATAGTAGAGAGCTGTGCATCTTCAACTTCTTCCCTTAATCTCTTGAATTTTATCTTCTCATGGGAAGATGTTGCAAAATTTATCATGTCTGTAAGAGCAGAGCGTATCCTTTCCTTCATTTCTCTTGCAGCCTTTCTTGTAAAGGTTATTGCAAGTACCTCATGGAAAGAAGCACGCCCATCTTTAACAAGACTTATAAATCGCTCCACTAGGACACGAGTCTTTCCTGAGCCTGCACCAGCTGAAACCAGGAGGTTTTTGTCAAAGGTCTCCATAGCTATTTGCTGTTCATGTGTGGGTTTAAAACCTCGAGATTTCATGGTTCTCCTCCTCTTGAAGTTTCCTAGCAATACGGGTCCTATCATATCTACATATATGAATAAACTTACAATAACTTGCACATTCCTTTGGCGGTGTAAGGGAAAAATCCCCTTGGAGTATCCTGCTTCTCATATCAAAGAGTTTCTCTTCTACTCCATCGAAGAACTCATCCCACTCTTCATCATTTAAGTTCCCTGATCGTTTAGATTTACGAAATATAAGGTCAGGAGCGACTGACTCTCGCCATACCCCATGTAACCTACCAGCCTGCTTCAGCGAATAATACCCTCCACCTATTACCTTTTCTCCAGGTTTACAGAGAAGAAGTTGAACAGCCTTTAAATATATGGGGATCTGAAGATCTATGCCTTCAAGCATATCGTTAAAGCTCACACCCTTATACGTCTTATAATCATATATAGAATATCTGCCATCATTATGGGAATCTATCCTATCAACTTTTCCTCTAATGAAGAGTTCCTCACCTTCTCTACTCAACCTAAGGGGTTTGTTAGTAGAGCCTTTGCTTTCACTTGGCATACCAAAACTCCATTCAAGGAAAGATGGTGTCCATTTTAAGTTAGAGCCATAAAGATCGTCCAATTCAGAAAGGAGCCATCGTGTAAGGTCTTTTAAGATAGCTTCTTTTTCAATAGTCCATAGCTTTGGATGTATAACCCCATGGGAGACTCCGCATTCCTTACAGACTTCATCTAGGATCTCTTTTAGTTCTCTGAGATAAACCGGGCTCTTCTCCCGTTCTAAAGAAGTTCCTGAATGTTTAGAGAGGAAAATGGCCAAAACCCTATGGTAAATGTCCCCTTTGCTCAGTGAATCTACCTCTTCTTCTTGGATGGCTTCTTCCCATGGAGCTAGATTAAGAACACGCCCAAGGAAGAAAGCGAAGGGGCATAGAGAATAATCTCGGAACTGACCAGCGCTAAAGCGAAAAGTCCCCCCAAAACGTTCTTCTATCCCCTGACTGACCTTGTCCCCCTTTATATATCCATCAAACGAACCAAATTCCCGACCATAGCGCTCCCTCTCTGCCTTTATCTTTAAAAGGATCTCCATCCATCGCTCCTTTGGTATAAAAGGGCTTATTGATTCTTCACTGAGCCCTATCTCTCCGACTTCCATATCTCTCATGTTCATAATTAGCATCTGAGAAAGTTCAAAGGGAGCAGCTGCATCTCTATAAGATTCTGGAAGCCACGTTGAAATTTCTATCTTTTGAATAGGTATAGCGTCTCGTTGAAAAAGAGATAAAACTTCAGATAAGAAAGGTGATGGTAATTCCTCTTCTTGGCTTGGCCCTATTAGAGGATAAGATAGGTGCAGTTCATTTCTTCCTCTTGTAACTGCCATAGCGAAAAGGAACCTTTCTATAGATGAAGAAATATAACCTCCAGCTAGGTGAAGTCCTTCGCTCTTTAAAAACGCCCTATCTTCTCCAGTATATAACCAGTCTGTACCTTCGCGGCATGGGAAGATACCATCTACCAAGCCACATATAAACGCAACAGGAAAAGATAGGCCTCTAGCACTTGAGACTCCAAGAACCCTTACTCCTGATGAGTTCCCACGATTTAAAGTTATCGATAGTTCTCCCAAAGCATCCTTCCAATAGCTTAAAAAGTCTTCTATAGTTAAAGCTTGATCATTATAGTTAACATCTTGGAATGCAGTATCTAGAAGATCAAGAGACTCTTCTAAACCCTTTAGGGCTGAAAGTTCTCGCTTGAATTCTAATGTAATAAATTCTGGTTCACAGATATCAGAGTATGTTTGAGGGTTTAATACAATCTGATACAACTGTAGTTCTTTGATGACCTCTCTCATGGCTATAGTATAATCCCAGGGACTAGCAGTGTGTGGAAACTTCTCCACGAGTAATTCGAGACGGTTAAAGCCCTCCTTCAATTCCTCTAATCCTGTACTCAAATCATCCTCTTGTCCCTTGGATTTCTCTATTTGTAAGAGTTCTTCCCACGAAGTTTTAGAGTCTATAATATAAGGCGCTGCTAAAAGCTCTAAAAGGTCTCCGTCTAATTTTAAGCCCTTTTTTATATATCCTGTCTTTACTACTTTGAGGACAGACTGACGCGACCAACCTTCTATCTTTATCTCTACCAGCTTTATAAGGGCTCTGGTTAGAGGGTGCTCTGAAAGGGGTTCTTCATAGTCTAGGTTACAAGGGATACCAAGGTATTGAAATTGCTCAGATATTATCCTTATATAACTTGGGAGATCCCTTACTACTAATAATATGTCAGAAGGTTCGTATTTACCAGAAATTATCAGTTTCTTTATCTTACGTCCGCACTCCCTTATCTCTCTTTCCATATCAGGAGCGCACATAATCCATAGATCATCACCATTTGAGTAGGTAGGGGGCTCAAGATGAAATATATTTTCTTGAAGATGTTTGAGAGACTTAGATCTCTCAACCCCTATATCCTCACCTTCCCATGAAACTATTTCAAAACCTATCTTTTTAAGAGATTTTAGGGTAGAGGCGGTATGTGCATAAACTGCCTCTCTATTTTCTTCAAAAGGCAGGTATATCTCTATCTCAGGGATAGAGTCACTTATAGCTGCCAAAATCTCAAATTGTGAGGGGGTAAAGTCGTAAAATTCTGCCATAATAACCTTATCTATAACTTTAAGGAGACTTGAATCTTTATCTATGAATTCCCTTGCTAGATGATAACATTCCTCATGATCTACGAGGCTTAATCTCTTTAACTCTTCCTGATAACGCTGGTAGATAAGGTATAAGTCCATGTATTTCTTAAATGTTACGCCTGAACTCCCTTGTATGGCCTTTAAGAACTCCTCTGGACTTATAGAAGATCTCTTTAGCTCGCTGATGGCCTTGATCATAGAGATACGAAATCCCTTAAACTCTACTAATGGGTTAAAGTAGACTAATCTTCTCTCTTTAAAGAGGTCCTGTACTATGCGTGATATGAGCAGTTCACGTCCTAGAACACCTAATAACCTTCGCTCTACGCCCCCAGCCTCAAGAAACGAAGTTATAAGGCCATCAAATGAGAGTAAACGCACGTCACCATATCCCTTTATCTCATCATTCTCAAGGAGTCTCCTACGTACTTCATGAAAAAGTTGACCTGTAGGGACTAGGAGCATAATATCTTCGCCCTCTCCACGGAGTATAGCAGCGGAGAGTACTTTTATAATATCATCTATGGAATTATGCATTAATGGATAGGTGATGACCTTTTTCATAGATAATAAGGCAACTTATGTTGCCTCCTCCTCTCTGATGATTTAACCCTTAAAAGCTGCGATGCCATAAAGGAGGGCTTTTTTAAGTCTCTCCTTCTCCACATCGTCTTCACATTCTGATATGGCTTGGAATATCTTCTGAGCAAATACACCTCTGACAGTGGGCTCCTCTGTGTACCTTGTCAGTAAACTCTCTGAAAGGACCGATGTATCATCAGAAATTTGTAGGTAGTAGTAATACGGTTGGACACGCTCTAACAAGTCTTGTATGTGTAATGAAAAAGAACAGATGCCCCTTAATTGGATCCTTTGAATTGCCCTCTCATCGCTCTCTGCTTTTATAAGATTCTCAAGGCCCTCTTGGGAATCAAAATCAGTAATATCTATTGTAGTGGTTCTGATAGGTCTGACATTGGCTGGGATCTCTTGTATTTGTATTTCTTCCTCATCTATAGTTACTGCAGTGAAAGTTCCTTCTCCTGGATCAGAGAATCCCTTTCCCCCTATAATCCCTGGATAGAGAATTTGAGAGTCTCCTAGACGGAAAAGGTTCTTTTTATGGATATGGCCCATGGCTACATAATTATAGCCAGAATCTTTTAATGACTTAGGGGACAGTGGAAGACTCCTATCTTTATAATCCCAATCTCTTGATGGGATAGAACCATGAAAGATCCCTATATGTATCCCACCTGTAGATACTCTAGGTACTACAGGGACTGGAGAGGAGGTCTTGGTAAGGCCACCTGTGTATGCCATAGAGTAGATATGGCATTTGACGCCATGTAGTTGGAAATCCACTATATGTTGTGGCATTGGATTATTAACTAATATTCCAGGCCAGTCCCGTCTCCTCTCCCTATAAACAGAATCATGATAAGTTATCTCATCATGATTCCCTGGTACTGTTATTAGGATGATACCAGCGTCAATAATACGCTTAAGTTCTCTAATAACCTCTGCAACCAAACTCTTTGGGGGACAATGAGTTTCAAATAGGTCCCCAGCTATTATCATCATATCTATCTGGTTCTTCTTATCTATTCCATAATTAACTATATCCTTGAGAATGAGATGACGTTCTCCTCTATGTTCCTCAGCTAAGTCTTTAAGATAAGAAGGGGACCATCCCATATGTAAATCTGCTATATGTAATATACGAATGGGCATATCTCCCCCTCCTTATTTAATCCTTTATTAAGGAAGATGTTGGACTACCAAATCCCCTACTTCGTTAGTAGAATATCCCATCTTCCCTGCTGAAAGAGATTTAATATGGTCTCTGCAAACTTCAATTACAGCGCTCTCTATTGAGTTAGCAGCAGTGTCCTGGCCAAGGGTCTCCATCATCATTCCTACAGCTGAAATAGCTGCTAGAGGGTTAATGACGTTCTGGCCAGTATACTTTGGAGCAGAACCGCCTATAGGTTCAAACATTGATACGCCTTCAGGGTTAATGTTTCCGCCTGCAGCAATGCCCATTCCTCCCTGAATCATGGCGCCAAGATCAGTGATTATATCACCGAATATGTTGTCAGTGACTATAACATCGAACCATTCAGGGTTCTTGATCATCCACATACATATGGCATCCACATGAGCATAGTCCCTTTTAATATCAGGATACTCTGCGCCAACTTCGTTAAATGCCCTATTCCATAAGTCAAAGGCATAAGTGAGCACGTTAGTCTTTCCACAAAGTGTTAATGTGTTTCTCTTATTTCGTTTCTTACAATACTCAAAAGCATACCTGAGGCAACGTTCAACGCCTTTCCTGGTATTTATAGACTCCTGTATAGCCACTTCGTCTGGTGTGCCCTTTCTTAAGAAGCCTCCACTCCCAGCATAAAGTCCTTCAGTGTTCTCCCGTACCACCACAAAATCTATTTCATCTGGGCCTTTATCCTTTAAAGGCGTCCATACTCCTGGGTAAAGTTTAACGGGTCTAAGGTTGATGTATTGATCCAATTCAAACCTCAGTCTAAGTAGGATCCCTTTTTCTAGGATGCCTGGTTTAACCTTTGGATGCCCTATAGCGCCAAGGTATATTGCATCAAAGGTGCGTAGCTCCTCTACTGCAGAGTCTGGTAAAACCTCTCCTGTACGTAGATATCGCTCTCCTCCAAAATCGAAATTCACTGTATTATACTTGAAACCATACTTCTGACTAGCAGCCTCTAGAACCTTAAGACCCTCGCGGACAACTTCAGGCCCTGTTCCATCTCCAGGGATTACAGCAATATTGTACATTAAATGACCTGGAATATATCCAGGTGCTTCCACCATCCTTTCTCTATAACAATCTCCTCATTTAAATGAAGGATCATAACCTTCAGTCATAAATTATTATACCAAAAGAACCTAAAGGATACAATACTTTTAAGCATGGCTATTCATTACCGTTATGTCTTTTAATACCCGATTTTTCTGCAGAATGATCCCTTCCTAAATAAAAATTAAGCCAAGAAGATGTATGGTAAAGTCTCCAATCATATGGTGGTATAAGGTGAGCTGCTAAAGTTTCTTCTTCGCCATAAGACTTTAGCCTGTTATATACTCTAACGTAGAAACATTTTTTCTCTGGATTCACCTGGCACCAACCATTAAGGCTCCCCCCACATGGTCCATTCCTTTGATTTTTAGGGCATTGAGACATTGGACATAAATAAGCTAGTTCTAAAAGCACACAATCTCCACAAGCCATACAATTATTACTAAGGCCTTTAATCCAGTATTCAAAAGAAGTAAAGTATCTTTCAAACCAAGAACCATCTATGGACGAAGCTATAGAATGGAGAGGTTTGAAAAAGAAACTCTTCGGATTAAATTTAACCTTTTCAACTCCTCGCGAGAAAATATGATGAAGAGACTTATTATGTATGTTTCTAGAAAGATCTACTGGTTCGTCAGAATTTAAGTTTGTGGACTCATCCTTCTTAAAATAATAAAAGCCATTTTCCTGCGGGTAGTCAAATTCATGTACAAATTCTGACCAGTTAGAGACTAAAGATTCGCCTTCTTCGATTATACGAGATAGATCTCGATATTTAAGACCATGCCCACCTATATGCACACCTGAAAAGCCCATTCCTTTTAAAATCGCATACATCTTAGCAGATCTGTTAAGGCGTGCTTCTAAACCTCCATCTGGTGCATCCCTCTCATTCTCAATTATCTTCATAAGTCTATCAGTAACAACGCGACCTGGAAAACGCCCTGAATTCATGATCCGCGCAACCCCATATGTTAAAACATAAATATTGGCAATGACTGGTGCATTCCAACCTTTCATCTGGACATATTGAAGTATCTCATGGAATTTACGAGCGTCATATCCAAGTTGAGTTATGATAAATTTGGCTCCAGCCTCTATCTTTTTTTGTAATTTAAAGTACTGGGTCATTAATTCTGCTTCTTCTCTTTTAAAAGGAGAGACGACTGCACCAGCGAAGAAATTAGTATATGCCATTGTAGTAGAGGACCTAACCTTTAGACCATGGTTCATCTCATTTATAAGTTGCAGTACGTGAATAGAATCAAGGTCAAAGACGGGCTTAGGACCACCTTTAAATCCGTTTATAGGATAATCTCCTGTCATAACCAGCAAATTAGATATACCTGCTCGAGCCATGGCATGTAATTCACTTTCCATCTGATTTCGATTCTTATCTTTACAAGTAAAGTAAACGAGAGGCTCTATTCCGAGCTTAGAAATGTCCATCCCTAAGTAAGTCGCAGAAATCTCCGATTCTCCATTAGGGTTGTCCGTTATCGCAATTGCATGAACCCTTTCATCTTGAGCGACCTTCTCTATATCGGCTAAAACCTCTTTTTGAGTTCTTTCCCTTGCACCCTTATCGGGAACAAGTTCCCATATTACAGAAAAGTCTTCATCAAGTAAGACAGATGCTCTGAAGCGACCGGACATTAAAGATTTCCTCCTTAAACGAACCATTGCAAGCACCACGCGTATAAAACAATTTATGATGTATAAGAACTCATAAAAAAGGATATACTACTATCGTCTGCTGATATCAGGCCATATTACGATATGTGGTTGGCTGAAAGGCCTCCTCGTTTATGGCTCAAAGCTAAACAATCGCCTCGCGAGTTCCTCCAGTAGATACCCTTTGTGGTCTTCTGTGGAATGGTAGGTTGCGGTTGTCTACAGATATCAGCAGACTCTTTCTTTTACCTGCCTCTAATATTCTATCATATCCATTATGTTTTTTCCACTGCCTTAATACTTTTGTCACAGGATATAACAATATCAACGGTTATTAAATCAGTAGGTAAATCTTAATGCGATAGCTCCTTGAGCTGTCAATGTTTTTCTGTATCATATCTGGCTTGTCCCGAGAGGGATCGCTCAGCTAGGTTTTTATCACTTAAGTTTCTGACTCCAAGAGCATAGCTTACTAGGTAGTTAAAATAGAAATTTTCAAGGTGTTTTATATACTCAAGATCCAGAAAAATTGGGACTTCCTCTATCGCACAAAACCTTCAACTTCGCGACTCTAGGGTCCATCCAGTTGGTATTATTAAGCAAGTTCATCTGTTTATGGTCATTATAAGGGGTTTTGCACCATAATTACTTATGTATTTTACGATAAATTATTTGTTTCTCAATTCTTTGTATAATACTCTTCCGACTTCTTCCATCACTAACCTATAGAACTCCTTATCTTCAAATAACTTAGTAAACGACTCCATTGATTCCATATAGCACTCCTGGGCAGCTTTTTTAAATTCCTCTGGGATAATACTTTTTTGAAATACTTCTGAATCGTTATTCTTGGCGTATCTTTCAAGTTTTTTACTTCGTTCTCCTTTACACATTCTTTTGTAGACTGTTTCCGATATAACACGATCACCCTCAGTGAATTTCCCTTTATACCTCTCGTTAACCCTTTTAATGATTTCTTCTAAAAATTCATCTTCGTCTATTAGTTTACCATCTGTATTAATGGTCTTGGGATTTTCTAACGTCTGATAATCAGCACTTGGTTCAAGAGCAATATCTCCCTTAAAAGTTTGTTCTAGTTTATAAAATTCTAGTTTTAGTTTGTTTTCTAAGTCAATGTTAGTTTCCATTACTCTCGGTAGCATTTTTTCAAGATATGTTGCAAAAACATATTCTTTATGCAATTCTTTATCATACATTCTTGCTATTTGCGTAATATAAGAATACCACTTACTGAAGTTTCTTATGGTCTTTTTAAAGTCAAATCTTTTTTCTTCATCAAGTTGGATGTATCTATCGACAATTGGCTTTAGGAAGCTAGTCATCTTGCCTAAATCAGTGGCAGTTTGGTTTCCTTTCTTGTAGTAAATTTTGACGAATTTTTCAATATCGTCTTGGTTGTAAAGCCTAAATCTCCTTAAAAGCGTCCTAGTATCATAAATTAAATTGACATTAATTTCTTCATCTAATATTGTAGCTTCGTAGTAAGGCTTGAAGGCCTCTTCTATTTCTTCTTTAGTATTTACAAAGTCTAGTATAAAAGTATCTTCTTTATCAGGGTGTATTCTGTTAAGCCTTGAGAGAGTCTGGACTGCCTTGACCCCTGAAAGCTTTTTATCTACAAACATTGTATGAAGTAGTGGTTCGTCAAATCCTGTTTGATATTTTTCAGCTACTATTAATACATTGAAATCATCTGAGCTAAATTCTGCTGGAAGTTGTTTTTCGTTTATAGTTGTGCTGTCTTTTCGTTTATTCATTTTTTCTTCAGTGTATTCTTCTCCCTTATCCTTAATCACCCCTGAAAAGGCGATTAGGATATCTAAATCGTCGTAACCCTTTAATTTAATATAGTTCTTGAACTCATGATAGTACCTAACGGCATGGAGTCTCGAAGCTGTTACTACCATGGCTTTGGCTCTACCGTTTATTTTATTCTTTGTTATCTCTCTAAACTGTTCAACCATTATTGCTGTTTTTTGCTGCAAATTATGCGGATGGAGAGAGGCGTAACGTTTTATAGTTCTTACTGCAATCGATGACGGAACTTCTGGGTTTTCGTCTATGGTTTTTGCAATTTTATAGCAAGTCAGGTATGTCATATAGTTTTTTAATACATCAAGTATAAATCCTTCTTCGATGGCTTGCCGCATACTGTAATTATGAAACGCTTTAAAAGAGCCGTCTTTTTGTTTTTCACCAAATAGTTCTAGTGTTTTTTCTTTTGGAGTGGCTGTATAAGCAAAGAACGATAAGTTTTTGTGTTTGCCCTGAGCCAGTAGTTCTTTTACTAACTTGTCTTCAGCATCTTCAAGTTCTGCTTCAGCCTTACCTTCGATTTCAGCGAATTCCCTTAATGCTTCTTCAGTATCAGCAAGAGTTTCTCTTAACATTCTGGCACTGCTTCCTGTTTGACTCTGGTGGGCCTCGTCTATGATCACTGCGAATCTTTTACCTGTACTGTCGTCAACGTCTTCATATATTACTGGGAACTTTTGAAGGGTAGTTACTATGATCTTAATATTATTATTAATTGCTTCCTTAAGATCTTGAGAGGTCTTACCCTCGCCAATTGTTTCTACAACCCCCGGAGTATGGTCAAAACTTGAGATTGTATCCTGTAGTTGACTGTCTAAGACTTTTCTATCTGATACAACGATAATAGATGTAAATATGGGCTTATTGTCTTTGTCATGAAGGTTAGATAATCCATAAGCTAACCATGCAATGGAGTTACTCTTTCCAGAG
The DNA here is from genome assembly GCA_002426645.1 of Firmicutes bacterium UBA5435. Taxonomy (GTDB): domain Bacteria; phylum Bacillota; class UBA5435; order UBA5435; family UBA5435; genus UBA5435. The sequence goes on along the minus strand of DIRN01000023.1, from coordinate 7,215 downwards.
CCTGCACTATGTTGTATTAGATAGTCATCCCCTGTACCCTTTTTCTTTACATCTGCTAATAACTTTGTTACTACATCAAGTTGATGGTACCTCGGGAAGATTAGCTTCTTGGATTCTCTCTTGATTTCTCTTCCATCTTTTATAGTAATCTTAGTCTCGATGTCTAAGTGCATATATCTTTGCAAAACGTCCATCAAGACATCTTTAGTTAAGACCTTTTCCCATAAATAAGATGTAGCATATCCACTTGGATTTTCAGGGTTTCCTGCTCCTCCGACTTCTCCCGCACCATTAGAGCCTTGGTTGAAAGGCAAAAAGTAAGTATGTTTGCCCTTAAGTTGAGTAGTCATATAAACTTCATATAAGTCTACAACAAAGTAGACTAAAAATCTTGAATTAAATTGAAAGCATTTCTCCCGTGGGTTTCTATCGTACATGAATTGAGCTTTAGCATTTTCTACAGACTGACCTGTAATCTGGTTTTTTAATTCAAGCGCTACTATGGGAATTCCATTGAGAGATAATACCATGTCAATAGAGTTTTCATTATCTGTAGAGTATTTAAACTGCCTAGTACAAGTTAGAACATTTTTCTCATATCTTTCTATTACATCAGGGTTTAAAGTGGATTCTGGTCTAAAATAGGCAACTCTCAATTTCACGCCTCTATCGTTAATTCCATTCCTGATCACGTGAAGTAGTCCGTGCATTTCTACTTCTTCATTGAACCTTTTGTATAGTTTCTTCTCAGCTTCATCTTGATAATTTCTCAGATATCTTTCCCATTGCTTGGGTTGAGTAGCCTTGATAAACTCTATTAATTTAGGCATATCAATGGCTTTTTCCCTGTCATAAGTCTTTAAATCTCCTTTAACATATTCCCCAGCTGTCAGTAAAAAACATTCGATGTCCCCTTCGAATCTTTTTTCTTTATACTCCAACTTAATACCTCCTTTGTATCGGGATAAGGGAAGGCTATTCCCACATCCTTATACTCTAAACTACCTGCTTTTTTCCGGTTACATATTCATAAATAAGTGATTTTTTATATGATTCAAGTTCTGTTAATAGTTGCTCTTTTTGGGTAATAAGATTGTTTATTTTGCTGCACTTTTTATCAAGATAGCTAACTATTTCACATTGCTCTCTAACAGGAATAAATAAAATTGGAGTGTTTTCTAGTTTTTCTTTAGTATAGTGTCTAATTGTTGCTTTATTACATATTGTATCTAAATAGCCGCTTGATACAACAACAGTCATCCAGTAATAAAATAGTTTATTTAAACTATTACCCTTACTGCTTACTTTATGAACAGCATTTTGAATACAGCAAGGCTTAGCCTCGCCCTTATATACGGATGAGACACCTATGTCACCACCTTCAACTACTACAACATCGCCATATTTTAATAAATATTGCTTTTTTTCCCTAGGTGAGAACCACATTTGTTTAATTTCTTTTGTTGATATACCTTCCCATTTAATGTTTTGTGCGCATAAGTAGTTTTCAAGAGTATAACTATTATCAATTTGTTTAGTGCATAACATTTTTCCCAATACTATGTCGTACAAGAACTTTGATTTAGTTATTTTCCAATGCTCCGGTATTTCTCCAATCCATTCAATCCCACTATCTTTCATTTCTACATTTGGATTTAATCCTTTGGTAACTGTTTCTGTAATTAGGGATTGCTTATATTTTTTATATTCCTCTATGGATTCCTTGGTCTTTTCTATTATGTGGTCGATTTTGGCTACTTTTTCGTCAAGGTAGTTGGCGATAGCTTTTTGAATATATAAAGGAGGAGAAGGTATTATTATTTCTCTCAACATTTCCGCACTAATATTATTAAGCCCAGTTGTCGTTGTAGATAGGTAGTTAAACTGCTCCCTTACAATAATTGAATTTATTACATACCAATAATATTTGGGGTAGGGGCCTTTGAAACGAATTCTTTGCATGAAGTTTGAAAAACTGCAATTCATAGACTCAATCAGGTCCGTTACATAGCTTGCTTTCCCAATATGTGCCATGCTTCCGCTTGATTTTGTTATTATGATATCGCCTTCTATTAATTTCGTATTTGCAAATTCCTTTTTACTTAATCCTCGCACTGCCGGATTTGCAATTTGTAGTGTGCCATCTGCTAGTTGTTCTGTAGACCGTAAAACAATATACCCTTTATTTTCATCACAATCAACTCCCCAAATTCCTCCATCGTTTCTTATATATAGATACTTTCCTTTAGAAACCTCCCAATCCTCGGGTATCTCCCCTATCCACTCAATTCCACTATCTTTCATTCTCCTACATCACCTACCTTAACATCTTTGAAGAGTGCGTTTAATGACGCTATCAGATCTTCTTCGATTTTAACTATTCTCTCTGCGATTGCTTCTGATTTTTCTGGTGCTTCGTATTTATAGAAATGTCTTGTAAATGGTATTTCATATCCTACTTTAGTTTTGGATTTATCAATCCAAGCATAAAGGTTATAAGGTCTTACCTCTCTATCGAAGTAGTCATCTATATCTTCTGCCAAAGGAACCCTTTCTGTATCTCTTAAATCTGGATTAGGTTCGGGTCGGCCTTTGGAATCCTTACATATATCTGCCGTTTCATCCTTTTCTGATAGGGCTGAGAATATGGCTTTTAATAAGGATGCCTTAAGGGTGATTTCCTTTTCCTTAAACACTTTCTTGATTCCTTTAGTAAACTCTTCTCTGTTTTTATAGAGAGTATCTGACTTCAAAGAGGTAAGAGTTTTTATTATACTGTCTTGGAGTTTCTTGCCTGTTTCTCCCTTTTTTCTTGACTTAGCAAGGTTCTTAAAAGCCGTTTCGCCTTTTAATCTTTCTATCCTTTCGTCATCTATTTTGAAGTTAAGCCTTAATGGGCTTTCGACTATAATTTCGTTATAACCAAAGTCTTCGTTGTTAAATATCTTAGATTCGCAAGTACGGTCACCTAGAGTGTATCCCTTGTTTAAGAACTCCCCATAGGCCTTTACAATGACATCCCGACACTCTTCTGAGATGTCATTTCTTTTGTTTCCAATAGACTTTCTGCGTTTTTCGTACATATTAGAAGCATCTATTAATTGAACCTTGCCTTTTCTGTGAGGTGGTTTTTCTTTAGACATAATCCATATATAAGTAGTAATTCCGGTGTTGTAGAAAGAGTCATTTGGTAATTGAACTATAGCGTCTAACCAATCGTTTTCTATAATATATCTTCTGATTTCGCTTGGACCAAAGCCTGCATTTCCGGTAAATAGCGGAGAACCATTATGAACAATAGCCATTCTGCCGGTGCCTTTTAGTTTTGAGAGCCCGTTTAAATCAAATAATTGTTGCCCGTCATTTATATAGGGTAGCCCTACTCCAAATCGACCTTTATCACCTAGTCTGGCTTCGGCTTCAACGGCTTTTTGTTCCACTCTCCAATCTATTCCAAAGGGCGGATTTGAAATGCAATAGTCAAAGGTATAATTCTCAAATTTATCGTCAGAAAGGGTGTTCCCTAGTTTCATATTATTAGCATCGCCGCCTTTTATAAGCATATCGGCTTTTGCAACGGCATAAGTTTCTGGGTTTAATTCCTGTCCAAACATTTTAACATCTGCATCAGTATCCAAGTCTTTTAACCTTTCTTCCATGCAGGCCAGCATTTGGCTGGTTCCCATGGTTTGGTCGTAAACTGTCTTGACTACACCTTCTTTAATTAAGACCTCTTTTTCTTCTGCGGTTAATAAATCAGTCATTAGATATATAATATCTCTTGCAGTAAAGTGCGCTCCTGCATGTTCATTGTAAGACTCAGAAAATCTTCTTATTAATTCTTCAAAAATATATCCCATATCAGCGCTTGAAATATTACCCATATAGGCTTGCTTTTTATTAAATTCCTGTATAACAAGGAATAGCATTCCATTATTTGCTAACTTGGTAATCTCTTTATCAAAATCAAAATTCTCCAAAATATCTTGTACGTTATCTGAAAAGCCTGCAAGATAAGTTCTAAAGTTTGCCTCAATATGTTCTGAATCGGCAATTAGAGTATCAAATGTAAAAGGACTAATGTTATAAAATTTATACCCAGAAGCCTTTTCTAAAAAACCTTCTTTTACTTCAAGATGTTTTATTTTTTCATAGACCTCCAATACTTTTTCTTTGGTGGGTTTCAAAACATCATCAAATCGTTTAATGACTGTCATGGGTAAAATTACTTTACCATATTCATGAGGCTTGTAAAGTCCTTGTCCAATAAGGTCAGCTATAGACCATATTAGATTAGCTTTTTCATTTATATTTATAGTTGTTTGACCATTTCTAATTTGCTCGTTCATTTTTCTCCTCCTAAATATTCAAATTGTCATATAAGTCATTTATTTCATCTTGTCTTATTCCTAAATACCTTTTCATGATATTTAGATTACTGTGATTTAAAGTTTCCATTATAAGTGCTGGATTAAAACCATTTTTCCATGCATGATAGCCCCAAGTCTTTCTTAGGCTATGAGTCCCGACATTTTCTTCTATACCAATGGCTTCAGCTGCATCTTTTAATATATTTAAAGCCTGTTGACGTGTTATGGGTTCGTTATCGCCTTCTCTAGACTTGAATATATAGTCACTTAATTTGTAGGTATCTAAAGTTTCTAAGAGTTCTCTCAGGGCCCTCTGTGCAGCTTTATTTAGTTTTATATCCCTTATCTTTTTAGTTTTACCTTCTTTTAAGTTGACAGTTTTAAAATCTCTATCTTTTAAAACATCTCCCCAAGTTAACTCTAATAAATCTGAAATTCTTAAAGCTACATTTATTCCTACTACAAACAGAGCATAATCTCTTATGTTTTTTCCTTTTAGGTATTTTTTCATTGCATTTATCTCTTTAAGATCCCGGATTGGTTCTACTGCTCTCATAAAATCACCTTCTAAAAATGAGCCTGTAATTTTACTTGTTACTATTATATCACACGTTTTGACAAACTCAAGATTATACAAAATGAGAGCGGGATATGAAATTTTCAAGGTACGGATTAAAAAAACAAGGTTTAAAGACTATTTTTGCACTAGAATCAACTATACTTTATTACAGTATAACCGTGAAATACTTAAGATTCCATAAAAAAATCAGTAACGTATATCCAGGTTTAAAGTGTAAAATGTACATGTGAAGTTCTAGAAGGATTTTATGTTAACAAAGCGAATTAGATAACATAAACAAATAAATAGGGGGTAATTCTGTGAAGAAATCCATGATTCTCATCGTCACTTTGGTGCTCATCTTCTCGCTGACCGGTCCATCCTTTGCAAGGAATCAAATAGACTTATCCGGAGCCTTAAAGGGCATAAATACCCTAACGCTCTCTGAAGGAGGAGATCACGCAAACACAACAGGAACAGCGCTTATGCTAAAAGGCCAATACCCAATAAAACAGGGCTTAGATATTGATGCATCTGTATTTGCTGCTCCGTCCCTTACTACTAAGGGAGTATACCATGAATTAGGTGGTACTTACCACCCATACAAAATGGATGCAGAGTTAAAAGGGGCACAAGTAGACCTTCTATATCAAGGTTATGAAGACGGACGATTCGAACTAAATCCCTTCATTGGATATAGAATTCTAAGGGTAGAAGAGAAAGCCACCTCTTACGATGGCGTCCCAGAGACACGTGATTGGACCAATGATACTATAACAACGACTGTAATCGCAGGGGTACAGGGATCCATTCCTCTAACAGAGGGATTTAAAGTAAAAACCAGACTAGCCCTTGCTCCTAATGTGCTAAAAAAAACAGAGACCATAATCGATACAGTGGGAAGCTATTCAGAACGCACAGGAATTGGAGGAGAAGTGGACCTTATCGTCTCTTATGAACTCCAAGACGGACTCTCTATAGATGGAGGGTACGAAGGACGATTTGTAAAATTCAACAATGATCAAGAACGTTATGATAACCTCCACCTTGGCGCAACGTATAGGTTTTAAAAGAGTCTACCGTGTGCTACTTAAGTAGCACACGGTAAACTTAAACGCTCTTCGATATAGATTCTACAAACTCACGTATAACTTTTTCAGCAATATCAGGATTAACCAAATCTTTTACTCTGCTCTCTACAGGGCATTGACCTTTTCCATCACGCCTAAGGATGAACGGAACCTCCTTAAGATAACTATAGAGTACTCTCCCTTTAAGTATATTTATAGCCTCTTCGCTTATAAGAGGGGTATAAAGTAAGCTGAGTTCTTTATCGACTGTGAGCAAAGCAGCGGCTCTTCCAATGACTTTATCACCAAGAACAGCTCCTTTAAGGAGCTCCCTTTCTTCAGTGACTAATTGAAGAAGTGGCGCTATACCCGATCCATTCTTTCGAGATAGGATACGTCCATCTCTAACCAAGATTAGGGATGATGTGCCTTCATGTAATTCTTTCTTTACTAGTTCAAGATCATCCAATAATCACCCCTCCTCAAGGATCTACTTTTTTAAGAGCCATGCTATGTTCTTTCCTAGATTCCTCATGGTCTCAATGCCCTCTTTATCCTCAGCTACATCGCGTTTATCTTTGCCTATTGCTATATTCCAATAAGACGAACCAGGCACCACCATATCAGAAATGGTAAAGAAATACATGAGTTGCGCAAGGGTAAAGTTATGTCCAGACCTACGAGCCACTACTACTGGAGCCCCTATCTTTCTGCTAAAGCACTTATTACCACTTCTCCTATTTACATATCCTGCTCTCTGTAAAAGAGCCATTAACTGTGCAGTGGCAGAACCGAAGTAAACCGGTGTTCCAAGGATTATCCCATCTGCCTCTATCATCGTATTGAAGATCTCTTGAAAATCATCATCTCTTTGAGAACAACCTTGACCTTTCGTACAATGCCCACAGGCTTTACACGGCTGTATCTCCTTGCCGGCGAGGCGTATGAGCTCAACTTCTATATCTTCTTTCTCTACTTCATCTAACACTGTCTTTAGTAAATATTCTGTATTCCCCTCTATTCGAGGACTTCCACAGATAGCCACTACTTTCTTCAGGACCTATCCACTCCTTTCAAGGAATTTACTCTTACTTGGAACTCCCTCTGTCTTTACCATAACGTAACTAAGAGCACCAGCAGCAAGATTAGCTATTGCAAATATAATAAATCCCCAACGTGACGTAGCCGCTGATGTTAGGCGTTTCTTTATTTGAGA
>DIRN01000056.1 GCA_002426645.1 Firmicutes bacterium UBA5435 | reverse complement strand
GGGTTTTTGCACCAGAATCAATAATACTAAGGAATAAGAATATTTTCACCGTAAAATTGATCATGTTAAATATTTATACTCGCCATTTCCTCATTAGTTACTTGTTAAGTTTCTAATATTAACAGAACCTATCGTGGGAGATTTGTTCAGATCCACTTACTTACTATTTTTTCAAATGAGAGTAAATAAACAACTATGCGTCATATAAAGCGGATGCAGATATAGACCAAACATCTATTATTTAGTCATGGAATGGTCAGTATAGTATTATCCATCTAAAAAACATTTCTATTAATACTACAGAAACGGGAAGAATAATTCTGGATCTTTCTTCGTATTTAATATATAATAAATGACAACGAAAGGAGTGTAAGAGTTCTGGTTCATGTGTAATTCTCTCATCCCTATGCCTATAGGAATATCAGAGAGCGGCATTTAAGACCAGATGACCTATGTATAAGATCGTTGATATCCACATACATATTTTCCCTGACGAATTGGCAAAGAAAGCAGTGCCACTCCTAGCCTCTGACGCAGGTATAGAACCACAACTTGACGGAACAATACAAGCTATTAAGGGATCTATGAAAGAGTCTGGTATAGACATCTCAGTAAATCAACCTATAGCTACAAAGCCCTCACAAGTACGTACCATAAACCTATGGGCAAAAGATATAACTGATAATGAGATAATATCCTTTGGCACTCTCCACCCAGATTATAACGGTTGGAAAGAAGAGATAGCCTTTATTAAAGATATGGGACTTCCAGGGGTAAAACTCCACCCTGACTATCAATCATTCTTTGTCGATGAAGCTAGAATGTTCCCAATATATGAAGCACTCTTTCAAGCTGGATTAGTTATTCTCTTCCACGCAGGCGTGGATATCGGTTTACCTAGCCCCTATCACTGTACTCCTGAAAGGCTCCTCCGTGTGATACAAGCCTTTCCTGAAGGTAATATAATCGCAGCTCATATGGGGGGATATGATTACTGGGATGAAGTAGAAAAACATCTAGTGGGCGAGAATATATTCTTTGATACATCATACTCTTCAGATCATATGGAAACAAACCGCATGGTAAAGATAGTGAATGAGCATGGGGCAGATAAGATCCTATTTGGTACAGATTCACCTTGGAAATCGCAAAAGCGTGAAGTACAAGCCATCAAAGAGCTCCCATTGAGTGAAGAAGCCAAAAGACTTATACTTGGAGAAAATGCTTTAAAGCTATTAAGTAATACTTAAGGGAGGGTTGCCCCTCCCTAAAAACCTTAATTCCTGAAGATAACCTTCTCACTCTTAAATATACGAATAGCTACAGTGATAGCAATTATAGCGTATATAACAGTAGAGGCAAATGCTAGTATCATATTGAGGATATTAATATCACCTGTCATTGAATCCTTCATAATAAGAAGCGTGTTAAGTATAGGTATCCCGTAGTACCAAGTACCAAGTTCTATACCTTGAAGAAACTGAAGTGCCATGCCTGGTATAATTATTAAGAAGGTCACAGGAGAGACATAAGTCTGTGCCTCTTTAAAACTCCTAGCATAGAAACACACCACCATCATAACTGCAGACATTAAAGCTGATAGCAAAGCAGCACCAAAAAACGAAATAAGTACCATAGATGGTGTCACTTTAAATACAAATCCTTCTCCTATCTCATCTCCAAAAAGAAGAGGCATACCAAAGTATATGGTGACTATCATTGTCACTAAGACCATAACAACTGATATAAGGGAGACGACTAAAACAGCTCCAAACTTACCAAAGACTATCTCTCCTCTTGTAACAGGAGAAATAAGGAGTGGTTCTAGAGTCTTTCGTTCCTTCTCTCCAGCAGTAGCATCAATAACAGTATACATGCCGCCAATGGCAGCCCATATGGCTACTAACATAGGAAGAAACATAGCTATTACCATTCCACCCATCTTCTCACCTGATGCAACATTTTTAGCTTGAACTAAGAGTGGATTAAGGAATTCCTCCTCTATATTATATTCCTTGAGCCTATCCTTGAGTATGCGTTCCTTCTCTACCTGAATTATCCCTTTGAGCTTATCAGATGCAGTAGAAGATTGAGGTTTAGCGCCATCAAAATATATCTCAAGGTTCACGCTGCCACCTAGTAATAAATTTTCTTCATATCCTTTAGGTATAATAAGGGCAGCCTCAACCTGACCATCCTGTACTGCTTGAGTAGGCTCCTGAATATCTATCACTTTGAGGTTAGGTGAAAATTTTAAAGCATTCACTAGTGTAGGAGCTTCCTCCCCATTTACCACCCCTACATTTTGTACCTGAACCACAGCGCCTTCCATCTGCTGTCTCATTAAATACCCAGGTAACAACATTACTATTGGCATTAAGATCAATGGCATAACTATCATAACTAATATTGTTCTACGATCCCTTATAGTATCTAAAAGCTCTCTATTAAGAATAATTTTAAATTTTTCCATGTTCATTTCGAATCACCTACCAATTCGAGGAATATCTCTTCAAGATTTTCCCGTCCCGTCTTCTCTTGAAGTTCTTCTAGGGTCCCTATAGCCACCATCTTCCCTTTATCAATTATTCCAAAACGATGACAGATCTTCTCTGCCTCATTCATCAAATGGGTGCTCAGAACTATAACTCTATCCTTCCTGCTTTCTGATTTTATAAAATCCACTATAGTTCTTGCGCTTCCCACGTCTAGACCAGCTGTTGGTTCATCAAGGAGTAAAACAGATGGATCGTGGATTATAGCTCGTGCTATAGCTACCTTCTGTCTCATACCCTTTGAAAAGCCCTCTGTATTTCTATCAATGTATTCTCCCATATCCAATAATTCCGAGAGTTCTTCTATCCTGTCGTCCACCTGTTCTTTACTTAAACCATATAGTCTGCCGTAAAAGGTCAGGTTTTCCCGAGATGTAAGCCTACCATAAAGGCCAGCTTCTTCAGTTAGAACACCTAAGTACATAGAGGCTTCACGCGTCTCTTTTAGTACATCATAACCCATGACCTTAGCTGTTCCGCTGGTAGGGAGCATAGCAGAGGAAATAATACGCATAGCAGTGGTCTTGCCTGCACCATTAGGACCTAAAAGCCCAAAGATCTCTCCAGGCTTAGCCTGAAAACTCACTCCATCAAGTGCTCGAAATGTTCCAAACTCCTTCACTAAATTTAATACTTGGAGCATTATAACCCCTCCAATCAATTATATAACAAACGTTACCTCTTATTGTACTACATTTTCTGTAAAAATTATAGTTCTAAAAAAGAAAACATAAAGAATCTTCTCTATAAACGCCAACTTCTTACCTTCCTCAGTATAGTATGCGAGGTCGGCAGAGCGACGCGGCCTCCTACTAAACTTTATAGCTCAATTTAAAGATATATTTGACGAAGGCGGATCTAATTCAAGAAGTTTCCAAACCTACCTAGCACAGTGAAACTGTTCCCATAAAAAATTAAGCCACAGAGCCATCCTAGCTAGGTAAAAAACGGTGAAAGGATAAAAGTCCGTGGCAATATATAAATGAAAAATTATATATTGCTTAGAGTATAATTTTTCGATTGAGTCTTACTTAAAATGTTTATTGATTTCTTCAAGGGATTGGATTTCAAAAATGCTGTCTATTATAGCTTCGATTTGAGATTCATCGGATTCGTTGATTTTGACTATTATGCCTTCTGGTACTTGACCGAATTTTAGGACTAAAAGCTTTATCAAAACCTCTGTCCTACCTTCTCGTTTGCTCTTTTT
>DIRN01000041.1:20902-21899 GCA_002426645.1 Firmicutes bacterium UBA5435 | reverse complement strand
GAAAAGCTATCCTCGCCAACAATAACACCAAGACTGCGTCCATTTTCAAAGCTGCAATGCAGAGTGCCGATATCGTCCACAAAATCTACTATCCCTTCAATACCAGGTGGAATTGGTGCATAGGGATCGGACATAGATTCCATACGTATTTTAGTACCAAGGTGGATATTTTTCTTTAATTCTTTCAACCTGTTGTCTTGTAGGAAATCCATTCATTTCACATACCTCCAAACTTCATTTCATATTTTTGTTCTGTAATTCCCATTTCTTCAGCGGTTTTCAGGCTCCAATCATGAGAGTTCCAAAGACTTACATATACCTCCTTGCCGTTACACTTAATTTCACGCTGCTCGAGGCCTTCTCCAAAGCCGTCAGAGCATTGACCCTCGATGGCTTCCTTAATTTTTATAAGCTCTCCTTGATTTAAGGGTGCATTAAGAGTAAGAACTGCAACTCCCATCAGCTCTCCATCAATTACTTCTACATCAAACAAATACTTTTGTACTTTTGCATTCACCGTATCGGGCTCATCATAGTAATACATCATGCCACGCTTTTCATCATCCAAACGATGATTTATAATAGCAGTTCTTATTTCATCTTCATAGGAACTTAGTTCTTCAGAATACACATCTATTTCATAATCTACCTGATAAAGATCCCCATAGTCATTTTCATCCTGATAGGTAACAGCCTTAAGAGGCATATACAGTTTAAGCTCCTGCGGTTCGTGCAGCTCTTTAATTTTAAGCCCGATATTTTTATTCAAAATTCCCTGCATTTCCATGTCATATCCGTGGTAAAGCAGATAACCTTTAGAAGTAAATGCTCCGGTTTCTCTGCTGATTTTGTCTTGGCCATATGTCTTAAAATCAATATAATCTTTGAGATTTTCGTCATATTCAAAACGGCCGCTTTCGCAAATCATATATCTGCCGTATTGCTCCGGAGTATGGACATCGGGAAAACATTTAAATTCATACATACAGCTTGCCAG
>DIRN01000041.1:0-20801 GCA_002426645.1 Firmicutes bacterium UBA5435 | reverse complement strand
CGGCCGCTTTCACAAATCATATATCTGCCGTATTGCTCTGGAGTATGGATATCGGGAAAACTTTCAAATTCATACATACAGCTTGCCAGTGTTTTAAGTTCTTCTGCATTGGTGATTTTTGCAAAGGCGGCAATGTCAGATAAAGCTGTAACTTCACGCTGACCCATCTCCTTAAAAATTGTGGCAAATTGATTGAGGACATACATATCTGACTGAGCCTTAACTACCATATCTGCAAGGTTATCAGGGATATTGTGTTCTTCTACCTGCCAATGGATTTCTTTAAGACTTTCTATACCCAATCGTTCTAAAGCCTTATTCAACTCACTCTGCTCGATTGGCAGATAAAGATATTCGTAGCGATTTTGAGCACTCAGCAGCAGTGTAACGGGCGTATCCTCATATTGGTAATACGGAAAATTTCTGCCGTCATAGGTCTGTGCAATTTCATTGCTGTTTCTATATACCAATCCATACGGTGTTATCATAGGATTAGGGTTTTCTGCAATCATTTTTTTAAAGTAGTTTCGTCCGTCAAGGGTTTGTAATTCCTCTGTACTGACACCGATTTGCTCTGTTAGGTACATCTGCCTGCCTATAGCATTTAAATCGCTAAAATCGGTTACAAGGCTGTAACAATGGGTATTAAAGCTGAGGTTAATAAGCTCCGTCATCGTTTCAGCTTTTTCAGCATAGGCAGCTGCATAAAAGGTGGCAAGCTCATTTTGATCGAAGCTGTCCAACCGTTTCATCAGAAAGTTCAGTTCGTCAAGATTTACTGTTTTATCAGAAAGCAGGGTTGACAATCTTTCATCGTTATGGACAGTGCCGATTTTAATCTCTGTTTTTGCGGTATTGGCAACGCCAAGACTGTCGCATAAAATCTGCAGTTCTTTTTCCTTACTGGGAAAGGTAAGATTTTGATAATTGTTTTCATGCATACATTGAATCATTGCTCGCATATTTTTTTCCTCCTGTGATTGATTTTTTGCATATCGGTTCTTAGACAATCTCCTTCACGGCTATAACAGATAAAGCCGTGGGATGCATAAGGGCAATCACCACAGCTTTTAAATGGACCAACAAGACGAGGGGGGCGGATCAGGTTTTCCGGTACTCGTAAGGCATTCAGAATCGTAACAGGCAAATTTTCTATTTCGTTTGTATTTTACAAGCATATCGTGTCCTTTCTGCAAACAAAAAAAGAGCGGTCAATTTAAGGACTATTCCTAAAATCGACCGCTCTTTATGCTTACATATTTATTGTATTTCTGGTGTTTGTAAAAAAGATGCTACACATTATGTTTTTTATTTGCTGTCTCTCTGGCTTTCTAGACAATGAAAAAAGAACTGACTCCTTTATTGGAAATCAGTTCTCTATACTCAATTTTTAGCGCGTGTCTATTTAAAAATTCTTTCGTGTTAGTTCATATCCCTTAGTTATTGAAAAATAGGGGGATGATATCCACGAAATTAAGCTTCTTTTTGACGGGCTTTTCAACCCATGACATCCATAATTGCCATTAGATATGGTGCCGGGAGCGGGATTTGAACCCGCACGGTCTGTAAGGACCAACGGATTTTAAGTCCGTCATGTCTGCCTTTCCATCATCCCGGCATTTATGTTTGAAAGTGTATTTCATATGCTACGATCTATATTATACTCCAACTCTATAATGTAGTCAATGCTATTTAGAAGTTTTTTTGTGGTTTTATCTTTAAAAACTACTAGTTTGAGTCAGTTTCTCCCCCACCATATCGGCTTAACGGGTAAATGCTGATGAATATATAATCCCTTGGAGTATATCAGAATCACTTACAAGTAACTTATCCACCTTAAAACACTCCATTGCAACTAAAAATATGGCTATACCTGCTAGGATTACATCTGCTCGTTCTGGCTGGAGGCCCTTTACCCTACGTCTATCTGTAAGAGGCAGGGCCTTTAAGTGCTCTAAGATCTCAGCTATCTGACTCTGTGTTAGCTGATACCCATGGACCCTTTCTTTTTCATATTCTTCTAGAGCTTGGCTAATGGTAGCGAGGGATGTGGCAGTACCACCTACACCTATTAGCAACGAAACATCTATGAATTTTTGGGCTATAATCTCTATTTCATGACGAATATGGCTTATTAGACGCGAGTACTCAGTATCATCAATGGGGTCATTGGCTATAAAACATTCGCTTAAGCGAACTGCCCCTATATTTAAACTAAAACTCTTTACAGACTCTTTCCCAGATTTACTTATAAATTCAGTGCTCCCGCCTCCTACATCTACAACTACAGCCTTTCTTAGATGGTCTTTTCTTTCACTGTAAGACGGAAGAAATCCTACATCTTTAACTGCTCCGTTATAGGTTAATAACGCCTCTTCTTGACCAGAGATAATGCGAGGCGTAGGAAGACCAGATTCTGAAGCTATATTAGATAGTACTTCCATTGAATTTATACCATCTCTAGCCGCGCTTGTGGCAACTACCTTTACATGCTCTACCTTGTAGTCCTTAAGATCTTTAGAGTACTCATAGAATACATTTAAGCTTCGACGAGCTGCATTCTCATTTATGAACCCTGTGGTACTAACACCTTCCCCAAATCTAGCTATGCGTATCTTATGGAGAATTGGAACTAGAAAAGCTCCGTCACCAAAGAGATCAGCTATTAATAGTCTAATGGAGTTTGTCCCCACATCTATAGCTCCGTATCGTTGGAAATCCTCATCCCATCTGCTACAGTATTTATTGCAAATAGAATCAGGTTCTAGAAGTCCTGGAAAGGTCTCTTTCAAGAGCTCCGCTACAGGATTCGCTCCTCTCCCAAGGTGATCTGCTATATGCATGTGTAAGCATTTAGTTCCGTCAAAACGCACAGAGCCTCCTATGCCTGATTCCTCTACTACTATTGCTTTTCTAGGATTTCTATTGCGAAGGCTCTCAATGGTTTCTTTTGAAAGAAATCTAGCGCGCATATTAGCATATTCCTCATGAGCATCCATTACCTTCTTCGCAAAGACAGGATCATCACGAAGGCGTTCATCTAGGTGCCTTACCCACCCTTTATTCTCTAAAACGCTCAATTCTTCAATTAAAGAAGGACACGTTAACCAAAAAAGCGTGGGGAAAATCCGGTCTTTTAGGATAGGATTCGTGGCTATTACCTGGGGATAACCATACCTACAACGCTTAGCCACCCCTATAACCCCTCTGGGAATTCGACGTATCTGATTCATAAGGACATATAGATCTGTACCCTTAATAGGACTAAGTTTTAAAATATCTTTATCCATACTTTGCTCCTTAATATAGAAAGGGCATCCCACTAAAAGCCATTATATAGGGGATGCCTCTTTTATTAATAAGAAATATAATACTTAGTACATACTATTCCTACTACCACGCCCTCCGCGTTTCGATTCGATGCTCTTTCTCAAGTCCTGCTGTCGTTCTTCGCTTTCTTTAAGGAAATTAGCTAGTTTGTATTCGAATTCCTCTTTTGATGCTCGAGTTCTTTTATTAGTTTCTGCTTGCCTTATAGAAAGACCTATCTTTCCGTCCTTAACTGCAATAACCTTTACCTTTATTCGATCATTCTGTTTTAAGTAATCGTGGATATCCTTTACATACGTATCCGCAACCTCAGAAATATGGACAAGTCCGGTTTGACCATCACCGAGTTCTACGAAGGCACCAAAGTTAGTGATCCCTGTCACTCGTCCTTCCAAGATGTTTCCTAACTCAACCGGCATACTATTGAAACTCCTCCTCATACTTTTAACTATTTGTATTAATTATATAACACAACTAACCCTCTGTCAAATACTAAATGTTACGCTTTTGGATCCCTCCCTCACTATAATCTTTCAAGGAGATGTCGCTTTATTGGCAGGTTCGGCCAGAATAAAAAGGGTTTCCCCTGGTTTAACCAGCCCAAGTCTTTCTCTAGCTGCCCCTTCAACATATCTTGGATCTCTTAAAGCATCTACTTCATCACGTAATCGATTATTCTTACCTATGAGAATTGCTATATCCGCCTTCACCTGCCTTATCTCATGATTGAGGCATAAGATATTATACACCCCTTGAAGATAAAGAAGGAAGAGGTATCCTATAAGTAATAATATAAAGACTTTTCCATACTTGGAGCTTAATGTCCTCTTCGTTCTCATGGGTCTTATCGGTATAAAAATACCGATATACCTCCCTTCGTGCTCTTGAAAAAACTTAAGTTAATATAAGGATTCTACAAAGTAATAGAAACTCCTGCTTAATTCAGAGAATAAAGAGCTTAATCACTATTAACTTAAATTTTCCTGAAAGTTGCCGAATGCAATTCTTTAAAACTACAAAACTTCTGATAACAAATGGGCTTAGGAGCCATCTATAAATATAAAACCCAAGGGATATGCCTAAAAAGACATAGGCACGGACTTCGCCGTAATTCCTCAAGAGCAAGAAGATGTAAAGTATCCCTCCAGAGATAATGGGAAAGATCAAATCACCTAAATTAGTAAAGAACTTATTAGGTCTGGTGAGCCCTCTTATGATACGGTAAAGATCCAATAAGGCTCCTACCATAAAGCCACCCGTAACTGTGATGAAGAATGCATAGAACTGCTGGTTTACGCTCCCCACACAATCCCCTCCTCTTCTTTATTGCAGCCTTATTTTATTATATGCATCATTAAGAGAAGGGTTGATTACTAGTTTTCATCACCCACTATAATATCAAGGCTAGCCCAACCGCTTAAAACATAATCTGTAGGGACTACTACCTTTAAAGTACCTGATTCTTCAAAAGTCTCTCCGTCTATACTATAATCAGATGGTTCTATGACCCTAGGCGTCTTTGAATTCGTTAGACTGAACTTCGAAGAATTCTCTATATCGGGCAAGACATTAACCTCATCATTCATTACTGGTAAAACGTTTGCTCCCATCCCTTCATTCTCAACATAATAAGATTGGAATTCTACAACTAATTCATTGTTCTTCCTAGAATTAGCGAAATTATTGACGAATTCTTTTAAATCCTTCTCTACTCTTTGAGACTCACCAACACCTGAGTCTTCTTCTATACCCCACTCGTCATAGTAACTTCCAAATAAAGATTCTCCGCTATACACAGTGATATATCCTTCACCTAAACTTGTACCCTCAGGTATTTTTAGTTTCACCGGTATTGTGACCAGCTCTTCCCTATAAGGCTTAAGATCTACCTGAACTACTATTTCATCGCCTGGAGAGGGATTCTCAGTATCTACTCGTACAGCTACGATTTGAGCTGTTCGTCGCCTTGATTTAATCTTTACCTGAACGCCTACATCTATTATCTCTACATCTGCAATATCGTTATTTAAAAGAGCTGCTATGTAACTTATTACTTCATACAGAGAAACAGCAGCTACATCAAATTCACTATAGAATATATTATTTCTGGTGAAAGAACCCGCCCCATCTCGAGTCCTTACATAAAAAGATACTTCAGAAGTACCAGGGCCTAAACGGTCTATAGTGTAATCTATCCCCTGGAGAAAAGTAGTCCCTAACAATTCTGGTAATAGAGTTGGATCTCTGACTATTTGAAAGTAATAGTTCTTCTCCCTTTTAATATCCAGATCGATAACCGTAAGCCTAGCAGAGACGCTTTGAGGTCCGTTATTCAATACTGTTACCAAACCTGCATTTCTATCTTGCGTTACAGTGCCTATAGTTTTTATAGGTGATGCGATCTTAAAAGGCATAACTTCACTTTTAATAGTATTGTGCACATAAGCAGAAGAAGCAAAGAAGTTAACTGGTCCTGCATTTAAGAAAGGATGTCCAAAAGCCAATATATTTGACCCTTCCTTATATGTGACAGTACCTATAGCAACTACATTAATAGCGCCGCGTACCAGCTGAACTCCTATAGCGCTCCCTGGTTCTATAGGTAATTCCTCGGGAAGATCAGTGACTCCTTCTACATCAGATACCTTTAAATTCATAAGATTCACACCGCGTTTTTCAAATCCGCGTTTAAGTATGTCAAAGGCCCTATTTCCCATTCCAGTTACTAATACAGGGCTCTGAACGGGTATAAAATTATAAACCTCTCCGTCAAAGTTAAAGGCTATAGTGCCTTTAGAAGATGCTATTGCATACTTATCGTAATTAAAGAGTTTTATCATCTCTTCTGCAGGCGTAAGGAGACCAATGGTATGATCTGCTTCTTGATATCTATGGGATATAGCGCCAACCAATTTACCATCTATATAGACAGGGCTACCACTCATACCCGCAGATATACCTCCTGAACGTTCAATAGCATCTCCACTCACTTTTACTAATATATATGGGGGAAGGGAGTC
Organism: Firmicutes bacterium UBA5435; assembly: GCA_002426645.1. Taxonomy (GTDB): domain Bacteria; phylum Bacillota; class UBA5435; order UBA5435; family UBA5435; genus UBA5435. The sequence goes on along the minus strand of DIRN01000041.1, from coordinate 14,451 downwards.
CACGCCTTGGAAGACGCTAATCACCTCAACTTCAAACTCTTCAATGGTAGTTCCCTCAACTACTGTCCTACCTATACCTACCATACCTTTCTTTATATCCGATACCGGCATGATATTGAATTCTTCTTCCTCTTCAGCTATAGCATGAAAAGCCATACAGTACAGACCTAAAATAAATATTACAAATATATAAAAAAGGTTCTTCTTAATAGTGTGGTGTATCACCACCCTCCCCCTTTCCATCACATCGCCTTCATCGCTACAATTATCTCGCGAGGCATCTCAGAGATGTTATCTAGGACCTTTCCCGCTCCAAGTACTACAGAATATGTTGGATTCTCTGGAATATGAACAGGAATTCCTGTTTCCTTCATTAACATTAAATCAAACCCTCTAAGGAGAGCACCCCCGCCTGTTATAATTATCCCTTTATCTATTATGTCTGCTGCAAGCTCAGGAGGAGTTTGCTCTAAGACAGATTTAACTCCGTTGATTATAACTTGTACTGTTTCTGAGAGAGCTTCATAGATCTCATTTGAACTAAGTTTAAGGGTTCGTGGAAGCCCTGTTACCATATCTCGTCCTCTAATCTCTAAGCTCTTTTCCTCCATATCAGGAAAGGCTGTACCGATTTCTATCTTGATATCTTCTGAAGTTCGTTCACCTATAGCTAGATTATATACTCTTTTTACATAGCGAGCTATAACCTCATCAAATGTATCCCCGGCCACTCTCAAAGACTCGCTTGCCACAATACCACCTAGGGATATCACAGCAATATCAGAGGTCCCTCCACCTATATCTACCACCATGTTCCCAGATGGTTCCATAATATCTAAACCAGCTCCGATAGCTGCTGCAACAGGCTCTTCTATAAGATATATTCGCCGTGCACCTGCAGCAGTAGCTGCTTCCAAAACAGCTCGCCGTTCTACGCTTGTCCCTCCTGAAGGAACCCCAATGGCCACATCTGGCTTAAATAACCGTCTTCGACCGCAAACATTAGATATTAAATGTTTAAGCATAGCCTCTGTGACCTGGTAATCAGCTATAACTCCATCCCTCATCGGACGAATAGCAATGATATTCCCCGGGGTTCTACCGATCATAAGCCTAGCCTCTTCGCCAACGGCTAATACCTTTCTATAATTACTTTCTACAGCTATTACTGACGGCTCTCGAAGAACTACTCCCTTTCCTTTTATATAAATCAGAACACTTGCAGTACCTAAATCTATACCCATACCCCTTGTTAGGCCAAACATTTTAATTACCGGGCCCCCTCTACTCATCGTCAAATAATATAAATTTAACCTTTATTTAATTATTTATTCTCCACTAACCCTTATTTTCCTCTTTCTTTACATCATTTTTCTTCTTTCTCTCTCTGTACTTTTTCTTTGTGGCTTCTCCTCCTCTAATATGCCTCTCTGCTTTGTTCTTTTCGAGGACCCGTTTTACCTTTCGAGCAAGTATCTTATTTACTGAAGGAAGTCTCTCTGTTACATCTTTATGAACTGTACTCTTACTCACCTTAAAAACTTGTGCTGTTTGACGCACTGTGGCTTTAGTATTTATTATATAATCGCCAATCTCCAATGCGCGCTTTCGAATATAATCTCTCATCCTCCTCGGCCCCCCGGTGACAGGAGACATGATATGCACATCATGTCTCCTCTCAAGCTTTAATGTTAACTAATACATATATATGCAAGAGGAGAATGAATATTACAAATTACTAGGGACTCTTCACTTGAAAAAATAAAGGGTTTCTGATTAAAGGTATGTAAATCAGAAACCCTTTTTAGAGAATGGACTTGAGCGTAAATTAGAGGTACTGAGTGGGATCGATAAACGAATCCCCTACTAATACCTGAAAGTACAGTAGATTTTCTCCACTATCTTTCATACTAGCAATAGCCTGTCCATCTTCTACAAACTCACCTGGTTGGACCAGGACTGTCTCAACTCCAGAATATATAGTGCTAATCCCACCTCCGTGCTCTATAGTTATAATCATATGGTCCAGACTCTTCCTCTCAACATCTTTGACCCTTCCAGCAAAGGCTGCTAAAACCAACGCTCCATCAGTGGTCTGTATATCGACCCCAGGATAGTATCTCCAGTCTCCATAGACGGGGTTTTCGCGCCAACCAAATTCAGCACTCATACGTCCAGAGGCTGGTATTACCATAGAATTCAAATCTACATAAGGGAGGGGTCTTGCATTGATAGGAGCTGAGAGAGTTTCCCAGTCCAAGGCGTCTTCATCATCGCCCAGGTCAGTAATTCCCTGGGACCCTAATGCATCCTCTCCCATATTACTATTTACTATCTCAACATAACCTCCTGGAATAGTTGATTCTATCGTCTCTTCTAGAAGATCTGTGTATCCCCCCTGGAGACCATTGAATAACGCGCTCTCATCGAAAGAATTCTCTAAAGAACGAAAATAGCCTAGAAAGAATAAAATTACAGTAAGACACAATCCTACTAACACTATACACTTCTTGTAACCGAACTTTTTAGTTTTATTTACAATAAAAGCCCAAGGGTAAAATCGTTTTTCTTTCATTTTAATCACCTCAGGCTCTAGTATGCCCATATTTTCCTTTGTCATACATGATTTCTCAATATTTTAATTAATTTTTGTGACCTTAGCTCCAGAATAATAGTACTCTAGGATCTCCTGAAAGTTTCTTCCGCGACGGGCTAGACCATCTGCTCCATACTGACTCATTCCCACTCCATGTCCATATCCTATAGTAGTGAATCTGACAGTATCTGTTCCTATTATCTGCCATGTGAATCTAGTAGAACGTAGTCCTAGTAACCTTCGGATCTCACTTCCTTCTAGTAATTTATCACCTATTTTCATAACCTTTATTCGCCCTGTTGATGAGGTGGCAAGGGTACGAATAATGCTTCCAGAAGAGCCCTGGGCTCCTCCACCAGTTACGGTCATTTGCGTAGGATCAAAACTAGCATCGAATATAGTAGATAGGTCACCTAAGGTGAACTCCTTTGTATCATAGAGAAAAGGTGAATGACCTTCCCAATCACTTACCACACTACGAAGATAAGGAAGAGGAGTTCCCCATACATCTTCAGGATTTTCAGTCATGCCCCCACTTGTCGAATGGAAAACCGCATCAATTATTTGGCCATTGTATGTAATAATCAATCCCTTAGTATCATTCACTGCTTTAGAGATCTTTCGCCAGTTCTTTAAATAACCCCAAAAACCATATTTCTTTCTGAGATCAGACGTTGATATCCATGCCTGATCATGTACTGGGTCAGTACATATATCAGCATCAAGGTGAAGGGAACATCCAGAGCCACCGTAGACCTTTGCTCTCTTCATAAGGATGGTTCTTGCTGCGACAGCCTGTGCCTTTAATGCCTCTAATTCGAAGTCAGCAGGCATCTCTGCTGCCACTACCCCTTTAAGATACTCCTCTGAATCCATTTTAATTATTTTGTCTAGATCTTTAATATACACTTGAAGCATTACGCCTTTATTAGGAAGGATGGAGGGGAAAAGCGTAACGCCTTTTACTAGAAAAATAGGTATAAGAATAACTACTAGGAAAATAAAGAAAAAAATGATTAAGATTATGCGCTTCATAAAAATGCCTCCAACCCTCTTATCCAAGGGTATAATTTGACATTATAAGTATATGAAGGACTTAACCATAATAGACTAGAATAAGGCTTACACTTTATCTAGTAGCAAAGTATTCTTCTATAGCATTAAGGATCTTCTCAGCAGCTTGACCATTACCATAAGGATTAGTAGCATTAGTCATGCTCCTATATTCCTTTTCATCATCTAAGAGGAGAGCCATGGCTGAAACGATACCCTTTCTTTCTCTTCCAACTAATCTTACAGTACCCGCCTTTACCGCCTCGGGTCTCTCTGTTACATCCCTTAGGACTAATACTGGTACACCAAGAGCTGGTGCTTCTTCTTGAAGGCCACCTGAATCAGTAACCACCATATATGCCTTGTTCATTAGATTGATAAAACACTTATAATCAGGCGGTTCTATCATATAGACCCTTTCTACTCCATATAGTATCTTGTGAAAAGTTTCTCTTACTAGAGGATTTTTATGGAGGGGTAGGACTACTTGTATATTAGGATAAAGTTCCACAACATCTTTTATAGCTAAAGCTATCTCTTTAAGAGGGCGCCCCAAATTTTCTCTACGGTGGGCCTCAACGAGTATTAAACGTTCTCCTTTTTTCTGAAGGGTACTTAAAATAGGATCCTGAAAAATATAGTCTTCCTCCACTACTGAGAGCAAGGCATCTATAACTGTATTTCCAGTAACATATATAGAGTTTAATGGTACATTCTCTTTAAGTAAGTTTTCTTTAGCTTCTTGGGTAGGAGCAAAATGAAGTTCCCCTAGTACAGTGGTGAGACAACGGTTAATCTCTTCAGGATACGGCTGGTATCTATCGTAAGTACGTAGACCTGCTTCTACGTGTCCTACTGGTACCCTCGTATAATATCCAGCTAGAGCAGCAGCAAAGGTAGTAGTAGTATCTCCGTGAACCAGCAGCATATCGGGTTTCTCTATAGCCAGGATCTCACGTAGTCCATTTAATACTTTAGAAGTTATATCAAAGAGCGTTTGTCCCGGACTCATTATGTTCAAGTCATAATCAACTGTTATATTAAATACATCAAGAACTTGATCTAGCATCTCTCGATGCTGTGCTGTGATGACTACCTGTGAAGTGAAAAGTTCCCGACGCTTATCTAATGCTTTTATAAGGGGTGCCATTTTAATGGCCTCAGGCCTAGTTCCAAAGACAGTCATAATCTTCTTGCATTCCATAGCAGATTCCTCCCCTATCTTTCTGTTGCAAATTTCCTGATCTTTATATTCCCTTCTTTAAGGATCTGAAGGGACATTTCATCAGGGTAATCACCCTCAAAGACAATCTCAAGTACACCTGCATTTACCATCATCTTTGCACAAAGGACACATGGTTGGTGAGTTTGATAAAATATAGCGCCTTTAATATTTATACCGTATAAGGCTGCTTGAATTATGACATTCTGCTCAGCATGAAGACCGCGACAAAGTTCATGATGTTGGCCTGAAGGTATTTTCATTGCCTCTCTTATGCACCCCACCTCACTACAGTGACGCAATCCAGTAGGAGCACCATTGTACCCAGTGGCCAATATACGTTTATCCCTTACAGCTACTGCTCCAACGCGTCTTCGGAGACACGTTGAACGTTTAGCTGCCACTTTAGCTATCTCCATAAAATATTCATCCCAGCTCACACGCATGGTTAATCTACACTCTCCTCTAATTCGCTTATCTTATTTACACGTCTTCCATGTCTTCCGCCTGCAAATTGGCTCTCTAACCACGTGGCCACCACCATCTTAGCCGGCTCAACTCCTATCACTCGTCCTCCCAGAGCCAGAACATTAGCGTTATTATGTTCCGTAGCCATCTTAGCGGAAAAAACATCATGGCAAAGAGCTGCTCGTATTCCCTTAACCTTATTGGCTACTATACACATGCCTATACCTGTCCCACAGACAAGTATGGCTCGATGAAACTCCCCGTTAGCTACCTTTTGGGCTACTGTCCATGCAACTTCTGGATAATCTATAGGATCAGGTGAACCAATTCCAAGATCCTCAAAGTCCACTCCAATTTCAATTAAGTACTCCTTTAACTCCTCTTTTAAAGCGAAGCCACCGTGATCGCTAGCTATTGCAATTTTTAACTTGTCCTTCATTCAACTGGTACATTCCTCTCTTACCATAGAGAGGAATGGGCCCTTCCCTCCTCTTGCTAATAATACAATTAAAATTCCTATCGGGTTTCCATAAGTCTACGAATTACTCCCTTTAAAGCCCCTTCTATCTCCTTTGCGCTCTCTTTGTAAACCTCAACAGGCTGCCCAAAAGGATCCTTGATATCTAGAGGCTCCCCTTGCCCAAATTCTTTAAGTGTAAAGACCTTCTTCTTTGCCTCAGGTATAATAGTCAAAAGACGTTTCTTATGTTCTGATGTCATGGAGAGGATCAGATCTGACTCCTCTACTAAATCTTTTGTAACCTGCCGTGCTCTATGTTTTGAAATATCTATACCTTTCTCTCCCATAGCGGTAATAGCTTGGGGAGAAGCCATGCCCCCATCTAAAGCAAAGAGCCCAGCAGATACCACTTGGACATACAGTTCTTTTTCCTTTAAAAGTTCCTTAAATAATCCTTCTGCCATGGGACTTCTGCAAGTATTCCCAGTACATAGTAGAAGGATCTTCATGACCTTACCAGCGGGCATCTTTTACCTCCTTTCTAACAGCCAAGTCCTGCCTTTATGACATTTCCGCCTGCTGCCCTCTTTAACCTGTTCATAATGGCAAACCCTAGATCTTTAGGAGCTACCCCTTCAGCTAAAATGATATCTACACCCATATCATCAAAGGAACGGAGAAGGCTAAATAGATTAGCAGCAATAGTCGAGAGGTTCTTTCTATCCCCTACTACTTTGACCAAGTAATTATCACCATAGAAAGAACGATTCTCAGAGGTAGCCATTATTCCTACCTTCTTGCCTTGAGCAGCAAATCTGCTGGCCATAGCTTTTATCTCTATTAGTATGTTCTCTTCATTTCCCTCAACGACTATAACCTTAGCCTCAGGAGCGTAGTGCTTATACTTCATGCCTGGAGATTTTGGAGCAAAATCACCATCTCCACCATCGTATACTTTAATATCTCCTAGTACGTCTCTCAAGGATTCTAGTGTAATTCCACCTGGTCTTAGAATAAGAGGGGGACTAGAGGTGAGGTCCAGTACAGTAGATTCAACCCCAATTCCTGTAGAGCCACTATCGATTATAACATCTACTCGTCCCATCATATCCCGTATCACGTGTTCTCCGTTGGTAGGACTAGGACGACCCGATATATTTGCACTAGGGGCAGCTACAGGTACACCTGCCTCTGCTATAAGCGTTAAGGCCACAGAATGATCAGGCATCCTGATGCCAACTGTATCTAAGCCTGCGCTAACAACGTCTGGTATGGTTTCCTTCTTTGGAAGGATAAGTGTAAGTGGTCCAGGCCAAAACTGTTCCATTAGAATCTCTGCTTCTTTTGGCAAACTCCTTACTAGTTCGTTTATGTCTTCGCACCGAGCTATATGTACTATAAGGGGATTATCTGCAGGGCGTCCCTTTGCTTTAAATATCTGCATGACTGCTTTAGGCTCAAACGCGTTGGCTCCAAGTCCATATACAGTCTCTGTAGGAAAAGCCACAAGACCCCCGCTAGATAGGATCATTGAGCCCTTGCGAATCTCTTGGACCTCAAAATTATCAGGATGAACACGTATGATCTGCGTTTCCATTAGGTTAGCCCCTTCTCTCCATAGTTAGCATCAATACTCGTTCTATACTAGAATAGTCCTTAATTATCTCTAATGTATTAAAGTTTCTAGAAATATCTTGCACCATATGGGCTTGTCCTGCTCCTACTTCAAAAAGAACCAAACCATCTAGCTTAAGATACCCTGGAGCTTCATCTAGTATTCTTTCGTAATATACTAGGCCTTCCTTACCTCCATTTAGAGCTAAAAAAGGTTCGTACTTTATTTCAGGTGGAAGTTCCTTTAATTCCTGTGTTCTTATATATGGTGGATTTGAGACTATTAAGTCAAATTTTATTTGTTGAGATAATTTAGCTATTGGTTCAAAGAGGTCTCCCTGAAGAAACGTGATCCTATCTATAAGATCATGCTCTCGTGCATTTGTTTTAGCAACCTTTAATGCTTCTGTGGATATATCAGTTGCGTAGATAGAGGCTGACGGAAGCCTCTTTGCAAGAGATACGGCGATGCAACCGGTGCCTGTACCGATATCTAAAATAGTTGGTTGGTGGATCTCCCTCTTCTTTACATACTTTAAAGCAGCTTCTACTAAGATCTCCGTTTCTGGTCTTGGGATTAGAACTCCTTCCATAACCTTAAAATTTAATGACATGAATTCCTTTTCACCAGTAATATATGGTATGGGCTTCCTTTGACCTCGTTCAGCTACGACCCGTCTATACGCATCAAGCTCAGAATTGACTAGGGGTCTGTCATAATTTATATATAGATCAATTCGATTGACCCCTAAAACCTTTGCTAATAAAACTTCGGCATCGAGGCGGGCGCTCTCGATGCCTTTTCCAGAAAAATACTTTGTGGTTCGATTTAGAACTTCTCTTATAGTAAGAAGAACCTCCATATTAATCCAGTCCCTTCAACTTTTGAATCTGATCATTAGTTATGAGGGAATTAATAAATTCGTCTAATTCCCCATCAAGAATTATATCTAATTTATGAAGCGTTAATCCTAATCTATGATCTGTGACTCGATTCTGAGGAAAATTATATGTGCGAATACGCTCGCTACGATCTCCAGTACCTACCTGACTCCTTCGCTCTTTATGGATCTTAGCTCGTTTTTCCTCTTCTGCTATATCTAGAAGCCTAGCACGCAAGATCCTCATGGCCTTAGTCTTATTCTTGAGTTGTGATTTTTCATCCTGACATGTAACTACAAGGCCTGTGGGAAGATGAGTTATTCGTACTGCCGAGTCAGTAGTATTGACACTTTGCCCTCCATGTCCAGTAGAGCGATAAACATCTACTCTTAGCTCATCAGCGCTTATCTCCACTTCTACCTCTTCTGCTTCAGGAAGTACAGCTACAGTAGAAGTAGAAGTATGTATTCTTCCTCCAGATTCAGTGACAGGGACTCTCTGTACTCTATGGACCCCACTTTCGTACTTTAATCGGCTATAGGCTCCATGCCCTTCAATAGAAAAAATAACTTCTTTAAAACCGCCTATTTCTGATTCACTAGCGTTCATAAGCTCTACTTTCCATCCCTTACGTTCAGCATAGCGGCTATACATTCTAAATAGATCGTTGGCAAAGAGAGCTGCCTCATCTCCACCTGTTCCAGCTCGAATCTCCATTATGACATTCTTCTTATCTCGGGGATCCTTTGGAATTAGAAGAAGCTTCAATTCAGAATCTAGTCTCTCCAGGTTCTCTTCGTTCTCTGCTAACTCCATCTCAACGAATTCGCGAAAATCTGCTTCTAGCTCATCCTCTAACATCTCGTTGGCTTCTTCAATACGGGCCATAATCATCTTATATTCCTCGTATTTTCCAACAGTCTCTGAGAGGTCAGAATGGGATTTAGCTATCTCTTTATACTTCTCTTGATCAGAGAAAATGTTCGGATCAGCAAGCTTCTCTGATAGCTCTTTATACTTTTTTTCTATTGCGCGAAGTTTTTCTAACAATCATGCCACTCCTTAAATGCTTAAAAATATAACGTGGAACCTCGTAAATCTTTACCGCACTATGATATAGTTGACTCTGAAGAAGACGGCAACCTTCCCTCAGCGCTTAAAACTTCTTTTAACGCGACAAGTGCCACCTCCATTTGGGATTCATCTGGAGGTCTAGTAGTCAATTTTTGCAACCACATACCAGGAGCAATTATCCAATCTAAGATCTTGCTTCTATTCTTCTTTCCTGCAAACTTTATTATCTCATAAGATATTCCTGATACAACAGGGAGAAGAAGCACTCTAGTTAATATTCGCATCAATAAAGTCTGACGCCCTAGAAGAGAAAAAACGAGTATACTTACGACCATAACTACCAGTAGAAAACTAGTCCCGCATCTAGGATGCATGGTGCTATACTTTGCCGCATTCTCCACGTTTAGTTCTTCTCCAGACTCATAAGTACGTATGGCCTTATGTTCTGCGCCATGATACTCAAAGACTCTTGCAATATCCTTTATCTTAGAGACCAGGAAGATATAGAGAAGGAAGATGCCTATCCTTATTATACCTTCTATTAAATTAAGAGATAATGGTGTCTCTACAACACGTTCAACAAAAAATTTTATGAGGACTGCTGGTAATACTATAAATAATCCTATCGATAAAGCGAGTCCTAAGATTAAAGTTATAGCAATCTCACCAGCGTTCAATTCTTCTTCCTCATCAAGAAAATAATTAGCAGACTCCATTAAAGTCTCTATCCCTAATACTAACGATTCTATAAGAATAAATGTTCCCCTAATAAAAGGGAGTTTTAATAACTTCCAAAATGATGTTAAAGGCTTCAGGGGTTTAGTACTAACAGCTATCTCCCCATCTGGTTTCCTCACCGCTAAAGCCACAACCTTTGAACCGCGCATCATGACGCCTTCGATGACAGCCTGGCCGCCATATGAGACTTCCTTCTCCAAAGGCCTTCGCCTCCCTAAAGAGATTTACTTTAACATATGACAGGATCGTAAAAAAAGTCTAGGCCCTCAGAGACTGGGAGCTAAGACTCTTGAATATTAAAGAAAGACAGAGCTCATCACCCTGTCCCCTACAATCATTAAAGAGCGTACTTCTTCTTAAATCGCTCTATCCTACCACCCTTTTCACCTAAACCCTGACGCTTGCCAGTAAAAAATGGATGGCAACTTGAGCAAACTTCTACCTTTAAATTCTCTCTTGTAGATCCAACCTCATACTCTGCACCACAAGAACAGGTTATCTTAGTCTTATAATATTCTGGATGTATCTTTTCCTTCATTCCTCTCGTGAAACGCTAGCGTTAGTAAAAAGCGCTTTGTTTCCCGTTCCCTCCTTTTTACTCCTTTTACCCCTCTTCTCAGAGAGTAGGGAATTTTCATCCCTTATAATCTAAAAATCTTTTCTTGTATTATATCATAATGAGAAGATGTTGACAAGGGACTTAGCAGCCTATCACACGGTAAAATCATGAACCCATTTTCCCCCAAAGTTCTTTATGTAACAGTTTTTTCAAAAACGCCAGACTAGCATCTAACACTAAAGCAAAATAAAGGTACTTAAATAAAATAGGTACTGGACATTAAGTATCTCATGTTGTAAATAGTGGGAAGAGGTTAAAATTACCTACCGCCCCATATCACCTTAGAAACCGGAAGCTGACAGGATAATGTATGCATTAAGCAAATCCAAGCCCGCTTTGTCGGTACTCCTTCTGTGGAACATTTTAAGCCGGCTATTACAGCCTTCAGTCGGACCATTACTGATGCATCTATAGATTAAGCAGTTTTTTACCGCTTCATAATCAGCTTCTAATCCCTTTACGTACTGCTCCAAACTATTGATTCCGCAGCCTTTGTACTTGATAATAAACTTATCCAATTGCGTAACCTCACTACTATTAAACACATCATAACAATCAACAAGAAACTCTCTAAGGAAATCGGTTATGGGATAGCGTTCCCTAAGTTCTTTAATACTTTCTATTTCCCGTTTTTTTAACTTTTTCTTCTCTCGGGGTTTCTTCTTCCTTTATCGGAGAATCCGAGGGGCGGGAAAATTTTTCTTTTGTAACTATCGACTCCTGTTTTTCTATTTTTATTTCTTTTTTACGCTCAATCCTGGCTTCTTCTAATATCGCATTGTACACCTCATGTCTTGATATTTTTTCAAGTGATATTTCAGGTCGTTCCTCAGCCAGTTTCTTATCAAAATCGCTATCTTCTGCTTCTGTATTCGATTTTTGAGCAGTCTCGCGAACCATCCCATCGGGATCGTCCTTGCTCAATTTTAATAGATACTGGTATATTGTATTCTGGCTTCCTGTATATCCAGCTTCTTTGATTACGGGATATATTGTTCTATGATTTCTGCCTTCTTTCCACAGAGAAATAACGGTCTCTTTATACGGCTCAACAATGGATCTTTTAGATGAATGTATCCTAGTTCCCGCTACGGTTTTCTTTGCATTAGTACCGGGTCTTTCCAAATTCGGTTCTGCTTTCTCAGTCTGTGCAGCAAGTCTGGCATTGATCTTTTCTTAAACAAACTCAAGGGTAGCTACGGCAGTTCTTCTTAGGGCTCATACATCCTTAAGCGGAATTCCTATCTTTTGTGCAATCTCCTCCGTTCGAAACCCCTGATCTGCGAATTCTATCTTCTATGATTTGGTCTGGAACATAAAACGACAATTTCTCATCGGGTGATTCACCTTCCGCTGAGACCCACCCGTCCCCTTCTCTTATAAATATGGTTGCGGGTAGCTCTGTCCTCAGCGCCTCCTTGACCGCATCCTGCGCGTTTTAATCAAATGGAATCTATCGGCAACCTGCGTTTTTTCGCATTCGGCACCCGCGGTGGAATATCCAGCCGCTCTGTCACTGCTTAAAAACTCTGAAGATGAAAACTTCTCAATAACCCGCTTTGTAGCTTCCTTTGTTGTCCCCTTTACGACAATAAGTACTTTATGCGTTTCTCCGTCGACAAATACCGTACAACCCGATGATTTATCACCCTTACGCAGGTTGATATCATCAACGGCTAAGACTTTTACATTGTTTTTCACTATATTTTCTTCAATCTTTCCGGATGCCGCCGCTTTCAAATACCTTCCGATGGAATCATTGCTCACTATCCCGCCTTCATCCCTGATATCTCTTTATGCTTGCAAACAACCGCCCCTAGGGCTCGCTTCATACAATATCTTTCTACGAATCTTCTTCCTTACCAGAATATATTGTATATACCATTTTCATTACATCGCTACCACTCATACTGTACTTCATAAACTTAAGACTATTATACCCCTGATGCATTTTGCCAAGTTCGCGATCATATTCGCAGAGTGTGATTTTCTTTAATCCACAGTAATCTTCCAAAGTGTTGCGGGCTTCACCGCTTATAAAATACCTTTAATATGTATTTTCATTCCAGTCATAGTTCGCTGGGTAACGGCTACCCATAGCATACCATTTTATACCACTAATCGATCTGGGTACTCTCCAAACGGTTGAAGTCCTCCACAAGCTTTATTATGTACATTAATAACAGCATTCTAAATCGTTTTTACGGCAAAAAGCTTTCCAGCTTAATTTGCTTAGTAACTCCTTGTTCTTTGTAAAAATCCTGTTCTCGAAGCTCATTCAATCCATGCTCTAATACAGTCCAAATACTCTTGTATAGCTTGTCGGCAAGTTCTCTTTCTAACTCTAAATTTGCAGTTCTATCCTTTTCAGTGTAAATAATAAAATCTGTGTAACCTTGCAGGAATATTAAGTGCGATGGATATCTGCTAACACTTTCTCCATGCATATAAAACTGCACCAATACATCTTGATAAAGCTTTGTCAGATATGCAAGACAACGTCGAATATTTTCAGCATCAACTGAGTGCTCCAACCTCTCGTAGACCATATCGTCCTGTTGGATTTCATCTATAACATAAATACTAACCATTGGCTTCCGATATTTCTGTCTAAGCTTATCATAATATTTTCGATTAAGTACGGTTACAAGCCAGTTCTTCGGATTATCAAATCATCTTGCCTTTCTCAATTGCAAGTAAAGCTGCCATAAGGGTTTCCTGCACCAAATCCTCAGCGTCACTAATATTCTGCACTTTATACATTGCCGTCTGTAATAGGTAATCTGCATATTCTATTTAATCAGTTTTATTCATATTTATAACCTCATTCGAAAGCTTTCAATGAAACCTATGTTTCAATTATATAGTCACAGAAAACAACGCAAGGTTTAGTTGTTTTTAAATATTTGTTGTTTTAATTTTGGCTATGAAGGATTACCCACTCCATTATATAAGATGAATCATACTTTCCACTTGCTACACCCAATCCAAGATCAATAATATCTTTATCCTGACAATGTATTATTACGTTATTGATTTTTAAAAATACTAGCATGACTAAAATACCAATCCTTTTATTACCGTCAATAAAAGGATGGTTAGTTATAATACTATAACATAAACGGGCTGCTTTACCCTGTATCGAAGGATATAATTCTTCATTGTTAAATGATTGGAAAGGCATGTTTAGTGCTGAGTCAAGCAACCCATTATCTCTTATACCATCAAGACCACCTGATTGTTTAATAACCATTGAATGTAAAATTAAAACTTGTTCTTTGCTAATCTTTTTCATTTCGCAAGTTCCTCGAATGCCTTAGCATATTTTGATAAATACTCTGTTGCAGCTTCTTGAACTAACATATCATCGGCAATTGTCTTATCCTGTAACTTACTATAGTCAATAATCACGTATCTAGGTGCATTATTTTTTAATATAACGGCGACACCTTTTTCATCAACCATACGAGCAACCTTAGAAAAATTTTGATTGGCTTCTGTAATAGAGATTAAATTGTTAAGATTTATTTTCATAATATCACCATCCCTTCTGTTTACTTTTATTATATTACTATTATAGGATAAATTCAACCTATTTCATGACTATGAATGTCAAAACTTTGAAAACCCAACCGGGTTCTCACATCCATCCTATCTCCTCTACCTATACTTTATCTAATCTCTATAGTTTTGCAGTAAAACATCTTTCAGCAATGTCTACAATA
>DIRN01000103.1 GCA_002426645.1 Firmicutes bacterium UBA5435 | reverse complement strand
CAGGTTTACTATTTGCTCCTTAAACCTTTCTTCATAACGCTTTGACATCAAAATTCCCCCTCGTGATATCTTCTTTTATTATACCACTGTTCGGAATTTAATTGTCCTAATTAGTATAGCCGATCCACTTAAGAGGGATAAGTCTGCTTTACACTTGCGATAGAATACGTCTCTTTGCGTATAATAACGACGTTCGCTTACCTCTTTCCCTATACCCCCTCGCTTCGATTTAATTCTACAGAGGTAAATCCCTATGGAAAAACCATAAGAAAATATACCACCTATATGACTGCTAAATAATAAGTAGAGGCTTTAAATTAGCTGTAGAAATGCAATTCTTTGCTTACACATGTTTTATGCTACAAGGTCCAATTCTAAGCGCTTAGGGTCATAATCTCTCCCTATGAACTTTAATATAACACCACTTTATAAGATCTATTAAGCAACATGACTTTTCGAAATAAAGTAGGCAATAGCTCTCTTGACTATTGAATAAATTTTCGTATTTTCGAGCCAAGATGCGAAACTATGTAAAATTAGTTCCTCGGTAAGTAGCTGGGCAAATCGCCCTTTATTCTCTTGGGGACTCAAGAACCTTAATGGTTTCAGAGAGCCGACCATAAATGGTAATATACTTACCCAGGTAAAAGCCAGGGCAACTAAATTCATATACCGCTGCATGCTGTTCTCAGTTCGAATCATATAATTGCCGAATGACCAAAAGAACTTGAGTTCGTAGAATATTATTTCTATATCCCAGCGATGCTCATAAAGTATTAAGGCATTACTACCAGTCTTCTCTTGGATCTGTTGGTCTAAGAGTTGCTGCAAATCCCAATGAGAAGGGACGGTACTAATAAACATTCTTACTGAATCAAAGGCATCAATGTCCTTGACAG
The DNA here is from genome assembly GCA_002426645.1 of Firmicutes bacterium UBA5435. Lineage (GTDB taxonomy): Bacteria > Bacillota > UBA5435 > UBA5435 > UBA5435 > UBA5435. The sequence continues at coordinate 2,951 of DIRN01000103.1, read as the reverse complement.
TTACTATTATCTCAACTGGCATATCAAACAGCCGAGTCATTAGGTTACCACTAAATTGATAATAGTCGCCAATTCTTTCGTATGCCAGTTCCCTAAGAGTTAGCTGTTGTCCGTATTTTCTTGGTCTACCTACTTTGCCGTTATGCACTGGAGGAAGACCAAAGATTGCAATATCAGACCTTAACACCAGCTATAATTTGAAGGTTCTCATGAGACTTGACTGCTTCAAGGACCGTTCCTTTGGTGTACAAAGAGTCACACAATATTATAGCTTTACGGTTCTCACCAAGGACACCAACAACTATCTCTATCAGTTTGCGGTCAATCTCTAGTTTAGTCAGTGTGCCCGTATATAGCCAGAGCCCTACTGGGAGAGAGAGCCACCGAATCTCTTCCCTGAAGGGTATGGGAACTGAAAGAACTATGCACACAAAGTTGTTGCCCTTCAGATAGTTGTTACCTGTTCGTTTGCAGTGATCGAAGAACTCCTGGTAACCAGCAAAGTGTTGCCCAAACTTGGGCTGTAGTGTATCGTCAATTATCAGAAAAACAGGCAGTTTCTCTAAACGCTCAGGAACTAGAGATAAGACAACACCTGCAGTCTTTGCAATAAGTAGTTCTATTGACAAAGGACTATAGGCCAAAAAGTAGTATACCGAGTTCAAGCAGAATGGGGCATGAGTTCTAAGAAAAATGTCCCAGACAAACTTGATGGAGCGTATTTCATCTACTGCGATAAAGGCTACAATTATCCAGGTAAACAACTTAAAGGTCTTTGCTGTAAAAACATCTCTATAATACTCAAGATGTTTTCTAAGGGTACTGTGTATAATTTTATCATTATCGGACATAATATCCATGGGTTAGTCTCTCTTTTTTGATTTTTTCTTATATGGATATTATGTCCACAGGAGAGGCTAACCTATTTTGTTTTCAACTGATTTCTCGTAAAGTGGTGATGTTATAATTTAAGTAGGGAGAATTTAATTTTCAAAAAACTAAACCTTAAAACATGATAACCCGATGCCAAGGCACATCATTTTATAAGCAAATGAAAACAGTTATTTAACCAGCTGAAATAAGTCGAAAAGGGGCTGGACAAACAAAGAAGATTAGGGTATGATGACACTAAAAGCATATTTTTAGGAAACACTCATATAAGCGATAAAATGATGTTCATCATATCATTTGAAGACGAATCTGGAATAGAGAATAATAAAGCAGTTGAAGTGAAAGTAGATGTGCCAAAATTTCATGAATTTAAGAGGATAGATCAGTTGTCAGAAGAATCGGTCAAGAGATCCATTGATGAGTATAACGAAGGTAAGGACCAAGGATTCCAGATTAAAGCTGATGAACTTCATAAACCTTTGAAAACCCATTAGAATGTGTTAACCTATTTCACACTTCGAAAGGCAGTGATAAAAAGAGTAAGAAGTTACGAGATAGGGAATTTAATTATTAAATGATATTGGGGTGTATAAATGATGTTGGTATCAGAACTTAGAGAATTACTGAAAAAGTATAACGAGGAAGATTTGAGATTACTTATATCGGAAATGTATAAGGCCATGCCTAAGAAACTACGTGAAGACAAGGATATCGATGCATTGCTTCAGGATGTCCATGGATATTTGCGTATTAGAAAGGTTGAGAGGAAACAGGATAGGCAAATCGATTTAAACGATCTAAAGCCGGAGATCGATCAATTTATTGATTACGCATATAAGCAGTATTACTTTGCCCCTAATAGTTTTGTTCACAAAAAGGAGAGACCAAAATGGAGATTTAAAGCAAAAGATTATATTAAGAGTTTGCAAAGTGTTTCAGTTGAAGGTGAAGAGGGAAGGACCGCAACTAATTTACTTGAAAAACTATATGAGATGCTGTGCTATGCTTGTGGCTATTATATTTTTAATACGGATAACCCTTTTAGATCGGTTGGTATAGAGCAAACTGTGTTGCTTGACATTATTCTCAAAAGGAAACTTGGAAGCGGTATAAGTCAAGAATCAGTAAAATCTGCCGTTGTACTAGTTATTAATAGCAGAGTTGATAGTGAAACATTACACTCGTATTTGATAAATGTATTAGTTGAAAATCTTAGATCTCCAGATTCTAAGGAAATTGCTGTTGAGCAGTGCATGATTTTAAAAGCAGAATTGGATGGAGCAAAACCAAATAAATCAAGAAAATCGTGGAATTCGGATTTTTCCGATTACGAGCGTAAGGAAAAGATCAATAATTTGGCTGAAACTGTTTTTCGATTAAATATAGCGTTGTGCGAATTTGATGAGGCAATTAGATATTTTAAGGAGAATAATGTCGAGCGGGACAGTGAGGTGTCTTTGTACGTACTACTAAGTCTGTTGCTTGAATATGAGCTAAAAGAATACTGGTTAAGGGAATATGATAAGGCGGTAAAGAGAGGGATAAAGCCAAGGAAAACGCTGGAGAAGACGTATGAGTATATACGGGAAAATGATAAATTGCCGGATTATTTTCTGTAGTAGAAGAATATGATCGCTGTGAATTGACAAATTGAAATGAATAGACAATTTAATGTAAAGCTTATGTCAAGGCCTGCCCAAGGAGAGCAGGCCGGAAAAGGAAAAGATTGGATGGCTATAAGGTAAGTAGAGCCGAAAATTTCACCTAAAGTCAGAAATAATTTAGTCAAGATGCAGAATTTGAATGCAGAGAGTATATTTTAACCTGGATTCCCGTCTACTCATAACGAGGTAATAAGAAGATGCTCGAAAAACACCTGAAAGGACAAGGTTTTAGAACATTTTTTACTTGCCATGGATCTAGTTATGTGTTATAATACACATAACTAGGAGGTGCAGTGGCGACCATTGTGCATCAGAAAGATAAAAGATCCGGTATTACATATGCCTACAAGTCTATTTCCTACTGGGATAAAAAAAGGCAACAATCCAGAGCTAGAA
>DIRN01000106.1 GCA_002426645.1 Firmicutes bacterium UBA5435 | reverse complement strand
AGGTAGGCGAGCTACAGGATGGTCTGAACTATCTTTAGGAGGATTGACCACGACTATAGCACCCCAATACTTCTGGCAAAACTACCCGAAACAGATAGAGGTTACGAAGGACAATATTACTATTAGTCTCATGCCTACCCTCCAACGGGGTCAGTATAGTGGTAAAGCCAGAAATCAAGACGAAGAGACACGTTTATTCTTTTACTTGCAAGATGATGGATATAAACTAAGGGCAGGGATGAATAAACGCCATCAGTTCCTCTTTGCCTTTGGAGAAAATGCTGAGAATATCCCAATTGAATATGTGGATACCAGTCTAAGAGCGTCTGTACGAAGGGAGCAGTATGCGCTCTCTCGAGCTTTCGGTCCAATGGGTGTAGAACCAGGTAGCATTTCAGATCTCTTTGCAGAAAGACTAGATTTCCATCTAGGCCTCTTTACTAACACTTTAGAGAGCCAACGTGCCTACGGTATGATGAACTTTGGAGACTGGTGGGGTGAGCGCAAGATAAATTGGGGTAATCTCGAGTATGATCTGGCACAAGGACTCTTTTTGAGCTACATACATACTGGAAATGAGCTTGCATTTATCCTTGGTGAACGAGCAGCACTGCACCAGATGGATGTAGACGTTGCTCGTCAGCACTGGGATCCTGATGAAGTCGGTTTTCAACATGAGCACTGCGTCGCCCATACTGGTGGATATTGGAAGAAGAAGACCTTTGGTGGCAGAGGAATAGAAAATACGATAAGCAACTTAGGGCATGTATTTAATACTGGTTTAGTAACCTATTACCATATGACTGGAGACCCCATGGGGTTAGAGACTGCAATTCGCGTAGCAGATTACTATATAAGGAGGAAAGCCGGCGACTATAGTTCTTTGAATTACTTTAACAATTGGAACTTCGACGCTGGACGATTTGGGGGTTGGCCTCTTATCATGTTCGTCACAGCATACCAGGGAACAGGTGATCCATATTACTTAAATGCTGCACGTCTCATAATGGAGAGAGTTTATGAGAATGAGGCAGCTGGAGGCTCATGGCTTAACGTAAACAAGAGTCGCCAACCAGTTGAGTATGTATTATCTAGTAACATGATGCAGGCTGGAGTACAAATAGAAGGTATTCTCCAGTATTATGATGAAACCGGTGACCAGCGTATACCTCCTATGATAGTAAAGGCTATTAAATATATTGTAGCTAATGGTGCGGAAAAAAATTCATATATGCTCAGAGAGACAACTGGTCCAAATGTCAATCAACCGTACTGGTCTGAAGCTATGGATGTCGGGTTAGCAGCAGCCTATGAGTTCTCTGGAGATGAAGAGATAAAGAAAGCACTCTTTGGAAACTTCATGTATAGGATAAGTCAGTCCAAATTCGGTTCTGGCGGTAAGTCACTAGGTCAAATGCTTCGATTTGAACCAAAAGCCTTAAAGGCAATGGATGAAATAGCAGAGGATTTTAAATAAGAGCTTACCATATAAAGCAGCAGGTATCTTCCATTAACCTGCTGCTTTTCTAATAGTGTTTATTCAAAACTATGGATTTATCAAGACAAATAGTGGGAGGGAATCAACTTAAATGAATAAGATTCCGGTACTTTTAGATACAGATATAGGTAATGATATAGATGATGCCTTATGTTTATTATATCTTTTGCGGCAACCAATGTGTGAACTAGTAGGCATAACTACAGTTGGAGGGCAACCTGGGGTAAGGGCTATGCTTGCAGATGCTCTTTGCCGTGAAGTTGGAAGAGAGGGCATTCCTATACATAGTGGGACAGGGATACCTATCTTGATTCCTCAAAAGATGGTAGAAGCTCCACAGGGCGCTGCTCTTAAGGGTAGAACATACCGAAAAAGCTTTCAAAGTAACAGGACAGTAGACTTCTTAAGAGAGACTATACGTAGTAGACCAGGAGAGATCACTCTTTTAGGTATAGGTCCTCTTACAAATATAGGGTTACTATTTGCAATTGACCCGGAGATACCCTCTTTATTAAAGAGACTGGTCTTAATGTGTGGACAGTTCTACAAACAAAAGGGCGAATGGAATGCCAGAGTTGATCCTCATGCTGCTGCAATAGTATATAACGCGAGAGTTGCTCAACATCTATCAGTAGGGCTTGATGTAACACAAAAGTGTAGGATGAGTGGTGAAGAAATTAGGAGAAATATGATGGGATTAGGATTTGAGCTCATCAATGATATGCTAGAGGTGTGGTTAAAATTTAGAGGTAGAGTCACGTATCACGATCCCCTTGCTGCATCTCTTATCTTTCAACCCGATATTTGTAGGTATGAGAGGGGAAAGGTTGATGTAGAATTGAAAGTTGATGATCTATTAGGTACTACGTATTGGGAACCTAATACTCAAGAAACATACTATACCATAGCTGTAGATGTGGATTCTAACTGTTTTTTTGATCATTATTTCTCAATTGTAGGGGAGAAGTAAAGTTTTTTAAATCCGTTGTGCTATATAGCACAACGGATTTAAACTTATACGGGTCTGTCAAGGAGTATATGGTCTTTCATGCGTTTTAGACCATCTTTTATAGTCATGGCACGAGTTTCGCCTATTCCTTCTACTGCATCTAGTTCTTCGATTGAAGCATTCATTACACTTTGAAGGTCCTCAAAAGTTTCAATTAAATGTTCGATAACAGGCATGGGTAATCTAGCGATCTTTGATAGAATCCTATACCCTCGGGGCTTAACAGGTGTATCCAATGTATTAAGGGCACCACCATATCCAATGGCTCTAGTAATAAGGGTCAGATCAAGGAGATCCTCCGATGACCAGCTGCCTATTTGTTCTTTGATGTTTTCGGGGGAACGATCCTCTTGCATCTTCCAGTAATCTTTTATAACAAAGAGACCTTCTTCTTCAACATTTACCATAAGTTCATCCAATTGCATTCTAATTAGACGCCCTTCAACTCCTAACTCACAGATGTACCTTTCTATTTCGCATGCTATGCGCTCAACCATTTCACATCTTTGTATTACAGTAGCCACATCAAAAAGGGTTACTAAATCCTCAAATTCAAGGGCGCTAAGGTTCTTTAATGCTTCATCAAATACGCTTCTATATTTTTCTAGGGTTTGAATAGCCTGATTTGCTTTTGATAATATTACACTCAAGTCACGAAGTACATATTTGGAATTTCCTTTGTAAAGGGTAATTAGATTTCTCCTCTGAGATATAGCTATAACTAACTCACCTGTTTGTTTTGCCACACGTTCAGCTGTCCTATGCCTAATACCTGTCTCATAAGAGGGTATGAGCGGGTTAGGTATTAGCTGTGCATTAGCATAAAGAATACGTTTGGCCTCACGATTCAGGATTATAGCGCCATCCATTTTAGCCAGTTCATACAGGTTTGAAGGATTCAAATCTATATCAATTTTGAATCCACCGTTTATCAGTTCAAGAACCTCTTCTCCATCACCTGCTACAATGAGAGCTCCAGTCCTGGCCCGAAGGATATTTTCAAGGCCTTCTTGAAAAGGGGTGCCAGGGGCTAGCAGGTTCAAGGTTTCAGAAAAAGCATCGCTTATGAATTTTCTTTTACGCATCTACGCACCTCCTCTATGAGGCAGAGAGCATAATCTTAAGAGCTATGGCTACACTCTCCACACCTTGTATCTTTAATCCCCTTATTCCATCATCATAATGGAATTTTTTCATATTATTGCGGGGAACAATAAACTTTGTAAATCCTAGTTTTGCAGCTTCGCGTATTCGTCTTTCTAAGTGTGTTACAGAGCGTATTTCTCCAGAAAGTCCTACTTCTCCTATAACTACACTTCCAGGATCAATGGGTTTATCCGTAAAACTTGAGGCTATGGCCACAGCTATACCTAAGTCTACAGCAGGTTCATCTAATTTAACACCGCCTACAGCATTTAAATATACATCTTGATTCTGGATATTAAGGCCAACTCGCTTTTCTAAGACTGCAAGTACAATAGAAGTTCGGTTATAATCTACTCCAGTAGCCATTCTGCGAGGCGTTCCACCAAAAGCTGTTTTTCCTACAAGAGCTTGTACCTCGACTAATAAAGGCCTTGTTCCTTCTAGGGAAGCTACTACTACTGACCCTGGCACACCTGAAGAGCGCTCTGCAAGGAATATCTCTGAAGCATTATCTACAGGCCTTAATCCGGTCCCTTCCATTTCAAAGAGACCGATCTCGTTTGTGGAGCCAAAACGGTTTTTTACAGCTCTTATAATTCGGTAACTATGGTGACGTTCTCCTTCAAAATATAGTACAGTGTCCACCATGTGTTCAAGGACTCGTGGCCCAGCTATGGAACCTGTTTTCGTTACGTGTCCAACTAGGAATATACATATACCTTTTCTCTTTGCAACGTCTAAGAGCTTTGCTGCACATTCACGAATTTGCCCAACACTTCCAGGCGCTGAAGGAAGATCAGCTGAAAATGTGGTTTGGATGGAATCTATCACAGCCATCCTAGGAGACATTTCTTCGATTAATTCAACTATAGCGTCTATATTGGTCTCAGTGACAACGAAGAGGTCTTCTGATAGCGACTTTAGTCTGTCCGCCCTTAATCTTACCTGTTTTATGGATTCTTCCCCTGATATGTAGAGCACAGGGCCATAACTTTTACAAATTTCGTAAGCTGCTTGTAGAAGGATAGTTGATTTGCCTATGCCAGGATCCCCTCCAAGTAAGATCAATGATCCAGGTACTACTCCGCCTCCTAAGACCCTATCAAATTCTCCGATATTAGTTAAGAACCGTTCATCACTTAGGAATTCTACTTCTGTAACAGGAACAGGTTTAAGGGTTGATATGGAGACATGGCTTCTCTCGCTTGTTCCTGTAGATACATGGCGAGTTTCTTCTACAAAGGTGTTCCATCTATCACAGCTTGGGCATTTCCCCATCCATTTCAATGATTCGTGCCCGCATTCTTGACATACATAACGCACCTTAACCTTGGCCATATCGTTCCCCCTAAATCTTATAAATATCGTTTAAAGCTACATGAATATTATAACACATCTTAAGAGGGGTTACAACTCTCATAAGCCACTCAATTAGGCAAAGGTATCAATGGATGGAGGATAAAACAGCTCTGAAGAGTAAAAATTTTT
>DIRN01000025.1 GCA_002426645.1 Firmicutes bacterium UBA5435 | reverse complement strand
AAAATAGTTTCCGAAAGTACTATACTATTATAAAGGGGGGAGAGAGATGCGGAGACTAGTAAAGTGGCTTTTATTCGGGAGTTCATATACTCCACTATTCATCATTCTGCTACTGAGAGATATTGAGGTTAATAGGTTGTACTTTCCAAAGGGTTGGGGAGATGTGATTATATTATTTAGCGAATTCTTTAAAACCCCATGGTTTTCTTATACGTTGCTGGTTCTTGTGTTCTTATCGAACCTTACCTTAATACTTCTTCTTAAAGATAGTAGGAGGGTCCAACCAAAGATCCATGTGGTACGTAAAGCTGCAACTAGAAATTCTGAAGCACTTAATTATATAGTAACCTATATTATCCCGTTTCTCTCATTTGATTCATCTAATACTATAGATATATTAAGCTTATTGATACTGCTATTTGTGATGGCTATCATCTATGTAAATTCTCATCTTCTTTATACTAATCCGATGCTGAGTATAATTGGGTATAAAATCTTTAAAGTCCAAACGGATGCACAGTGTTCAATGGTGCTTATCAGTAAAAAGGAACGAATGAAACCCATGAAAATTAAAGGAGTTCATCTAACTGATGATATCTACTTGGAGGTGTAGGGATGATTAATGATATCCAATTTGCTTTAAAAGAACTACAGACTACTGATATGTCAGCTAGTTTATTCTTTCTTCTTAGAGAACAGAGAGAGGAGATCAAATACTCAGTATTGCGCACTCGAATAGTAAATGAGATCGCCATGGAGTTTAAAGATATCTTTATTGAGACGCTTGAGAAGATATGCCACGAGCCTGACCTTGAGTTCATGGAATATGAGCCTCTTTTTATGGCTGTTAATAGCGTTATTGAGACTATTCCTATTGATATGATCCCTTATTGTAGGGAGATCATTGCGGAAATGGATGCTCCCTACCTACTTGATTATCCTGTAAAGATAGATGAGGACTTTATTCATAAGTTATGGGCGTATGGGGTGAAGTTATCTGATGGAAATAACTCTTATTATTATTTCAGAAAGTATTGGAGGAGAAACGTTTTGCAAAGTGGTGGTAGATTGCGTTTCTTCTTCGATAAGGGGACCTTTTCTCGTCTTGAGTCAGATGTATTCAGTTTTGATGGAAAGATAGACTCTATAGTTTTAGGTTCTAATATGTTGATTCTACAGAAGAATCTATTTGAACAGATCTTTAGGTATTTGGAGCATTATAAGAAGATCGCGGATGATATCTTAGAGAGCTTGAGGCAGAGTGACATGATCTATGGGTTCCAGGAGTTAGCTGGAGCATGTGAATCTGACTTCAGAAAGATGAAAAAGCTAGCGGGGATCTCAAATAATATTGACTTATCTGCATTGTCTTTTGATGATCTGAGAGATGTTGCTAGAGACTTTAGGCTTGAGCTAAAATTCGATGAGAGGACTAGAAAAATCTTCATTGAGAAGAAACAGGAGGTTTGGACCTTTCTAAAGCTAATTGGAGATGATCTATTAAAGTCGCCCCTTACGAGGAATAAGTATGAGGCTCAATACAAGAAGCGATATAGATGAAGGATGAACCAACGCATCCTATAGAGTCTTATGTTGGGGCTCTATAGGATGCGTATCTTATTCATGTTTTTATGTAGCACTCTCATTTACAAACCTTAATGTATGCCACCATTGGAAAGAAGGGCATGGGATGCCATGCCTGGCTATTGATAATATCGCTTTATTATCTAAATTGAGAAGTTTAACATTGGCATGATACTCACTCACCTGCCAGGATGCACCGTTTGGAGCTGATTGCTGCGTTACTTGCTGGGTGCGCCCTATAATTGCAATGTCCTCAAATGCTACTCCAATGTAAGAAGAACTTTGTTCTTGGAGGGTAGACAAGAACAAGGTATCACTAGGGCTATCTGCTATTAATACTATATCTAGCCTATCATGGAATTCAATAAGTTTCGATTTTAATATAACCCACTCACTCTTTGAATTATATAATAGGACACGCGTTTCATCTTGAATTTTAAAACCATTTGCTAGTAAAGTAACTCCGAATATTTCCTCTAGATCTATTATTTCTGAAGCATCAGGCGCTGATTTTTTGGATTGTGAATATAGATGTTGTAAGAGGCTTTCGTAACCGTCCTTAGACGATACTAAATAGTATGGCGATGAGCGAAGAAAAACTGGAATTGATTCTGCGTCTTCTTGAGAGAAGAGTATGGGAATGAACTTTCTACTCTGTGATTCGTATAGCGTAATTATTGTGTCTTCCACTCCCTCTAATTTACGTAGATAGGTCTCAGTGCAGATTATTAATAAGAAGTCTGCAGTCTGGTTATACGTCCACTTAGACCATTCTTCTGGTACAGTGCTGCATTGGTCTATGTTACAATCTATTCCGTCCTTTTTTAGAAGATTAACTAGACTCAGTACTCGTTCTTTGTGATCATCTGAATCATAACTATAGCTAATGGAAACCTTTGGCATGCACTATGCACCTCCAGTTGAGTCAAACCACCGCGCGATTATAATTTGAGAGACTTAGGTAATATGGCTAACTACTATTTGCATTACTGAGGTTGTAAAAGCTTAAAGGTGTTGACTTAGCGCTACGTATTTAATTAGACACCATATAGTTACTTTATATATTCGCCCCATGGTTTGGCTAGTTTTATTTTTATGAAGCATATGATAATCCTTTGACTATAGAGTTAGATCTCTACCATCGACAATATGTTTAATAGAACGTTCCCACTACTAGACGCTGATACATATCCATGGGTAATTATAGACATACCGCTAACGATGTAAACCACTATATGCAAGGCTTTGATTTTAGAAAGAGATTGTATTTTCGCCGCCTTTCCCTTGGTGCAAGTTTTGTATACAAAGTTTTTATGTAAATGAAGAGGCTTCCATTTAAGAGTTCGACGCAGACCTCAAATTTCCTCTTAATTTTCCATTTCATATAGGAGTTGTATTTATAGTAATGGACTGTATAAGATTATATGCTCCTTTAAGCCTTTATCTGTATTTTTATTAACTCACTATATTACCATTTACAACCAGGATATGATTGTGTATAATATGGTTACCATGTGACTGAATTTTTATATTGAGGAGGCGAGCCTTATGAAAAAACCGGTTATAGTCTTCTTTATCTTGCTCTTAATATTATCTTTAGGGTTTAATGTTTTTATGGTCAATTATATTGGTCAGGAAAAGACTAAAAGTATAAGAAGCATCGTCTTTGGAGATGCAAATTCTAGAGATACGTATTTTTCTATGCATAACATAGCAAGAGCCTATGAGGTAACGAAAGGAAAAGGGATTAAGGTTGGGATATTAGATACATCGTTTGGATATAGCAAACACTCCAACTTATATGCTGGTGGTAAAGACTTTGCGGACCGAGAGAATATATTTATGAATGAAGAGTGGCATGGATATTGGATGGCAGTTACTCTTAGAGAAATAGCACCTGAAGTCGAGATTTATGCGTTGGGTGTGAATTTTGATAATGAAGATAAAAAGGTTGAGAGTATGATCCAGGCTATTGAATGGGCTATAGAGAACGGTCTTGATGTTTTAACTTACTCCTCAAGCAGATTATCAGAAGAAAATGAAAAGAAGCTAGATGTGGCTGTTAATAAGGCCAATGAGCATAAGATTGTGACCACATTTATTCATTACCCCAATCCTAATAATATTCTGCCAGGGGGACTATTCATGAGTAAAGGTGATATAGATTACGATGGAAGGGAACCAGACCTAAATATATACCATTACGATTATAATACTGTGATCATATCAAGCTATGTAAATTATATGACTGCTAGTAAAGACCAACGTGCTCAAATGGTTCCGCCATTTATGTCTCTGTCATCTACTTCTCCTGTTACTGCAGGTTTTGTTGCTTTACTTAAAAGTATCGATAATACTCTGCACCCTGCGGAATATAAGAGGATTCTGATGGAGACGAGTAATAAAAGACTCTATAATGGAGTAATCTGCCCACGAGTCCCTGATATCTATGAGGCAGTCAAATTAGTTGGTAATGTCAAATGATTTAAATATTATATATATCTTGAGGATATACTTCTATCATAACTGTAAAGCAGACTTATCTCCCTTAAGTAAAAAACTCTCTACACTATATATTTGGGCTCATCACGGATAAGCGTGTTCTAGGCGTATACTTCTTAAAAGCTGATGGATTAAAATATTATAGACCTTATAGAAAATAATAGATTGCAGTCTAGTTGTTAGGCAAACCGTCTGAATTTCAGCATTTCCCTTACTATAATCCTGAATTCCCGCACTTTTATA
>DIRN01000093.1 GCA_002426645.1 Firmicutes bacterium UBA5435 | reverse complement strand
GATGGTTTACTGCAAAACTATAGTGCTTATTAACGCATTCATTAGCAAAGACTTTTAGCAAGCGCATCAAATCATAATTAGTTATAACATTTTTGTTGTCAAAACTAATCTTTGATTTACTATATATTGTTTCTACAATCTCCTCAAGGAAATTGCTATCAATAAATATCGCTGTATAAGTGCTAATAGATTCTATGTTAACCCCGCCAATATCTTGAAACGGATTAATGCTAAATATCTTATCCTTTTCAAGCACATAATTCTTTCCGTCAACCTTTAAAGGAACGTGACATGAAGGGATTATCATATGAAAGCTACTAAAAGATGCGTCTTGAGATACTGTAATATTAGGTCTGAAGATCACAATGTCTTTACTAGTATACGTCTCTACTTTAGTCTTAGGGATAGACGGCATTTCCTGCATAACTCTATCCGCATAAAAGATCATGACACCACTCCTCCTTATTAGAAAATACCTTTGCAATCATCTGTTCATTATAAATACCTAAAGGGAATTAAACGGGGAGAACATGGTCTAACCAATATATTTCAGCATGTCTATGGAGTAAGAAAATTTAATGCTCCTTTATGCCTTGTTGGCTATAAAAGAATATAATCTATCTTTATACAAGAGGCTTATTGAAATTTAATATAAAGCACGGATAGTTGCGAATAGAGGTTTCGGCATCCAACCAAATCTTTAAATTCATATGAAGCTTTTTAGTAGAAGACTGTTCTTATATTTACTTTTCACAGACGCATTTCTATTTAATAGTAGTGCGTATTTACATACCACATTAAGCTCCTTAAGAGGCACGTTGCTAAATCATCACGTGTATATTAACAATATATACTCTTTATAATAGAATGTCAATACACTTTTTACTCAATTTTGAGGGCTTAGATCTAATTATCTATGCCATGTACGATCTATATATCATTGCAAGACCTTTAATACCCCTAATGCCATAAGTATAATGCCTGGTATTACAAAAGTTTTTTCTTCTAACCCAGCTGTAGAGTATCTGTTTCCTACGCAGAGACCGAACTTAAGTACAAGTATCTGCGTAATTGAAATCGATGGAACTATAATTAAGCTATATCCAGTCATTCCCGCTCCAAATCCTGCTCCAAACGCATCCAATCCCAAAGCTAAACCTAGCAAAAGAGCTTCCTTTGAATCTATATCTCCAGATAGATCTAAATCTGCTATATCTGGAGTTTTTAAGATCTGGATAACTACCCCTAAGGATCTTATATGAACCTTTGCCAAGATCGGCTCTGGTTCATCTATCCCATTTTCGTGACAAATGTAGTTAAGCCATCCTTGGATCAGCTGCCATATTCCGATTACAATAAGGATGAATCCGCCTATGAGTTGTGCAACAAAATTCGGTATAATACGGGACAGCACTGAACCCACAGACATTGAAATGCCCATTAACATTGCTGTTAAAAGAGCTATCACACCTATTGAACCTGGAAGCAGTTTTGTTTTCCTTAAGCCGTAGGAACAACCCACAAAAAAACCATCCACACTAAGAGCTATTGCCAAAAGTACTAGAGAAATGATATTCACATATATCACCTTTTCATATAGATGATCATGGTTTACATGGATTTATTACTAAAGTAGTATATTCTCTATTAGATAAATCCGTTACATAGCAATTCTTTGTTATATATAAGGACGCATCAGAGAATAGGACGGGATTGTCTTGATCATGTATTACGCCTTCTTTCTACTTCATTTAGGTAATAGAGAGTACTATTTCGTGAGGATCTGCGTTAGCACTGAGTATTCTATGACATTTACAAAATTATCTTTAGGGCGTTAACTTCAAAAAGAGAGGTCTGATATGATTTAATGTCCACTTTATCGAGTATGGAAATACGATATGGCGCAATAAACGCTATATTTTTGTGATTGCTTGAGAATCTATAGATTTGAATACTCAAAATGGAGTTAGAATAATTAATTTAGGTGGCGATACCTACGGAAGGAACTAAGCGTATTTTTAATATAGAAAGCTTAGCAACAGAGTGGAAGATCGATTCCACTATACTTAAAAAATTGATAAAAGAAGCTCAAGAAGAATTCCCAAATGATGAGATGATGGTAGAGCTACATGTAGTTAGAGCATTACGCAGAAGTAGGTTTAAAAATGTACATTAAGGGGTAACCTCCATGCCTATAATTCGAGTGTATTAGGGATTATGAAGTATACATATCTAATCTGGTTGTAGAAGAACTCAGTACTGCCCCGCTGCCACTAAGGGAGAGGTTCCGAGCGCTAATTTCAGAGTTGCCTGTCCTTGAGATGACAGAAGATGCTGAGACTCTATCTGCTGCATACATGAAGCAAGGGATCTTCCCAGAAAAATATTATTATGATGCATTACATGTAGCTATTGCTTCATTTCATGGGGTTGGTTATTTACTATGGTAGTGATAAATTCTATCATTAGGATAAAGATGGTTGGCTGTCTTGGTGTAAACAAAACCATGAATGGTAGTATAAGTAATATGCAACCTCAATTACTAAGAATATTTCGAATAGCAATTTTTTTGATGATAGTCATCTTTCATACGGGAATTACACAAAAGCCTTAGTACGGGGGAAATAGATACTCTATAGTATCTTAGTAACAGTTCTTAACATTAATTTTACAAAATATAGAACTCAGCGCACTCCACTCTAACACAACTTTCCCTTCTAAGGCAAAAAGGGGGCGATAGTTCACCATGAATAAAGACCTTGGGACAACACTATCTAAACGCTTCAATAGACTACGCTTAAAACTTTCTATATTTTCTTCGGGGTGTGTTATTTTTAGCAACTCACTAACTATCGAATGTGCTCTTAGCCGGTCTTTTAATCCCTATAAATAGAAATGGTGCCGAAGGCGGGGGTCGAACCCGCACGAGGTTTGAGCCCCACTGGATTTTGAGTCCAGCGCGTCTGCCAATTCCACCACTTCGGCACATGAATATTATACCGCAAACCAATAGTTTTGTAAAGAGAAAAAGATAAGTGGGTGCATAAAATATTTGAGATA
>DIRN01000024.1 GCA_002426645.1 Firmicutes bacterium UBA5435 | reverse complement strand
ATCTCAAATATTTTATGCACCCGGCTATCTTAGCTCATAGAACAGCCCATAGCCCATATTCTTCACCTAAATCCGTAAGAAACTTTCCTAAAACATCCTTACCGTCTGGAGGCATATTCAAGACCTCACCTTTATCGTTAACCTCAAGTCCTAACTTCTTTAGGGCAGCGAATGTTCTTTCTCTTCCCAGAACACCAAACCCACGTTTAATAGCTAATTCCATTAAATCTTTATATCCTCCCATAGCTTTGCCTCCTCAGTAGAACATGTAGTCGCCACAGTCCAGAGCCCTAAGCAATCTTAAATAACTATAAATGTCTTCTCGAATTACAGAACCATGCTGAGGCGCGATGACTTTAATAGGAAGCTTCTCTAACCTTTGTATAGCATGTTCTAAGATTGTTCTGGCAGGCATGTAATTTTCATGAAACGCCTTTACTGCCTCTGGATAGTCCCGGTTGGCAAAGAGCTGCCAATCAAAGGAGAAAGCACCTTTGAAATGAAGATATGGTGTAAAATGAAACTCTAGTTTTCTACCGCTCCTCAGCTCTAACTGCCAGTTATTCTCATCCACATGATAAAACCCTGATTGAATACCATAATGTCTACAGAGAACAGAAGCTCTTGAATGAGCAGCCACCTTCACAGCTGGTAAGATCTTCTCTTTACTACAGGGAAGTATAATACTCCTCCTGGCTCGAAGGGAATTGCCTCTTGACCGTCTATGAGAAGATACGGGTTACATTGCAATCCTTGACCAGGTTCGTAATATCCCACCCACCAAACCCGCGCTCCAACCTGTACAGGCTTGTCCATGGTAAAACCTCCTAGAAATAATGGTTATTATTGATTATAGCAAACTTATTCTCACAATACCAGTTGAGTAGCTAACCCAGTAAAAAGTCACCTATCCACGTAGTTTCAATAGTATATCTGGATAATTACTTATGATCCCATCCACCTGCCAACTTAAGAAACGTTCCATAGTATCTGGATCATTCACTGTCCACACATTCACGGCTAGACCTGCCTTATGTGCTTCTGTTATTCCGGACTCATCAATACTGCCAAGGGCAGGATGGAGAGCTTGAGCATCCACAGCTTTAGCTTTAGCAACGGGATCAGCTTCTTGACCGTACAAAATAGCACACGCATACTTGGGCCAGGACTTACGTATTTGAACAATAACTTCATGGTCAAAGCAAGAGATCAAAAAACCATCTGATTCATCCCATTTATCCAGTTCTTCTATTACAAGCTCTGGCAAACGTCTATGATGTGCCACACCCTTGAGCTCAATATTGACCTGCACCTTCCCGTGGGTCAGTTCCAAGACCTCTCTTAAAGTAGGGATAGGCTCAAAAGGCAGATCAGGCCAAAGCTTTGCAGCATTGAACCTCTTCAGTTCCTCTAACGTATATGCATTAACAGGACCAGTACCATCTGTTGTCCTCTCAAGCTTTAAATCGTGTATTACTAGGATCTCTTCATCTAATGTTAGATGTACATCTAACTCTAACATTTCTGCACCTGTTTCTATAGCCTTAGCAAAAGAAAGCAATGTATTCTCCGGATATTTTCCACTAAAGCCCCTATGGGCTATGACCTTCGTCATTTAGTAACCTCCTTTAAAAGCTGGTTTACCTCCCAAATGCCAGCAAAGATACAATCTGGCTTCCAGGTACTATGCTTTAAGTCTTCTTTCTTTGTGATACCGCTGAGTACAAGAGCTGTCTTAAATCCGTGTTGACCCATGGCAATATCAGTCTCAAGTCTATCGCCTACCATTAAGATTTCTTCTGTTTCTAGGTTTAAGTGTTCTACAATAGCATCCGCCATGATCTGAGAGGGCTTCCCTGCCACCCATTGGACCCTGTGACCTGTCATTCCCTCAATTGCTCCAATTATAGCACCTGCATCTGGAAGTTCTCCTTCCTCAAAAGGACAAGTACGGTCTAGGTTTGTAGCTATAAAGTGAGCCCCTCCCTTTATAGCCTTAAGAGCCACTATTAATTTCTCATAGACAAAAGTGCGATCAAAAGAAGCGATCACATATCGTATTTCCTCTGGCCTTTGGCTGGTAGAGAAACCATTACGAATTAATTCCTCTCTTAAAGGTTCCTCGCCTATGGGAAATACTGTTGCGCCTCTCTCAAGTTCTTTCAAATGCTGACAGAGAACAAACGATGAGTTGATGATCTCATCTATTGAAATAGGTATTCCCATTCTTGTAAGTTTCTCTACATAATCTTCACGGGTACGTAGAGGATTATTGGAGAGAAATAGTATCTTCTTCCCCTGGTTCCTAATTGTATTGATGATATCCTTGGCTCCAGGCAAGAGCGTCTCTCCCAAATAGATTGTTCCGTCCAGATCAAAGATATAAGCTTTAAAGTCCATGGATTCCCTCCCGGAATGCTAATTCTTACTGGTTATGCTTCTGGTGGTGATAAAGTCTACTCGTAAACCATTCCAATTAGCTAGTACAACACTCCCTATCTCAAGGGGAGCAGAGAGAGAAAGCAGAGCTAGATCCCCCATAGCTTTATGGAGGTAGCCTTTTGGTAAAGGCTTGGTACTGCGTACAGGGGCTAAAGGATGCAGGCCATTTTCCACCCTTACTGTTGTAGTAAGGGTGCGCACAGGGTTTGTTATCTCTGCAAGGCCATAGGCTTTCCCCCGTGGACACCTGTAACCCTCTATTTCCATCTCCTCTCTTTGATTCCTCCAGCTTAGCTGGCAACCTTGAGGACAGATCGTACAAATTAGCTTACCACTGTATTTCATCTTACTTCCTCCAGTTCTACTATACCATTACCAGATCTCAAAATCTCAGCTACCTGCTCTTTAGAAAGCTTAATCTTTAATGCCTGGGCTGGCTTTACCTTCTGAAGCTTAAAAAAAGATCCCGCGCCTATAGAGAGGATAGCCCGCTCCATAGGGAAAGCCGCCCTAACCATAAGTTCTACCTGCTCTGGTCGTACTAAAACCTGTGGTAGAAAAGAACGCACTCCATGGCCTCTTCTGAGCTCTACACCCTCTTTAGAGAACTGGTTTTTTAAGAAAGCCACCCCTCGCTCTCCTGCAAGCTCTCCTTGGCTTGTGACATCATCGACTAGATCAGAGATAGTGACTACATTGCCACAGGCAAAGATCCCCCGGACTGAGGTTTCTAAATCCTGATCCACTATAGGTCCACCTGTACTAGGGTCAAGTTTAACCCCTGCTTTTTGAGAGAGCTCATTCTCCGGTATAAGCCCCACAGATAGAAGCAGACAATCGCATAGGATCTTCCTCTCTGTACCTGTGATAGGGGATCCCCTATCGTCTAGTTTAACTATTGTTACTCCTTCCACACGCTTATCTCCCCATACTTTAGAAACAGAATGGGAAAGAAACAAAGGGATGCCGAAGTCATCAAGACACTGCACACGATTTCTTAATAGTCCTCCAGGGTATGGAAGTATCTCCAGGACACAGGCTACATTCACTCCTTCTAAAGAGAGCCTTCTGGCCATAATCAAACCAATGTCGCCGGAACCCACGATAACAGCCTGTTTCCCCGGAAGACACCCTTCTATGTTCACTAATCGCTGGGCTGCACCTGCTGTAAAAATTCCAGCAGGTCTCCTACTAGGAAGACCAATAGCTGTGGCTGTCCGTTCTCTAGAGCCCATGGCCAAAATAATAGCTCCGGCTTTAAAAGTATATCTACCCTGAGGGCTTATCGCCTCCACCAAACCTGCCTTTAGATCCACCACTGTGGTCTGAAGAAATATATCTATTGCTTCACGTTGTAATAGATCTATCTCGCGGGTTGCATATTCAGGCCCTGTAAGTTCTTCCTGAAAACGGCCGAGACCAAAGCCATGGTGAATACATTGAGGCAAAATACCGCCTAGTTCGTGGTCTCGCTCTATAAGGGCAACTGTGGCACCACAGCGGGCTCCACTTCTTGCTGCACCTATACCAGCGGGCCCTCCTCCTATTACCACCACATCATATGATCTCATCAATCTATATTCACCCTTTCCAGGAGTAATTCTTTGCTTGATAGAGGAGCAATCTCAGACCCTCTACCCCGTTTAGTTATTTTAGTCAAAGGAAGGTTCAGTTCACGGGCTAGGATCCCCAGTACCCTTGGACCGCAAAATCCACCCTGACATCGACCCATGCCTAGCCTAGTTCTAAATTTGATACCATCCAGTGTCTGGGCGCCCCGTTTGATGGCCTCTACAACTTCAGCCTCAGTAACTTCTTCACAGCGGCAGATTATCCTGCCCCAGGCTGGGTCTTTTCTTATAAGTTCTCCTTGCTCCGCTGGGGTAAGATCGCGAAAATTAATAGGAACCTCTCTGGGTTTCCAAGTTACCTTTGGTACTAAAGGTAAGCCATCTTCTGCTAGGATCCCTGTTAAGTACTTGGCAATAGCGGGAGCTGCAGTAAGGCCTGGTGATTCCATACCTGCTGCTAAGTAAAAGCCGCCTACATCAGTGGGACCTATCATAAAATCCCCAGTTGGCGATATGGGACGCACACCAGCAAAAGAAGCGATTACATTTTGCTGAGTAATACCGGGTAAAAGCTTTTGAATAAATCCGAATACTTCAGCCCTGCCATGGGGTGTTGTATAGTTTTTATCTCTACCTTCTACTGCAGTGGGGCCCACCATTAGGTTATTATCACTGGTAGGTATAGCTAAAATCCCCTTTGAGGTCCGTGTTGGTAGAGGGAAGATAAGATGGGAAACTAGATTCCCCCACCTTTTATCTAAAATATATTCTTCTCCTGCCCTTGGGGTAATGGTAAAACCACAACCTGCAAGATGAGCTACGTCTCCTGCTCCTAATCCCGCAGCATCTATTAGCCAGCGGGTAGAGATAGAGTAATTCCTCGTTTTCACAAAGGAGATATACCCATTTTTATTTCCTATTCTTTGAAGAGGCTCTTGGAAATAGAATTCTACGCCATTTTCTCGTGCACTCTCAAAGAGGGCGATAGTCATTTCGTATGGCGCAACTGTAGCAGCGCTAGGTGCAAAGAGAGCCCCTGTTACACTACGCGCAAGGGCTGGTTCTTTCTCTAAAAGCTCTGCGCGTGATAAGAGCTTCAAACCTTTCTCACCATTTGCTTTACCCCTCTGCCTGGCCTCTTCCAAATCAGCTAGCTGGTTCTCGTTTTGAGCGACCATGAGCATACCTGTATTCCTTAGCTTTATTCCTAACTTTGAGCCAAGCTCTTTATATAGCTCGTTGCCTTCCCGACAGAGTTTGGCTTTAAGGGTTCGGGGCTCAGCATGGACTGAAGCATGGATGATACCGCTATTAGCTTTACTAACTCCCCATCCAACATCAGCTTCCTTTTCTAAGACTGTAACCTTAAGATTATAATGAGCAAGTTCATAGGCTAGGGCGCACCCTACAATCCCTGCTCCTATAATTACTACATCACTCTTAAAGCGTTGCATCTTCGTCGTTTCCTTTCTCAGGAGCTATTATAATCTGTATGCCCCTCTCCTGATAAAGCTCTACAAGTTGGCTATCTACTCCGCTGTCTGTAATGATCACATCCACTACATCCAAAGGTGCTACAGAAGCAAAGGCAACTCTCTCTAACTTACTGTGGTGGGAGACAACGATCACCTCGCGAGCTCGGTCGAGCATAGCCCGCTTTATCACAGCGTCCTCGTTAGAGTATTCTGTGATACCTTCTTCCACGCTTAGACCTGCAGCACTTGTAATGAGCTTATCTGCATTTATTTCGCCAAAGCAAAACTCTGCAATATGGCCAATGGTGGAAAGACCTTCTCGCCTAAGCACGCCTCCAGCCATAATGAGCTTGACCTGAGGTTTTGTTACTAATTCTATGGCCACAGGCAAAGAGCTAGTTACAACAGTTAGATTTAAAGCAGGATTAATCGCCCTTGCTACTTCCACCACTGTAGTGCCAGTAGCAAGGAGCACTGCATCTCCTTCCTGGATCATAGAGGCTGCGAGTTGAGCGATCTGCCTTTTTTCATGTACATCCTCGCCTTCACGGGTGAAATAAGGGGGTTCATAGCCAACTGGTAACTTACTTATGGCTCCTCCGTATACTCGTTCAAGTTTACCCTCCTCTGTGAGCTTTGTTAAGTCTCTCCGGATAGTCATTGGAGAAACTCCTAGTTCTTTAGCTAGCTTACTTATGGGGACACTCTTATGCCTAGAAACTAGATCTAATATCTTCCTTTGTCTCTCTTGAGCTAACATACTTTATCACCTTTGTTCATGTTTTCGTACATTTCTGTTATTCTGTGTTCCTCTATGTTACTTTCTGTTAAATGTATTATTCTACACATATAAAAAAAGTCCTGCCTTAAGGCAGAACTTTTTTGAAATTTTAAAGACGCATCCAACGCTATGGATAACTAAAACACATTATTACTAGGCAGTTGTAAAAAACAAAAAATTCTGTACCCTTGCAATGCTCATCCACAAAGTCAAGAGCCCACCCGTGTTGCTAGCTGCTTTCTTAAATCGCTGAACACTTCCTCATGACAAAGACGCTTACTTGTTGTAAGGTTTCTTACTTTAACACATACCCCATCTCTTTTAAAACATTCCTAAATTGATTTTCGAACTTTTCAGGTACAACTACATATCTATCATTTGCTAGGAGGCAATTCCGACGCAACTTTAAATGCATAGTTATCTCCATTGCTACCTCTGGTGAGTCCACTTCAATGAG
Organism: Firmicutes bacterium UBA5435; assembly: GCA_002426645.1. GTDB lineage: Bacteria > Bacillota > UBA5435 > UBA5435 > UBA5435 > UBA5435. Next base: position 2,745 of record DIRN01000024.1, on the reverse strand, counting down.
CTTGGCCATTCCCTGGTCTTTTAACATATTAGAACGCCGCTCTATATCATTAAATAGATCTAGAACATTCTCTGGTATTGTATTCTTACTATGAGCTGAAAGGAATTCACTTATATGCTCCATTGAGAGACCGCTTTCTATAGCTGAAAGTAGAGTCTTTTGAGTGAGAACCCAAACTGAATCTGAACTCTGAGCGGCAATCCGATCTAAAAATAATCCGTCAGACGGGGGCAACTCCCTTCTAAAGGCCACGATCTCAAAGTTTGGAAGAACATTTAGATTCTTTTGCTCCTCCACTTGCTCTGGAATAAAAGTATCTGTCAAACCAAGACAATAAGCACCTAGATTATTTAATCGCAGGTATTCCAGACCATCATATCGACTTATATATTCAAGGTCATCAATCCCCCATAGATAATCATAATCCATCTTAGCAAAGAAAGGTTCTGTATACGCTATATCAATTATTCCTAATGTAGCCGTATATTCCATAAGAAACGCCATAAGGTATCTACCCTCTATTATTTCCCAATAACCAAAACTATCAAGTCGCCCATATGAAGAATCAGCTATATAGAGTTTCCATGCATCATTACTTACTAAAAAATCGTAATCCTTAACCTGCATGTAACGACAAAATTCATCAAAACCGATCCATTCTCCTACAGGGAGATCAGCCAATGCCGAAGCAATCGCCCGCCGTCTACCTGTAGGATCCGTCATGTGCTTACCACCTTTGGCTCTCTGCCCTTTAATAGCCTCCACACGACTAAATTCATCGAATTTAGCTGCTGTCAACCATTTATCCCATATCCTTTTTAGGATCACATGAGGATCATCATTGAGTAATTTACGGCCTGTAGGGGTTAGGGTAAGGGTCCCAGCTGTATTATGGGCTAAATTGGCTTCCTGTATTAATATTGGTCATGCAAAGGATCTAATTGGACCGATTTCCTCCTCAGCATCAGTAGAGGAATAAAGGTCTCCATCATAGAGTACCTTTGATATAGCCTTTATACTAGAAGAAGTAGCTTTGCCAGTGGTTGAACTAACCTTGAGCTTTCCCGCGTCTATCAGATGAAGTAGTCCCTTCAAGTTATAAATAGCTGGTAGACTAGAATTACTTACTATAAGTTCGGGGTCATCTGGAAGACTCTCTATGGTCTTAAGCACAAAGGGCTTTGGTTTAGGTACAAATTTACGTAGCTTATCAGCTAAATCAGTAGGCACACTTCCACTATTGATAAAGAGGTAGAAAATTTTGCTGTTTTCTGTGAACGTCTCCCTATCAAAGCTCTCCTTATATTTAGCTCGAAATTGCTCAAAATTAAAACATTCATTAGATGAATAAATAGCCTCAGCCACTGCTTGTTTTTGTAACTCATTAAGCCTATTCCACGTAATTATCAGATTATCCCCACTCATCGCACCCATAATCACCTTAATTTTATCAGCCTTTCTGGCGGGAGATCTTATACCCAATGCACTGGAAATATCATTTAAAGTATTAACTGTTTGTAACTCTAATCTTAATTGTAATGGTAAACGATCACCAAATCCCATATTATGTCGCATAAACTTCACCTTAAACAGGGAAGAATATTCGTTCTCTCCTTTTATCCCGTTTTGCTATTTTACTATCACAAACGTTCGTATAAAAGATGTAGCTATTTTAAAATGCCTCTCTCTCTCTGCACTCAAATAACGTTTACTTCCACAATTCTTTAGATTTCTTATATCTTTCAGCAATAATATATAGTTTATCTTCGGGTCCTATGTTCTTACTACAATCTAATTTAGCATTAATACTACCTCTTGGAAGCCAGACTTTATAGATAGCTTTAGCTCGGTTATGGAGTCACGTCGTTGCATGCCTGCATTGCAACTTATCAACATAGAGCAAGCCTCAATGTTAAGTATAACATAAATCATGTAAGATCGAGACATATTTAATTCAGTTTTCTTCCTAAGGCTGCAGGGAAAATCCTAAGTGTACCCGGCAACATAGTAAACGTGGGAGGAGGTAAAAAGCGAGTCAGACTTGCTCCTAATCAGTGATTAATTGGTAAATAAGTAGCCAATCCGGTTGTATATGACATTCCCTATGGCCTGCTCAATTACCTCTCAATGCGTGACCTTTATACTTTCCCTGTACTATATTCTGGAATAAGCATATCTAAATCCCTAAATCCTTAAACATTTCCTCTGTATTATTAAATCTGCTCTTACCGGACTTAATAATATCTTCGCCCTCTTTCATAGCAGTAGCTGTTTCAGCATTGGGAACATTAAGTTTTATCGCAAAAGGAATGCTCCCTTCTCTAACAGCCTGTCGTAGAAAAATATTAACTGCAGTCGTCATATTCATTCCAAATTCCGCAAACAACTCTTCTGCTTGTTTCTTGAGTTCTACATCCAAACGGATATTTAAATTTGTTGTGGCGTTTGCCATTAATTAAATCTCCTTTTTAATATTATAAAAATAGAGATCACCTGCTAATCTCTCAAATAAAGATTATAAAGCTTCCTTATCTGCTCACCGGTTAGCTAATAACCCACAAGAGTAGCGACCTGATTCCAAGATAGAGAGCCAATATATCTTGAAATTAGAATACAGTGTATCCGGCACTTTACCAATCTAGCTTTAAACCTATTCTTCCCATAGTTACATATAGCGTCAGTCAATTCCATCAGTTTCTCTGACCTTTTTCTCATATACCTTTGTTAGGCGTTTCTTTATTTGAG
>DIRN01000107.1 GCA_002426645.1 Firmicutes bacterium UBA5435 | reverse complement strand
GGGTTTTTGCACCAGAATCAATAAGTGGTTTAACAGCATGGTTCATAATATCGAAGAATCAGTTCCATTCAGAGATGCTCAGGACAGGAATTGCTACGAATACAGGTTCATCAACAGCCTATACAGCTCAAGGAATAGCCGCTTTTGCTTTAATACTAATACTCAATCTTATATTCTATCGCCTCAAGATTAAGTTAAGGATAACAGCAGCCCAACTATTCTCAATCTATCTCTCTTTATGGGCAATCGGTACTGCCATAGCAAGCGCTAGTTATCATCATACAATTTGGTTAACGCTACAAAGACTTGCTTTGGTTGATAGAAATAAATGGTCACCATATGTAGATGATACTTCAGAATGGTTAATCCCTAAGTCCATGAAAGCAGTTTATTCTGCATATATGGGCATGGGTAAAATACCCTGGGATGAATGGGTTAAACCTTTAATAACCTGGTGGCTCTTTTTCTCAGTAATAAGCTTAACAATAGTTTGCATAGGTGTACTGCTTAGACGAAGGTGGACCGAACAGGAGAAACTTACTTACCCACTAACTTATCCACTGTTATCAGTAGTTGATAATAACGGAATGCCTGATAAATCCTTATGGTTAGGCAAAGGCATATGGATAGGTATTCTCATAGCTGCCATTGTACGTGTATTATCAATTATAAATAAATACATTCCTGCTATTCCTGCGTTTCCACCTTATTTACCTACTCCTGCTGTTAAAGATGCGTTAGCTACTATACCAGCTATACAAGCAGGTATTTCAATGTTAACAATGCAGTATACTTTTGGATCGCTCTATATTGGTATTAGTTATCTTATCAATCAAGGGGTTCTCTTTAGTATGGTTATCTTCTCAATATTTAGCTATGTGATTAGTGCCTTTTGGAAGATATCTGGTGCACTTGGCACAGCTCCATTTACTAGAGAGGGCCATTGGACAATGGAAATAGGTGCAACAGTTGCATTTGCTATAATGCTCCTATACTATGCGAGAAAAGAATTGTTACACTTATTTAAGATGGCTATAAAGGGTGAGAAATGGGAGAACGAAGGAATGCCATTAAGACTAGCATTCTTAGGCGCAGTCTTAGGGTTCATAGCTATACTGGTCTTTATGGTAACCCTTTTAAAGATACATATTTCAGTGGCTCTTTCCTGGTTGATCATATTCTACTCAGGCTTTATCGTAGCAGGGAGATTACGGAGTGAGGCTGGATTACCAACTCAAGGTCTCCATCTTGGCAGATACACTCGTGGTTTTCTCATACCTACTTTTGGCGCTGAGAGAATGGGTATCGATAGTATAAAAGGCCTTGGCTTCTTGAGAGTTTTCGAGCATGAGATAAGGATAGGCAGTAATATAGGTGGACTCTTAGAAGGGTATAAGATAGGTGATTCCAAAGGGATATCAAGGCGAACTGTCACCAAGATCGTCTTATTTAGCATGATACTAGGCTGGGGAATCGTTTTAGTAAGATACGTGCAATTTATGAGTCAAGGAAGTGGAATAGGTGCAGCAGGATGGTGGGTCACAGGTTATGGAAATGAAATGTTAACTCAACCTATAGAAGCAGCGGAGGCAGGTAGTCCCAAAGCCACATCTGCATACTTTTATATGTTCTTAGGTTCAGGTATCTTCACAATGATCTTGAGCTATCTGACTACCAGATTTGTTTGGTGGCCCCTTCATCCAATAGGATTTATCTTTGCACAGTCTGGTAATTTAACCTTATATATGATGTCAGGTGTCTTTATTGCCTGGTTTGTTAAGGCAATTATTATGAGATATGGTGGAAGCAAGCTTTATAAAAAGGGTCTCCCTATAGCCTATGGTTTGATCTTAGGTGACCTTTTCTTCGGTTTAGTGAATTTTATGATACAATCTACTCTCCTTAAATGAGCGACAATCTATTAAGGGGTTGATGAAAATGAAACGTACTATAATAGCTGCCGTGTTTATCACGGCAGCCATAGGGCTTATACTGTCGATAATATTCGGCTGGGGGATACAAAAAGCGTCAACTGAGGTTAAGAATATAGAAATACCTTTATATAACATTCAAGAGTTTATGGATTCATTAGAAAAGAATGACAGTGAGATAATTCCTTGGTATGAAGAATTTAAATCAATAGGTAAAGGTTCTATAGAGAATTATAGGTTTACGTTATTTCATGATAATACCAATCTATATATTGTCTTTCAGTCACCAGTAGAGAAAAGTTCTATTGAGTATATATCATTCTTTTTAAACGTTAACTCTTATGCTCTGGGTTTTTATGAATTCACGTTAGTGTCTTCAGGGGAACTAAAAGATGCTAAGTATGTCTTCTTCAATGATACTGGTGCTGGTAAGGTGAAAGAACAACTTGTAAAAGATGAAGAGTGGTCTAGTTACAGTAAAATAACGCGTTTAGTATCAAAGTCTAAAGTTACTCTCATCACGCAGATCCCCTTTTACTCACTGGATCTTACGGATAGTGATGAGTGGAAAGTTAACCTTATAATAAACAATGGGAGCCAAGGATTGTATTCACTGGCGCATGTAGAAGAGGATGATATTCACGATTCTTCTTACTTCATAACTACTAAGATAAAAGATTTAAATACAGAGAATCTTTATAACTTCCAAATCCTTGAAGAAGGTTTAGAACTTATAGATGGAAGATTATTTTATCAATATATTATTAAATTAAGGAATCTAACAGGCAAAGATCTCTTCTTCAACCTTCGATCAGAACTTGTAAATGGCGATACAGTATTAGGCACCAGTCAAAAGAAGAGATATTTAAGTGATAATCAAGAGCTTCCGTTTGTTTTAAGATTTCCTGTAAGCCAGGTAACAGAAGAAGCGCAGCTTAAAACGGTAGTTGAGAGTATTGATGGTGATGAAGTTTTCCTTGAAAATGAGATAGGGGTTTCTCTTGATTATAGTCCCATACAGCTGAAAGTATTAAAACCAGCTTATAGAGAGAATATTTATCATACAGATACCATTGAAGAGTTGGTTTTAAAGTTAGAAGTTAATATGCCTGAGAATTGGGAGATAGATGGTAGCCCATTTGTATTAGTAAAAGACTCGTCTGGAAAGGTGATTCAGGATAAGAGGAATATAGACCTTGATAAGGTGGTCTCTATAGATATCAAAGAGGGTATAGGTGACCTAATAATTATAAGTGGGTTCCGTAGCGATAATGGGGATATCTTATACCCAACAGAGAAGCGTATAAAGAGATTACCATATCATAAAGGTGAGTCTAGACTCGATGAAAATGGCATTTTATTAGTAGATGGAGAAAGATTTATACCATACGGATGGCTTGATGTACCATATGAGAATCTATCGTTAGTTTCAAAACAGGGGGTTAATGTTGTTCTCAGCTATGCTGATAGCTTTAGGAGTAATGATTCCATTAAAGCTTATCTAGATAGAGCTGAGTCTTTAGGGATAAAAGTTATATTTTATTCATATCCCACAAGAGAGATAATGGATAGGTGGACATTACCTCTTTCAGGAAGTGAGAAGAAAGTCATAAGCGATTTTATAAATAAGTGGAAAGAGCACCCAGCACTTCTAGGTTGGTATCTGACAGATGAACCAGAGTATAGACCAGCTTTTCCTTTGCGCTTACGAGATATATTTAATTTAGTAAAGGAAGTAGATCCTTATCATGTGGCTATAGTGCTCAATGATACTGAGGAAGGTATGCGGGTTTATGCTGATTATTGCGATGTGCTTATGCCTGATCCTTATCCTGGCTTTATAATTGGTGGAGGTTCTATGAGACCAATGGATAAAGTTGTTAATCTGGTAGAAGCGGCTAAAAATAGGGTGGGGTATGGACAGACAGTTTGGGTTACTCCACAGGCATTTAGTTATGCAGACTTTGGTAGAGGAAATAATCGAGCGCCAACACCTTTAGAGATGCGAAATATGACAATACAAGCCATTATTGGTGGTGCTAAAGGGTTTGTCTATTACTCTTTCTACAGAAGCCAGAAATATTCAGAGATATGGACGGCAATAACGAGTATTAGTGCTGAATTTGAAGAACTTAAAGATGCTATATTAGCTGAGCCTATGGAGTGTCATATAAAAGTAGAACCTGTCATTCAAGGTGTTGCCTTCTCATTAAGAAGGGTTGGTCAGGATCTATACTTCTTTGTTGCAAATACTGATATGGCCAATAAAATACTCACTTTCGATCTCTCGGAAGCAGGGATAGGAGATGTTAAATTAAATGTAGTATCAGAAGGGAGAACTGTAGAAGTGGAAGGGGGGATCTTAAAAGATATATTTAAAAAGTATGAGTCGAGGGTATATACTACAGCAGATATTAAATAGTAGGGTTTTGCTAAATAAAGAAAGGATGTGTTAATTGTGAAAAGGAATCTTGGGTTTTTTATGATTATAGTCTTTACTATTCTTACTATATCACTATGTGTGGTTGCTGAGGAGAATAAAATCCTTGAGATAACTAATGTTCAAGATACAAGTATACTAAAAGCTCGTCCTTTTGATAATATTGTAAAAGCAGATGTCTTGCGCATAGGGAGCATGGCAAAGGACGAAACCTCTATGGGAAGAGGTTTAATAAAGTTTGATCTTTCTCAGGTACCGAAGGGTATAGAGATAGTTAGTGCTAAACTAGCTATATCAGGAAGTGTACAGCCAAGAGCAGAGAATCCAATCCTTACTCTTAAGCTATATAGGCTCTTAGTTGACTGGGATCCTAATACAGTTAACTGGCTAATGAGAAAATCTACCGATGATGAAATGTTGGAATGGAACACCCCAGGCGTTATGGGAGAGGGTAAGGATATTGATACTGCTACAGTAATTGAATTTACTTCGGGGTTTGGCTGGGGTTATAAAGAGATAGATGTTACTGAACATGTAAAGGGTTTCCTAAGTGGTAAGTACCCAAATTACGGTTGGATGTTTAAGTTAGATGAAGAGAAGGCAAACAATCAATATTATTACCTATATTCATCGAAAGCATCTGAAAGCCAGCCTAAGTTAATAATTGAATATAAATAAGGTTGCTCTGAAGAAAAATCAATGTTAAGTGGGTTTCCTTTTAAAGGGGAACCCACTTTTATGGAGGAATGAGCATTTAATGGAAGAGTCAAGGTATAATGAACGCAGAATAAATGAATCTTTGAAGGAAGTTAGTGTTATCTTAGAATTATCCGATGATGAACTTTTAAATCTAATCCCACGCACATCAGGTCTATACTTTGTCAATTGTGCTAATTGCCACGTTGGAGCTCAAGAAAGAAGTCCTTTTGTATGGGATATAAAGAATCCTGATAAACTAGTATGTGAGGCATGTGGCGAGGAATATCCAAGTACTTCATATCCTGAAAATGGATTTATTAAAGTTTATGATAATAAGGGAGAGCCTATATTTTATAAGTACTACGAAGACAAAAACGGACACCGCCATTACTTTGAAGCATATCGCTGGGATCTACAACGTATTTATATGACTGAAGCAGCTCTTAAATTAGCAGAATTATATGATCTTACAGGTGACGAAGGGTTTGCAAGAAAGAGCGCACTTATCTTATATGGTTTTGCTCAGGTCTTTCCAGGTTGGGCCCTTCATTTTGATTTACCATATATACCAAAGGAATTCTGGTCGTATAATAAAGGCCCTTCTGATGTCTCAGGACGGCTATCATGGCGTGTAGGCAAATGGACGTGGTGGGATTATCTAGGTATAGATTTAAAACTTATTAAAGCATATGACCTTATAAAAAGCTCTATGGCATTCCACGTTCTTTCAAGAGAAATGAACTTAGATGTAGGTAAACTCATAAGAGAGGATCTCTTTGAAGAGATGGTCAATCATACTATGAGGAATAAAGAAAGCTTTACAAATATGTCCCCTATATTCTGGACCTCAGTTTTACGTGTAGCTAAAGCCATACAAAAGCCTGGGTATGTAGAGGAAGTAGAGAGGCGTTTTAAGTCTTTCATAAATACTAAATTTCAGTATGATGGGTTTTGGATGGAGAATACCCCTTCTTATCATCTTCAAACTACTGACGCGCTTAGGAACTTTGCAGTGGAGCTAAAAGATATTTTTCTGACATTAAATATGATTCCTTCTAGTAAGGATGATATTCACTCTCTTGAGCTCTTAGACTTTGCTGACGAGTCTATAAAGAAACTGCGCTTGCCTAATGGTCGCTTTGCCCCGGTTAATGATACATGGCACCATACTAAAGGTGAATCTATAAATACTTCTTCACCTCAGCTTTTGCCATCTATGGGTTACGCTATCTTAGGGTCTGGAACGGATGCTTCTCAGATACAAGCTCATCTATCATTTACATGGGGTTGGTCCCATTCTCATAGAGATCAACTTAATCTACTCTTATTTGCCTTTGGTAAAGAGATGCTCTCTGATATAGGGTATACACATACAAAAGATAGGGTATGGACTTTCTCAACTGCAGCCCATAATACAGTGGTCATAGATGGGAAGGAACAAAGTATTGATCCGAAGTGTAAAGGTATATCCCTTAAAGCCTTTGGGGGGAACCATGATGATTTCCAAGTTGTATCAGCGTGCAGCAAATCAGCTTATCCTAATTCTTCGGAATACCGTAGACATTTAATTTTAGTGGGTACTGAAACAGGAGAGCCTTATATATTAGACATCTTCAATGTGGCAGGTGGAAAGGTAGAGGACTATATATTCCATGGAGATGCAGACTTTGATTCCTATATAGTTCATGATCTTGGAGCTCCTATTTGGACTCGTAAGAATCTACTTCCATCTAATTATCAGTTTGTAAGGCCTACAGGTGAGCATGATCTAGGACTTCTTGATAAAGGCTTATGTTACGGTTTTATTGAAGATGTAAAGGCCTTTAAAGTTCCTGGAACTTTCCATGTAGACTTTAGATATGAAAAAAATGTTGCACCTTCTCTAAGGGTTCATTTTCCTTCTCCTAATAGTGATGGAGTAATAATAGGTAAAGACTTTTCTATTAGGCGTGCTAAGGAAAATGATATGTATTTAGATAATTATTATCGTCCTGTAGTATTGCTTCGTAAAGAAAAGAGAGGTATAAAGCAATTAAGGACGCTTTTTTCCTCTATATTAGAACCATATCAAGGTGTACCTTTCATACACGGAATAGAGGTTCTAAAGAAAGATTTAAATTTTATAGCTTTACAGATAGATCGCGGTAACCAGAAAGATCTTTTAATTGTTGATACAGCGCTTACATCGCAGCCATCTCTTCATGAATTTATTCTACCGGGAGGTAAGGGGGTAAGATTTAAAGGGAAATATGGATTAGCACGCCTTAGGGATGATGGAAAGGTCATGAAGATCCATGGTTTTGGAGTAAGAGAGTTTACCATAGGTGAAGATTCTCTACAAAGTAAAGGTGTTTTAAGAGGAAAGATCCTATCAGCCTTTCCGCGGATACACGGAAAGGAAAGAGGCAGTTTTATCGTTGATGGTGTTGTTAAAAGAGAAGTGGCCGGGCAAACCTTAATACTTGAATATGATGATAAGACAACCAGTGGTTTTACTATCGAAGCTGTGGAAGAGTCTTCAAATGATAAAAGCATTCTATATGTACGTGAGGATCCTGCACTTATTGAAGAGGAAGGAAAGATAATCCGTACTGCTTGCCCACAACGACATTTTTCATCGTGGCCTAAATATTACATTCTCTTATATTGCTCTAAGTAAAGGCATAAAGGAAGCCATAGACTAGTCATTATATAGCGGGGAAACTATATAGAATGGATAAAACAAGTCTATGGCAACTCCCATTTTATCATAAATTTTCTATATCTGCAAGAGTTGTAAAAGAGTAAAATCGTTCTACTACAGCTTTTGCAATAATGTAGCATTGAATAGAACTGTTTTTTGACAATATAAATAAATTCCTCAATGCATAGCAGAATCATATATGATATACTATTCTTTAGATAGGACGCATTCGGATTTAGGTAAATTGATTATATTTATCCGAATATATACATGAAGCGAAAGGAGAGGGAAAAACTGATTAAACCATAGGGTGTTAAAGTGATTGAATAAATAAGCTTGATTACTAAAACGTAGTTTAATATCTATTAACCCTTGTAATAGGGCGAAATCGAAGGGGTTCTTATGGAATATTACCGAAGAAATCTTTATATATTAACATTTACCAATTTTCTTTCAGCAAGTAGTTGGAATCAAATAGTACCATTCTTACCTCAATTTCTAAGGGAACTCAATGTACAGGATGGTATTGAGGGATGGGTAGGTATTATCTTTTCTTTGAATTTTGTTGGTGGTATTATAATGCAACCATTATGGGGAAAGATTTCAGATATGACAGGACGGAAATTGATGATAGTCAGGGCAGGTCTTTGTCTTTCTTTTATTTGTTTTGGAATGAGTTTTAGTACATCCCCTTGGCAAGTAGCATTTTTCCGTTTTCTCAATGGCGCTCTTACAGGATTTATGCCTGGTGCTATAGCTTTAATAGCTACTAATACACCTGAAGAATTCTCCGGACGATACGTAGCTATAGCACAAACTGGTGGTGCTGCTGGTAATATACTTGGTCCTGCTCTTGGAGGCTTATTATCTACTTTTATGGGATTTCGAGTGGCTATGCGTGTTTCTGGATTTGTAGTTTTAATAGCCACCCTTTTAGTACTTTTTCTTGTTAAAGAAGAGAAGAAGGTAGAGCAAATAGAGAAGACTAGCTTATCACAGGATTTTATTGCAGCTATTAAGATGCCAGTCCTTATAAGCGTTATGGGTACAGTTATGCTTGCAACTACTATATCAATGTCGATTCAACCTATTCTAACCTTTTATCTGGAGATGCTGGATCCTTCTGTATCTAAAATACTAAGTGGAAGCATATTTTCTTTGCCAGGACTTGCTTTTGTATTCTTTGCATATCGCTGGGCATCCCTGGGAGAGCGCATCTCATATCCTAAAGTTATATTAATAGCATTGGTTGGTGTTTCAATGAGTACAGCAGCGCTTAGCCTTTCTTCTACAGTATGGCAATTCGTTATAATTTATTTTATTGTTGGTCTCTTCTTAGCAGCTTTAACTCCTTGTGCAGCAACTCTTATTGCTACTGGAGTAGATAAATCATTCCGCGGGAGAGCTTATGGTATGCAACAATCAGCTAGCCTAATGGGAGGAGCATTGGCTCCGACTATTTCTGGACTTTTAGGGAGCGCTATAGGAATAAAGCATACTTTTTTAGTTATGGGTTCTTTAGTCTTATTAGCTACAGGATTCCTATATTTTCAAATGCGTACATGGGTGGATTTTAAAACTATTAGAGAGCCTGATTCATAATTAAAGAGGGCTGCTCGGAGCAGCCCTCTAAATCATTCTACTGTTATAGCCTCTACCGGACATAGCTCTTCTGCTTCCTTTGCAGACTCAACTAGCTCATCTGGTATTTCATTATCAAGAGCTATTGCTTTCCCATCATCATCCATACTAAAGATCTCTGGACATATATCTGGGCAAAGGCCACAGCTAATGCAAGTTTCTTTATCAACATGTCCTTTAACAGTTACCACCTCCTGAATTGTTACTATTTAGCATTATAAAATTTTGGACTTGGGGCTTTTACAACAAAGAATTCTAGTATCTCATCATGTCCGTTGTATATGTTCATCTTTGTCTTATAAGGGATCTTTAGAATGCTGCCAGAAGGATATATATGTTCTTCCTGCTCATCTAGTCTGAGAATAATATTACCACTGGTAACAATCATATAGACATTGGAGTTGGAATAGTGCTCAGGCAAGGAATCACCCTTTGGTAGAACCATATGATTTATATTCAGGTTCTCATCATCAATAATTCTTTCTATGACCTTACTCTTTACACTTTGGAATAAAAATTTGTCTTCGATCATTTTAGATACCCCTCTTTCAATATGTTATTGATACTTAATGGCCTTTTTAGGGCATTTTCCAGCACATTTTCCGCAAAGGAGGCATTCCCACCTAGTAATCATGTAGTTCCCCTTATTTTTTTCTACAGCTTCTGATGGACATACTCTATAGCATATCCCACATGAAATACATAATTCATCAATTATGCTATAAGAGCGCTTTGAAAACTTTCCTACTATATGTAGGATTGTGCCATATGGACAAAGGTACCTATGCCACAAGCTTTCTGGAAAGAAAAGTGTTAAAAGAATGCCAGTAGTTAATAGTCCAGGTAGAACCGGAAGCTTCTTACCACTTACCATCACAAAAACAAAGGTAAAGATAAAGCCCGCAAGTATAATGTACCGGTATATGGGATTTTTTATAGATTCAGGTACTGATAGACTTTTAATACGGAATTTCTTCTTTATCTTTGTAATTAAATTCATTACTTTATTTATTGGGCAGAGCCATCCACAGTAAAAGCGTCCTAAAAACAGGGTTAGAGTTAGACTAGCGAGAAAGATACCCATCCAAACCTGAATCTTTCCCTTGAAGACAAGCAAAGTGAATAATAGAAGGAATAGAGCTTGTGAAATCCGCCTCAGTGTTTTTGCCATATAATTCACCATCCTTTCTCTTCTTGTTTTTACAAGTTTATTATATTATAATGGAGAACAAAGATCGGTATCTGTGGTTACGGATCTGCAGGAGGTGATAAATTTTGTTTAAAATAGTCGATAAGGAACTTGTAAATTGTCGGTTATTTCAAGGAATTACCGAAGATGATCTTGCCTCATTACTTTATTGTTTAAAGCCAAAGATCCGTATGTATAAAAGGAACGACTATATTATAGTATCAGGTGATAAGTTTGATAGTATAGGTATAGTACTGCAGGGCCAAGTAAGCGTTAACAAAGAAAATATCTCTGGAAACCGAATTATGATGACTATACTCAAACCCGGAGATATGTTTGGCGAAATTCTGGTTTTTTCAAGTCAATCAATTTGGCCTTCAACTGTTCAGGCTCAGGAAGCCTGTAAAGTGCTTTTCTTAAGGAGAAATAAAATTTTGGGTGGCTGTGAGAAGGTATGCTCGTGCCATAAAATGATTATTGAAAATATGCTTAAGATTATATCTGAGAAAGCTTTAATGCTCAATAGGAAGGTAGAGTATTTAACTATAATCAGTATACGTGAAAAGATTAGTGCTTTTTTACTTGAACAATATATAAATAATAGAAACACTATTTTTGAGCTTCCTATGAACCGAAGAGAGTTAGCTGAATTTCTAAATGTATCGCGGCCATCTCTATCAAGAGAAATGGGCCGGATGCGTGATGAAGGCATCATTGATTTTCATATGGCTACAGTAAAAATTATCGATCTTGATAGATTAAGATATGGACACGAGCGGGGATAGATGACTTTACAACTTGCATTATCTACCATTCTATCCTATAATGGAGCTGGTACTTTTAATAATAGAGATCAGGAGGTCCTTAGATGCGGGCAAGGGTTGAATGTATACCCTGTTACTTTAAACAAGCACTTTCAGCTATTAATAAAGCAGGGATACAAGATGAGAAAGAACAGGTACAAGTCTTATTTGAACTTATGAAGGTGATACCTAATTTAGATGTATTTGCTTCTCCGGCAGAGGTTTCCACTTACGTTCTTCAACATGTAAGTAAGGTATTAGATATTCCAGATCCTTTTCTCGAAGCTAAAAAGGAAGCAAATAAAATAGCAATGCAACTTATAGGTAGTGTAAGAGAAAGAATAGATAGCTCTGAAACTCCTCTCTTTACTGCAATAAGAGCTGCTGTGGCTGGTAATATAGTTGATCTTGGGATTATAGAGTCATATGATTTAGAAGGTACTCTTGAAGAAACTTTTTCCTCAGACTTTGCAGTATGGGATTTCGAAGATTTTGAAAAACTTATGGGTCCAGGGAAGACCTTACTGTATATAGGCGATAATACTGGTGAGATCGTCTTTGATAAGCTTTTAATAGAAGAACTTAATAAGACAGGTCTTATGGTAACCTTTGCAGTTAAAGAAGAGCCCATTTTAAATGATGCCACCATGGAAGATGCCATTGAAGTAGGTATGGATAAGGTAGCTAAGGTTATAACTAATGGAAATGGATTTATGGGTACCATAGTAAGCCAATGCTCTGAAGAATTCTTAAAAGCTTTAGATGATTCTGATGTAGTAATAGCAAAAGGACAAGCTAATTATGAATCTTTAGAAGGGACTAAGGAAGCAGGAGAGAAGACTTTTTTCATTCTAAAGATTAAATGTCCGTTTTTAGCAGAGACTATACCTGGTACAAAAATGGGGGATATGGTATTCCTTCGCAATAAAGTTAGATACCCATGAATTATTTGTTACGATTCTTTATGAAAATAACAGCGCCTTCTTTGATATCTATCTCCACTAGGCTACTGAGAAATTCATTACTTGCGCATATTGTCTCTCCATAGCGTAACGTCCACTGAGTAAGAGGATACTTTGCTCCTTTGATATTTACGCCTCTTGCTACTTTACCAATAGGGAAGAGGGAGAAGATCTCTCCTTCTTCCCCCGTTATAATAGTATGTTCAGAGATTATAAAGATCTCGTTTTCCTCATCTATTATCTTTGCATTTACCTTTTTCTTATGGGCTAGCCATAGAAGACCTATATTTGCCCACATATGATCTATGCGTCCACCTAAAGCTCCGAGAATAATTATCTCTTTGACTCCAGCAGTTATAGCTAACTCTAATGCTAAATGTGTATCTGTCTTGTCTTTCTCCACAGGATGCTCAATGATTTTTATGCCTTGGTCAGTTATAAACTCAAGAGATTCTGGACTGATTGAGTCTAGATCGCCTACTAGGACGTGAGGCTTTATCCCTAACTTCAAGAGATTGTCACATCCGCTATCAGCACAGATTATAAGGTCATCTCGTCGAAACTCTATAGGAAGTTCATTTCCGTTGAAGGTACCGCCAGAGAAAATTATGCTCCTATGAGTCGTCTCTACTTCCAATTATATTGCCTCCTTTTTGTATCAAGAGCCAGATTACTAAAGTTACAAGTATCCATTCTGGAATTAGGTAAGAAGCATTATAGCTTATAGAGTATATCCATGGATTCATGTTTTCTGGTACATAGGAAGCAAAGAAGATAACACCTGAAAGCACATGAACTACGAACCTTCCAAATATTCCAACAAATATTCCGTGTATTGGAATTTTTCGTAAATATCCTGCAAGTCCTATCATGGCAAAGGGGAGGGGATAGTCCATAATGACTTGAGCAGGATGAATTATATAAGGATCTATTAGTAGTTGTAATAATCCAACTAAGGTCCCGGTTAATACACCAATTCTTCCCCCATGTCTGAGCGCCATGATGAGTATAGGTAGGATCTCCAGAGATACAGACCCTCCTTGAGGCATCCTAAAGAGCCGTATCATGCCTAAGGTTAGAGATAATGCGACGGAGATTGATATCTCCACAAGAACTTTGGTACTTAATTTTTTCACGTTAATATCACCTTTCTTATAAAATTCTGCAGGTGAAACGAGAAGACCGAACACATAATACGGTTCGGTCTTTAGATATACTGAACCGCTTCCCTGCGCTGGTATTATCCAACAGGTTCCAAGGGTCAGGCGACAATTAATACGCCACTCTCAGCTGAAAGCTCCCCCAGCGGATACCTTCTTTAGTTGTTCATCATCTATTATTCGACATAGGATAGCAAAGTTCCTCCTTATGCAGAAAATAATTTTATATAAGGTACTTTTTTGAGTAGATATAGTCCTCCTGAAGAGCATTATAAGGGAATACGATGCTAACAGTCTTATGATGCATCTGATAGGCTTAAGACTGGGTATATGTATACAGGTAATTATGCTCTTGAATAGACTATAGAAGCATCAAAAATATTAATTGGTGACGATATAGAAGTAATAGTGAACCTACTTCTATATTAATCCAAGGGGTTCAGAGTAATCTCTAAAGATCTAATGAATAAGCTCCTATATGACTTGCGTTCTCTTGTACAATACCATATAATTAAAGTGTCTTCAAAATAATGGTCTTACTTTAAAGGAGATTTACAATGAGCGATAATATATGTGTAGTTGGAAGCTTAAATATGGATATAGTTGTGAAGGTAGAGCGTAGACCAAGAGCAGGTGAGACTATTAAGGGTAGTGATTATCTTTCTCTTCCTGGAGGCAAAGGAGCTAACCAAGCTATAGCAGCAGCAACACTAGGTGGGAAAGTAACCATGATAAGCAGGGTAGGAAATGATGCCTTTGGAAACGTTCTATTGGAGAATTTAGAGGAGCGTGGGATTGATACATCTTATGTAATCCGTGATGATTTAGCACCTACTGGTGCAGCATTTATTACTATAGACAATAGTGGAGAGAACAGTATTATAATTTCACCTGGTGCTAATGGTCGTGTTTCTATAGAAGATGTAGGTGATATCATAGCTAAGTCCTCAGCAGTCATACTTCAGCTTGAGATCCCATTTGATACAGTATTCAAAAGTGCAAAACTTGCTTCGGAATTAGGAGTCCAGGTAATAGTAAATGCTGCTCCAGCTATGGAGCTCCCTGATGAATTTCTTAAGCTAATTGATGTATTGATAGTTAATGAAACAGAAGCAAGTCTCTTAAGTGATGTTGAAGTTTTAAATATACAAGATGCATTCTTAGCAGCGCATTCTCTTAATAAAAAAGGTGCACATACTATAATCGTTACTATGGGAGCTGAAGGAGCAGTCTTTCTATATAAGGACTCAAAAGGTTCTATAATTCAAGGACACCAAAAAGCCCCTGAAGTTAAAGTAACTGATACTACTGGAGCTGGCGATACTTTCGTAGGCGCCTTCGTTACTGCAATGCTTAAAGGAATGGGCATACCCGTTTCAACACAATATGCATGTGCAGCAGGTGCGCTGGCTGTTACTAAATTAGGAGCCCAATCAGCTATGCCAAAACATGAAGAAGTAATGAACATATTAAGCCAATTGAGATGATTATGTCATCATATTTAACTATTTTTTTACCTATACTGTTGCAGGTTGGGATAGTTTGTGATAATATTCTCTTGTGGGGTATTTTTATCGTTAAAAACCTCGTTATTTTAAGACAAGCTATACTATAAATGGAGGAAAGACCATGGCTATAACCACATTATATGTGTGTAGAAAAGATGATCCTGAGGCTAGAAGGCTTCTGAATCGATTTCGAAAGCAGGGCTATTCAGGATTAACTGATATTGTAATTGAACGAGTCTTTTATCTGGAGGGTCTTGATAGCAAAGACGAAGTTCAAAAGCTTATACCTCTCTTTGTAAACCCTGTCTATGAGACATATTCTTTTGAAAGTACCCTTGAACCAGCTGAAGGAGAGATCATTGAGATCGGCTATCAAAAAGCTATAATTGATCCAGAAACAGATTCAATTCTTGAAGGAGCTGAAGCCCTTGGTGTTAAAAGTCTAGAATGGGTCAAGTTAATCCTACGTTATCAATTCAATGGGATTGATAGAGAAGAAGCACAAAAAATAGTTGAGCGGGAACTCTTTGATCCTATAGTACAGATGATAGTAGAACCTGATATGATCTGGGATTCTCTAAGACCCTCGGGAGAGCCTGACAAAGTTAGATATATATCCCTTAAAGATCTTGATGATGACGGGTTAGAGAAACTTTCTAAAGAAAATTCATGGTATGCACCGTTACCTCAACTAAAGGCTATGCAAGATTACGAAGAGAAACGCAACAGACCCTTTACTGATGCAGAGATAGAAATATTTGTTCAATCATGGAGCGATCATTGTTACCATACTACGTGGAAGAGCCTAGGGCTCCTTAAGATGCTAAGAAGCGCCACAGAAAAGATAAACCATCCTCTAGTGATCTCTATTTTTGCGGATAACGCTGGAGGTATAGAGTTCTTTGATGATTGGGTAATAACTATAAAAGGGGAGACACATAACTTCCCTAGTTCAATATCTCCCTTCGGAGGTGTGGCTACTAAGCACGGAGGGGTTATTCGAGATACAATGGGGTTTGGTAAAGGCGGATATCCTATAGGTGGTAGCACCATAATGGGTACCATGGATCCTTTTATCCCAGAATCAGATATACCTACAGGAGCACTTCACCCCGCTTATATAGTAAGAGAATCTATACGTGCCACAGCATATTATTGTAATGCAATGGGAATTCCCATGATGCAAGTGGCATATAAGGCACACCCTGGGTATCCTAAATGCTTAGCTTTAGGTCATTCAATTGGAATAATACCAAAGAAATATGCTTTAAAGGACTCGCCACACCCTGGGGATTTGGTTCTGCTTATTGGTGGGCGTACTGGACGTGATGGTTTACACGGAGCCACTGCTAGTTCTGCAGGTATGAGCGGACATTCGGTAAAAAGAGAATCAGCAGCTGTACAAATAGGGCATCCTATTACAGAACGAAAGATCATGGAAGCAGTTCCTGTATTAAGAGATCGTGGATATATACGTTCTATTACTGATCTTGGGGCAGGTGGGATCTCTTCCGCTACAGGAGAAATGGGGGAGGACACTGGAGTTCGTCTAAATCTAGATGAAGTAAAACTAAAAGATAATAGCCTCAGTGCCTGGGAGATACTCCTCTCTGAATCTCAGGAACGAATGTTAATAGCATTGCCACCTGAGAATATAGACGCTGCTTTAAGCCTATTAAAAGATTATCATATAGAAACAACTATTATAGGTGAGTTTACTGGAACTAAGCGTTTTGAAGCCTTCTGGAGAGGCGAGAAGGTAGTAGATATAGATATGGACTTCCTATGGGAGGCTTGTCCAATAGAGCCTATGGTTATAGAAGAGAAAGTGCGAGAGTTAAAGGCCTCTTCGGTTCCATCTCTAGATTCTTTACAAGGTGTAGAAGAAGAATTCAAGAGAATTCTTTCGCATTATAATTGTTGCGATCAATCCCATTCAGGTTTCCAATTCGACTCTACTGTTCAAGGAAAAACTGTTATTGGTCCTTATAGCGGAGTTACAGGGAAAATGCCTACAGACATATTTTTATCTGCTCCACTTCTTGGTAAAGAATATGGAGTTATGACAACTTTGGCGTATAACCCATTCTATGGAGACATATCCCCAGAAGGGCTTTGTAGGTTAATGATTATTGAAGCTGTATCAAAGGCTATTGCAGCAGGGGCAGATCCTGGAGCAATTGCTCTTTGTGATAACTTCTATACACCTAAGGCTACTCCAGAAGTTGGATGGGAATTAACTCAAATGGTGAAAGCAATATCTGAGCTTTCTATTAAGTTGGGAATGCCATTTATCTCAGGAAAAGATTCAAGTTCTGGAACTTTCACCTCTAAAGACGGAGATGTTATAAACGTTCCGTATACCTTTGCAGTAGAGACTCTATGTAGGATACCAGATGTAAGAAAGGTTGTCACAAAAGAATTTAAAGGAAGAGGCAATTCAATTATATTCTTAGGGAGGATAGACCCTGAAAGACTCGGGGGTTCTGTGTATCTAGATTGCCATGACGAACGTGGAGATTTGTTACCTGAACTAAGTGAACCCTACATTGAGGAACTTCAGGCTATATGGAAAAGACTCTATGAACTTTATAATAGACCTGATAATCCAATAAAGGCTGCTTCTATAATTGGTGAAGGCGGTACATTAAGACGGATATTTGAGATGTGCTACGGAGGACAAGTAGGAGCAAAATTGGATCTTACTGAGAGGGAAGAAGCCATAAGATGTGGTTTTTTTGGTAGCATAGATGGATTGCTCTTTAGTGAAGCTATTGGTTCTATCCTTTTAGAAATAGATGCCGCAGCTGACTTGGAGGAACTTTTTAATGATCTACCATGGTTTAAGCTTGGTATGACTGTAGAGGGAGAAGACATAGAACTGTATAAGGATAGAGAATTTGTACGTCTGAATATGGATGATCTTATAGAGGCTTGGGAAAGTACATTCAAGAAGGTGGTGGAATGATGGCAACTTCTAAGATCGCTGTCTTATACGGACCAGGAACTAACTGTCATGAAGAAACTAAATTTGCTATAGAATATTCAGGTGGAGAGGCAGAGATAATATCTGTACAAGCCTTACTAGATGGTGAAAGAAAACTTTGTGATTATTCAGGCATGGTAATACCAGGCGGGGCTGCATGGGGGAATCACATCGCACCAGATCGTATCTTTGCCATTCATATTATTGCTAAATTAAAAGAGGATATAGAATTCTTTATAGAGAGAGGTAAACCCATACTTGGGATTTCTAATGGTAACCAAGTTCTAATGGAAGCAGGAATACTTCCTTTTACAAAGGTTGGGGAAGGGACGGCTGCCATTATACAGAACAAATCAGCTAGATTTGAGAGTCGTTGGACTAGACTTATCGTAGGAGAAGAAAGCCCTTTTTCTAGGGGCCTTTCCGGAAAGATCCTTAGACTTCCTATAGCATATGCAGATGGGAGGGTATATTCAAATAATAAACCTTTACGTGCAGCCTTCTATTATGTAGATGAAAAGGGAAACCCCAGTGAGGTTTATCCTCATAATCCAGCGGCCTCACCTAGAGGTATCGCAGGAGTTATAAATTCTACTGGTAGAATTCTTGGTATGATGCCACATCCAGAACGAGCTATACTTCAGAGCCACGGTTCTACTGATGGTAAAGTAATCTTCAAGAATTTAGTAGAACTTTGTAAATCATAAGAGAAAGGATGGAATAAGTATGTCTGAAGATGTTAAAAGTCTAAAAGATGAAGCAGGGAATGAAGGAGGGTTTTTTGAAAAATTTTTTAAATTAAGCGCCAATGGAACAAATGTCCGCACAGAGATAATAGCAGGAATAACTACTTTTCTCACTATGTCATACATAATTATAGTTAATCCTCTGGTAGTTGCGGATACTGGTATGCCGATACCTTCAGTCATGATAGCCACATGCCTCTCAGCAGCTTTTGCTACCATGATGATGGGATTGCTTGCAAACTATCCCTTTGCATTGGCCCCAGGTATGGGATTAAACGCATACTTCGCTATGGTAGTTACGATGAATCCTAATATAACGTGGGAGACAGCATTAGGCGCGGTCTTTATTTCTGGCGTGGTCTTCTTTATATTATCCCTTGTTAAATTTAGGGAAATGATAATTGATGCTGTTCCACAGTGTATGAAGGATGCTATACCTGCGGGTATTGGACTCTTTATAGCTATTATAGGGATGAAGAATGCTGGTATAGTAGAGATCATAGGCTCTGGTAGTGATGCTCTGTTAACACTAGGTTCATTTGGAGACAAATCTACACTACTGGCTGGGATAGGTCTCCTGTTAACATCCGTCTTGTTGGCATTAAAGTTCCGAGGAGCTATATTAGTGGGTATACTGTTAACTGCCCTTATTGGTGGGTTTCCATTTTTCGGTCTAACACAATGGACTGGAAAGATCATGGAGCTACCATCCTTTGCTGATTGGTCTCTTGTCCTTGGAAAGTTAAATATAGTAGATGCAATGGGACTTGGATTATTTAGTGTGATCTTTGTTTTCTTAATGGTTGATATGTTCGATACAATAGGTACCCTTATTGGTGTATCTGGGCAAGGTAACTTCTTAAAAGACGGAAAATTAGAGAGGGTTAACGAAGCCCTTATTTCTGACTCTGTTGGAACTATGGTAGGGGCTGTCTTTGGTACCCCTACAGTGACGAGTTACATTGAAAGCGCCGCAGGAGTTGCAGCAGGAGGAAGGACTGGGCTTACAGCAGTAGTAGTAAGCATCCTCTTCGTTATTGCGCTTCTCTTTGGGCCAGTAGTTGGGATGATCCCAGGGGCAGCTACAGCACCAGCCTTGATAATAGTAGGGTCTATGATGATGTCAAGCGTTACTAAGATAGACTGGTCCGATTTTTCCCTTTCCATACCAGCCTTCTTGACGATAGTTGCTATGCCTTTTACTAGTAGTATAGCAAATGGGATTGCATTCGGTTTTATTTCCTACTCTATAATAGGGCTCTTTACTGGAAAGGCAAAAGAGGTTCATTGGCTTACATACGTTTTAGCAGGAGCCTTTGTCTTAAAATTCGTTTTACAAGCAATGGGATATCTAGTCATTTAAAAATGTACCCGATAAAGAGGTTGTCCCTTAATGGATAGCCTCTTTTTTAATTTCTATGTGTAGGGGGCATCCTTCTTGACGAGTCTTATAGACCAATTCAAATATCGCGTTCAGAAATTAAAAAGAGAGGTTTATACCATTTATTTTGCGTATAAGGATCCACGGGTACCTTGGTACGCCAAAGTATTCATTGCGTGTATAGTTGCTTACGCTTTTAGCCCAATTGATCTAATCCCGGATTTCATACCAATATTAGGATATATAGATGATCTATTACTTATACCAATAGGTATTACAATTGCGATTAAAATGATACCAAAGATAGTCTTTGAAGAAGCACAGGAAAGAGCAAGAGACACTATAGAAAAGCCAGTTAGTTGGATAGGCGCAATTATTATAGTGTTCATGTGGTTATTTACTATAATTTTAGTCGTAAAATTTGTCTCGAGATAATATTCTCTATCTCGCTTTGGGATAAACTAAGGACGAGGTGATATAGATGCTTTCTTTTATCCCAAAGTTAGTGCTAATTCAGAAACAGGCTTTAGATTACCAACTAGCTATAGAACTCATGCAAGAGTTTAAAGCTAAAAATATTGAGGTATTAATTTACCATAAGAGAATCCCTGCATCTTTTAAAGAAACATTTAGAGAAGAATTTTTATTTAATAAACGGGTGCTTGCCATTTCTATTTGGCAGAGACGTGAATTCCAGACTTGCAAACCATCTGCTCATTACCAACTACCATTGGTCTCTGGATGTCCGGGACTCTGCGAGTACTGCTATCTCAACACTAACCTAGGTAGACGACCATATATTAAAGTATATGTAAACACAAATGATATTTTATCAAAGGCAGAAGAATATATATGGCAACGTGAACCCGAAGAAACAATATTTGAAGGTGCTGCTACATCAGATCCTGTAGCTGTAGAGAGTTGGACTGGTTCGCTCAAGAAGACCGTTGAATTCTTCTCTAATTTTAATAACGCTAGATTTAGATTTGTAACGAAATATACTGATATTGGAGGGCTCTTGGATATAGAACATAGAAAGAGGACCCAAGTAAGGTTTAGCATTAATTGCGAATCAGTGATTGAGCGATTTGAAAGAGGAGCGCCTAAGCTCCACCTAAGGTTACAGGCTGCTTCAAAGGTAATGGGAGCTGAATACCCGTTGGGATTTCTCATCGGCCCTATATTTGCCTTTGAGGGATGGCGTGAAGAATATGAAGAACTATTACAGACTTTAAAGGATTACTTGCCCTCAGATAATATAACATTTGAACTAATAACTCATCGTTTTACTACACGAGCTAAAAAAATCATTGAAGAAGTCTACCCGGAAACTGAGGTTCCGCTAGATGAAAAGACAAGGCGATTTAAATATGGTCAATTCGGATATGGTAAATATATATATGATGATAAGGTAATGTTAGAGCTTAAAGATTTTTTCACAGAGCGAATAAAAGAAATATTTCCGCAAAGCCGTATACTTTACTTTGTGTAAATGGGTAGGGAGTTCATTTTAAGATGCTATGAACTCCCTACTTACGTTGATTCTAAAGATACTTTATTTGGCAAATACATGATTCCCAATCTTTCGAACGATTGGTCGTGACCATACGTAATTACCCGCGCGTACTTTAGTAGGATTATAGAAGAATAAGGAACCATAGGATGGATCCCATCCAGTAAGAGCTGCTTCCATTGCCCTTATAGCACTGGAAGTCGCGGGTTTGTTTATGCTACCATCAAGTACAGGTGAGAATTGATACGGTTGATATATAACGCCTGGTATGGTATTGGGAAATTGAGAGCTCTTAACTCTATTAAGAACTACTCCTCCAACTGCTACTTGTCCTTCAAAGGGCTCACCGCGTGACTCAGCGGAAATTAAACGAGAAAGAAGATTTTTATCCTGCGCTGTGTAGCCTCCTTGGCCTCCATTATTAGAAGGTGGCTGGCTTGTTCCAGTATCGACTGAACCAGTTGGAATTATCAGACGTTGTCCGAGTCTTATCACATCTGACCAGTAATTATTCGCACTCTTTATGGCTGTAATCGAAACGCCATACCTTTGAGATAACTTCCAAAGAGTGTCCCCAGACTGTACTGTGTGGATTTTTTGCCCTTCAGTATTTCCAGAGCTTGTTGGGATTACCAGACGTTGTCCGGGCCTTATCATATCTGACCAGTAATTATTTGCGCTCTTTATGGATGCAATTGAGACACCAAATCTTTGGGATAGTTTCCATAGAGTATCCCCAGACTGTACTGTATATGTGAATGATGCGTGGGATATCTGGCTTAGGATTACTACCATTAGCGTCAAAAGGATAAAAACTATAATTACCTTTCTTTTCTTGATCAATGTCATTCAACACTCCTTTCCCATGAAAGTACTTTACTGAAAGTTTACATAATGAGTGGGTTGTAAGTATATAATTAGCTATTAGCTTTAAAAATCCTTCTTGTAATTTATTCCGTAATTTTTATGCTCAATAAGTGTGGACATTTTAGTCGTTTCGGGATATAATATATAGCAAGAATTGTTTATTACATTCCTTCGGAGCAGGCGATGAATCTTATATAGATTCATGGGGCTGGCAAGCAGGATAGTTAAAACACCTGCGAGACCGTTGGGTTACATAGGTCTCACAGGTGTTTTTTTACCCTAATATTAGGGTCAATGGGTAGCTTCATGTGCTAAAAATAGAAAGGAGTTGACATGTATGTTTAGTCTAACTGAATTTCTTATAAATAAATTTGTCAAGCAAGAAAGGGAAGATACACATGAACATAGAGCTGCTTTAGGTTCTTTAGAGGCGTGGACCAGCATATACGGGAACATCATCTTAAGCATACTTAAGTTTGGGTTCGGCTTCTCTCTAGGGAGTATTTCACTTTTAGCAGATGCAGTCCATACTGCCTCAGATATAGTAACGTCTGTGGTAGTCCTAATTGGGTTTCGAATAGCTCAGATTCCTCCAGATGACAAACATCCATTCGGACATGCGCGAGCGGAAACTACAGCCACGTTGATAATCTCCATTTTGCTTATGCTTGCTGGTCTAACCTTTGCACAAACATCAGTAGAACGGCTTATTAATCCAGTCGTAGTCAAAGGGAGTGTCTTTGTAGGTATATTAATGTTATTAAGTGGCATTGTAAAAGAATGGATGGCTAGATTTTCTATCTGTCTTGGGAAAAGGGCTAACTCTAGTGCTCTCATTGCTGACGCATGGCATCATAGAAGCGACGCTATTGCAAGTGTCTTAGTAGCATTAGCTATCTTTTTATCTTCTTATGGGTATTATTGGGTGGATTCACTCTTTGGTATAGGTGTTTCACTTTTAATAATATATACTGGATTTGAACTTGCTAGGGATTCTGTAAGTTCTTTACTAGGGGAAAAACCTAACCCTGAGATGCTCAAGAATATTCGAAGTGAGGTTATGAATGTTGATGGGGTGGAAGATGTTCATAAGATAAAAGTACATGATTATGGATATGGAAAAAAATTTGTTTCCCTTCATATATTGGTAGATAGTAAAATTGATGTTACTGAAGCTCATGATATCGCCTCAAAAGCTCAAGATTTTATCGCTGAAAGACTGGGCTTTGAGACGACCATTCATATAGAGCCCTATTTGATAGAAGCTGAGCATTAATTGGCATACCCTAAGACTACTTTATTGAGACGAAAGTTTTCAGAATTTGCAGGAGTTTTTTGTTCTTTGTCGAAGATAGATAAAAGCATTTGAGTAAAGAGGTTTGGGACTTAAAATTAAAGTAAGGGTGATGATAAGATATGCCGTTTCTACCTCTCTTCATAATCTTTGCAATAGTAATTGTTCTCTCAGTTGCTCTGGTTAGGACAGATCAAGACCTTCAATCTAAGGTTGAAGAAATCGAACCTGAATTTTTGCAAAAAAAAATATTGGAAGATAGGGTACCAATTATTATTGACCTTAGAGATCCAAAATCATATAAAAAAGCGCATATCCCTGGCGCACAAAGCATGGCGCCTGAGGATTTACCAAATTGGGCGGAGAAGCTTCAACGGGAACGAGAAATAGTTTTAGTCTGTTCCAACGGTAAAAGGTCCAGAAAGATAGCAAAGGTCCTCGAGAAGGGAGGATTTGAGTTTCTAGAATATTTGGCAGGTGGTATGGATGCGTGGACTTTTGAGACAGAAAATGAATAGATCATCTTTAGTTCCTGTTTTTTTAAGGCTATGTATCTTCCTTGCGCTTATTGGAACAGTATGGGTATGCATTACATTAAATGAGCAATTAAAGGTTATGGAGGAGAGGGTAGCCTCATTGGAGATGCTCATGGATGAGGTGGCATCTGAAGAGGTTAGTCTCTTCTTCCTAAAACAAACTCCTACTGATTTTTTCTTATCACCAGAAAAACGTCGTATATCTCGACGGGGCTCTTTTTACGAAAACATCCTCACAGAGCTAATAAAAGGTCCCTCCAATGAAACGTTATTATCTACACTTCCTTCAAACGCTAAGATTATAAAGATCGAATTAAGAGGAGATATCGCGTATGTGGATCTGGGTGATGTAATTGGACATTTGAATGTAGGGGCGAGGGGAGAGGCTATTACTATATTTTCTATTATCAATACACTTGCTCAGTTCCCTGAAATTCACAGGGTTCAACTTCTCTTAGATGGTAAATGTATTGAATCTCTAGCTGGACATATGAGCATACATGAACCGCTAGAAGCCGATTGGACATTAGTCGATTGGTAGGACCTTTGTATAACTTTTATCTTCTGGCAAGATCTTATTTGCGAATAAAGTTATAACTATACCTATTGCTAGCCGTCCTAGAACTAGTATAATACCATTAGCCCCTAAGACGACAAATATCATTGTATCCTCCACAAGGGCGTGACACACAGAGAGAAATATAGTGATAAGTAGGATTTCTTTTTTAGTGAGTTTGCCGTCTTTACTAGCGGGTATTATAACTCCAGCGCCATAGGTAATTCCAAAGAAAAGACCTACTAAAAAGGGGAGGGCTCCTTCTTTACTTACACCTAAAGGAGTTACCATCGGACCAAGAAATTTAGAGACTATTGCGAGAATATCTAATTCTTCTGCGATTTGCATTATTATCATAATTGGTATGACTATAATAGCCATTTGAAAGACTGAGTATATACTCCCTGATGTTGCTTCTTTGAATACCTCTACGATATCCATGGGATTCCCTCCAAGAATATGATTTACACTCCCACGAATATTTTAACACTTTCATTTTAATCTGTCTATACGGATCTTCTTGGATAGAGATGAACATTAAATTTGATCTGGCAGAAATGACGAGGGTGTGGTATAATTAGCTTATAACGAATACGGGAAGGTTTCTCCCTGAACATCATGATATAGCTGGCATTGAAAGGGATCTTTGAATAGGGGGATGTTAAAGGTTGAAGATAATAAGAGTACATGAAGAAAAAGAAGAATTCCGTAGGGTTATTGATAGACACCAGGAGGCAGAGGAATACGAACCTTCGCCTGAAGCAGCTCAAAGAAGTTGCGAGATATTTGGAGAAGTCCTAACTCCTCAAAATGCAGTAGAGAGAATCTTAAAGGATATACAAAAAGAAGGAAACCTTGCCTTGTTGAGATATACAGAACTCATTGATAGGGTAAAGCTAAACTCCTGTGAACTTTTGGTATCAGAAGATGAAATCCAGGCTGCGTATAAAGAGGTTGATGATGATTTCCTAAAAGCCTTGAAAAAGGCTCAAGTTAATATAGAAACATATCATAGAAATCAGATTCAGAAATCATGGTTCATTACAGATGATGACGGGGTCATACTCGGGCAAAAAGTCGCGCCTATAGAACGCGTTGGGCTTTATGTGCCTGGAGGTAGGGCAGCCTATCCGTCTTCAGTACTAATGAATGTTATACCTGCTAAGGTTGCAGGGGTAAAAGAAGTTATTATGGTTACACCTCCCTCTCGAGAAGGAAAGATTAATCCCTATTCTCTAGTTGCTGCCTCTGAAACAGGGATTAAGAGGATCTATAAGATAGGAGGGGCGCAGGCTATTGCTGCTCTAGCTTATGGCACTGAAAGTATCCCTCAAGTGGATAAGATAGTTGGCCCAGGAAATATCTTTGTAGCCCTTGCAAAGCGAGCAGTCTTTGGTCGAGTTGGAATAGATATGATAGCAGGGCCTAGCGAGATCGCAATAATAGCAGATGAATCTGGTTCTCCGTCTTTTATAGCTGCTGACCTCCTTTCGCAAGCAGAGCATGATCCAGATGCTTCTTGTATACTTATCACACCATGTAAACATCTAGCAGAGAAGGTTAAAAAAGAAGTCCAAACGCAGTTAGAGGAATTCTCACGAAGAGAAGTAGCAGAAGCATCTATTATGAGACACGGATATATATTTCTAGTGGATTCTATAGAAGAAGCCTTTGAGGTTGCTAATAAAATTGCTCCGGAACACCTTGAGCTTCTGATAGAGGAACCATTTAAATTCCTTGATAAGGTGAAGAATGCTGGAGCAGTATTTCTTGGCCCTTATTCACCGGAACCTGTTGGGGATTATATGGCTGGGAGCAACCATGTATTACCCACTAGTGGTACTGCGCGATTCTCATCTGGGCTTAGTGTTGATGCCTTTATAAAGAAGATCAGCATAGTAGGGTATACGGAAGATGCTTTATTGAAAACAGGTAGCCATATAATAAGGCTCACGGAGGCAGAAGGACTATATGCTCATGGTAAGGCTGTAAGTTTAAGGATCTTGAAATGATAAAAAGAATTTGAGGTGGATTTTCAGTTGCTTATAATACCTGCAATAGATCTTAGAAATGGTAAATGTGTAAGGCTCTTACAAGGAAGAGCTGATGCTGAAACAGTTTTTTCAGATGACCCTATCTCAGTAGCTAAAAGATGGGAAGCTGGGGGCGCAGAATTAATACACGTGGTAGACTTAGATGGTGCATTTACTGGAGAGCCTAGGAATTTTGAAGTCATCCGCAATATGATCGAAGCTATAAATGTACCTATTGAAGTTGGCGGAGGAATTCGAAGTATGGATACGATAGTAAAATTCTTTGAAATAGGGGTATCCAGGGTCATACTAGGAACTGCAGCCATAGAAGACCAAAAGCTCCTAGAAGAAGCATATAATACTTATGGTGAAAAAATCGTAGTAGGTATAGATGCAAAAGATGGTATGGTTGCTGTTAAGGGTTGGGTGAAAAAAACAGGAGTAACAGCAGTAGACCTAGGATGCGATCTTCGCACCATAGGAATTAAAGAGATAATTTTTACTGATGTGAAGAGAGATGGTACTCTCATAGGTCCAAATCTCGCTTCTATAGAGGAGATGGCAGAGAAGACTGGTTTAAAGGTAATAGCTTCTGGCGGTATATCATCTCTTAAGGATATAGAAGATCTTAAAGCCCTAGAAACTAAAGGTGTTTATGGCGTCATAATAGGTAAAGCCTTATATACAAATGCATTTACTCTTGAAAGGGCAATAGCTATCTCTAAGGGATTAGGGGAAGATTAAAATGCATAGCACAGGTAGTGCAGCAATGAGCCCCATAAAGGGATCTCTGGGATTAAGGAAGAGAAATATGTCTTAGATCTTACTGTTTCTAATAGCAATAGATCACGCAGCTGACTTTAAGGAACTTCTGGAGGTATTAGGAGTAGGGCCAGCTACCATAAGAGCCCTAGCTATGGAAGTCATAAATCGAGCTAAAATAGGATATTATGACAAGATGCAAGCTTTACGTAGATTAGGGACGTAGCAAGAAAATCTAAATATTATTGCTACTCCATTTGTTCCTGAAAAGAAAAGAATAAACGAAAAGTATAAGCAATTAAGTTTATTCTTTGAATTATAAATGTGGTGAGCGTTTCTAAGAATATCGGAGGGGAGAAATTGGTGTGAAAGAACTTTTTGAACAAACTGTTGAGCATATAACGCTCTACGGAGCGAAAGTGCCTATAGTTGTAGTCTGTGTACTACTAGGGGGATCCATTATTAAATTAGCGCAAAAAGCCGCTTCATTGGCCATGACTAAAGCTAAAGTGGAACCAACTGTTACGAACTTATTCTTATCTATCGGTGGATTTATAGGATGGGTCACTGTAGCAGCAACAGTCTTTGGCATCTTAGGTTTAACTCAAGTTTCCATAGCTTTTTCAGGCTCAATAGCCTTAATTGCAATGGGATTAGCATCTTCAGCATCTGGTATTGTATCAGATCTCTTAGCAGGGATTTACCTAATAGCTGACCCTGACTTTAAAGTTGGAAGAAGGGTTAAAGTAGGTAACATTGAAGGAACCGTTACATCAGTGGATATAAGGAAGACGAAAGTAAAGGATGATGAAGGGAACCTACAGGTGCTTCCTAATAAAACCATTGATTCTGCTACCTATACTATTCGTAACTTTGACAAAATCGAGAAAGAAACTGTAGAAGAATCAAGTAGTCAATAAAATTTAAAAGGAGGGAAGGCAGTTCCTTATTAGAGATACCTTATCTAATATCCCATATCATACTCATAAGGGAACTGACGTAGCGCTTGGTAAAGTTAAGTCAGCTTAAAGATGCCATAACTACTTATATTTCTACGGGAACTCAGAGAGAAGAGGTTTTTACTCTTATATTGGAAGGTCATTGGGGGAATACTGGGATAACTGAGGATATATCTAATTGGAGATTAACTGTTAGTGGTTATAATCCTTTAGTGGATAAAAGCGGCATGGTATCTAAACTTGATATATGGCTGAACTCATTTTTCATAACTTTTGGCATGCGCAAGGCTTTTTCGGATAGAGAAGATCACGTCCTTATAGAGTTAAAAGTAAACCAATATTCGGATCCTATGATCGCGTTCTTTCTCAGGCGTTCACTTCAAGAGGTTAGGATACGTTTAATGGATGCCAATATTAAAGATGCTATTTCCAACTGTAATAAACAAGTATTATAATTCTCATTAAATTATATAGTTTCCTGCGCTAAGGGGATCTTCAGTCCCTGAGGTTAGGGAGAAAGTAATACAGGTATGCTGATACCTGTCTCCTTGCAGGAAATTACCTTGCTTGGCGACAGGTATTTTTTTATAAAAATTAAAGAGGAGGATATAAAGAACATGGCAAATTTAAAAGAAGTACGTATAGGCGTTATAGGTATTGTCATTGAAAATAGAAGAGAGAGTGCTTCTAAAGTCAACCAACTATTAAGCGATTATGGCCATATAATCGTGGGAAGGATGGGGATCCCATATAGAGAAAGGGATATATCAGTCATTTCAATCATTGTAGATGGAACCACTGATGAGATAGGCGCATTAACCGGAAGGATAGGAAGCTTACCTGGGGTTAATGTACGTTCTGCTCTATCAACTAAGAAGTTTTAGAAAGGTGATATATGAATGCGTAATGACTTTAAAGTCGCCCTTCAAAGAGCTTTAGAATTAAAGGAACTCAATGTAAGTCATATAATGATTCTACTTAATGCCTTGCCTGGGGAAGAAGAAAAAGCTTTATTCTCCTTGGCTGATAAAGTTAGAGAGGAAGTGGTGGGAGATGAGATTCATCTCAGAGGTCTAATTGAGTTCTCAAATTATTGCTTTAGAGATTGCCTTTACTGTGGTCATCGGAAAAGTAATAAGAAGATCCAACGATATAGGATGGGGGTACATGATATAATCCAGGTCGCTATAGATGCATCAAACCTAGGTTATAAGACGATAGTCCTTCAATCTGGAGAAGATCCGTATTATACAGTAGATATGTTATGTAAGGCCATAAGGGGAATAAAAGAAAAAGCTGACGTGGCAGTTACTCTCTGTCTCGGGGAAAGGGAATACCAAGAATATCGCTATCTTAAGGAAGCTGGGGCAGATAGATACCTCTTGAAAATAGAAACCACTGATAAGACTCTATATAGTCATATACATCCTGGAATGTCATATGAGAAAAGATTAGAATCTTTAATGAGCCTAGGAGAACTGGGTTATCAAATAGGATCAGGTAATATACTGGGCCTTCCAGGCCAGTCTATTAAAAGTATAGCTGAGGATATTCTCTTCTTTAAGGAACAGAATTTTGATATGGTAGGTATAGGCCCATTTATTGCTAATCCAAATACTCCTTTTGGTAGGGAGCCTAACGGTACTGTTGATATCACCTTAAAGGTTCTGGCAGTAACTCGACTTCTTCTGCCATATGCACATATACCTGCTACAACAGCGATAGGTAGCCTTGACCCTAGAGGAAAACAAAAGGCTCTATCAGTAGGGGCTAATGTAATAATGCCTAATGTTACGCCTGTAGAGTATAGACTAAAGTATGAGATCTATCCTAATAAAATATGTGTGAACGAAGAGCTCGGGCAGTGCCGTCATTGCATTGAGGGAATTATAACTTCCCTTGGGAGAAGAGTAGGGAAGGATTACGGACACAGCTTAAAAATTATATAATCAGGAGGAGATTAATAATGATAGCAGATTTTATAAATGAAGAAAGAATAGAGGAGTTATTAAATATAGGAGTGGGTTATTCTAAAGAGAGAATCTTTGATATACTTGAAAAGGCTAGAGAAGCTAATGGATTAACTCCTCAAGAAGTCGCTGCTCTTATATGGATAGACGATGATGAAGTTTTAGAACGTTTATATGAGATTGCCGCTCAACTAAAGGAACGTATCTATGGTAAACGCATCGTCCTCTTTGCCCCACTTTATATTAACGATTTCTGTGTTAATAATTGTGTATACTGTGGTTACAGAAGAGAGAATAAATTTGCACGAAGGCGCCTCACACTCTCTGAGATCGCTGAAGAAGTAAAGGCTCTAGAGGCTATGGGCCATAAACGCATTGCCTTAGAATGTGGAGAGCACCCAACGGAATGTCCAATAGAATACGTACTTGATGCCATGAAAGTCATATACGATACCAGTAAGGATATGGGAGAAATAAGAAGAATTAATGTGAATATAGCAGCTACTACTGTAGAAGATTATTCCCGTTTAAAAGAGGCTGGTATAGGCACATATATACTCTTCCAAGAGACATATCATAGAGAAACTTATAGAATAATGCATCCAGAGGGGCCAAAGGCAGACTATGATTATCATACAACAGCCATGGATCGAGCCATGAAGGGCGGCATCGATGATGTAGGTATAGGAGCTTTATTTGGTCTATATGATTTTAAGTTTGAAGTTATGGGCCTTATCTTTCATGCTCTTCGCCTTGAAGAGAAGTTCGGGGTAGGACCTCATACTGTATCTGTTCCAAGGCTAAGACCTGCTTTGGGCGTTTCTACTGATAATTTTCCTTACCTAGTCTCTGATAGGGACTTTAAGAAGATAGTGGCTATCTTGAGACTTGCTCTTCCGTATACGGGAATGATTCTCTCTACTAGAGAACGTCCGGAGTTTCGAGACGAAATTATAAGTGTTGGTATTTCACAAATCAGTGCAGGCTCATGTACAGGGGTAGGAGAGTATAGTAAAAACCTCCAAAGAATAGAGGAGGATTCGCCTCAGTTCGCTGTGGATGATCATCGTTCTCCAGATGAGATACTTCAGAACCTCTGTTCCTCAGGGTATATACCTAGCTATTGTACTGCTTGTTATCGTCAGGGGCGCACAGGAGATAGGTTCATGATGTTAGCAAAGACAGGACAGATCCAAAACTTCTGTCAACCCAATGCCATACTCACTTTTAAAGAATATCTCATAGACTATGCATCAGATACTACTAGGAAGATAGGTGAAAGTACTATTAGGAGACATTTGAAATTCATACCTAATGAGGCTGTGCGAAAGGAAACAGTGGATAGATTGAAACGTATCGAAGAGGGTGAACGGGATCTATATTTTTAAAGGATGGTGGTGAAATATATGAATATAACACCTAGAAGCAGTAGATTACATATAGCTATATTTGGACGGAGGAATGTAGGGAAATCCACCCTTATAAATGCCATTGCTGCTCAGGAGGTAGCTCTTGTATCGAATATTCCTGGCACTACAACTGATCCTGTATATAAAGGGATGGAACTTCAGCCTTTTGGTCCAGTAATGCTCATAGACACTGCTGGTATAGATGATGAGGGACCCATTGGAGAACTTCGAATGAAGAAAACACTGAGCATATTAGATAAGACAGACCTTGGAATCCTAGTAATAGATCCTGAAATAGGAGTAGATGAGCGAGAAAAAAATCTTATTAAGGGTTTTAAAGAGAGAGGCATCCCAAGGATCTGTGTGATAAATAAAGCGGATTCTCTGTACTATACGCAGAGCAGAAAAGACTCACTAGAGGAAACCCTAGGCGAGCCACTTCTTTCAGTAAGTGGGAAGACAGGTGAAGGGATAAATACTCTAAAGGAGAACCTTATAAAAATAGCGCCTAAGGATTGGCAGCGTCCTACAATTGCAGGCGATCTTATAAAGAAGAGCCGCATTGCCATTTTAGTAGTGGCTATAGATTCAGAGGCTCCACAAGGAAGGCTAATCTTGCCTCAGGTTCAGACTATACGTGATATTATAGATCACGACGGTCAGGCCCTAGTCATTAAAGAAGATAAAGTGAAAGAAACTATTAAATATTTAAAAGAGGTTCCAGATATAGTAATAACTGATTCTCAAATCTTTAAGAAGGTAGCAGAGGATGTTCCTCTTTCAATACCACTAACCTCTTTTTCTATACTCTTTGCCAGATTCAAAGGGGATTTAGATATTTTAACTGCAGGCGCGTACACTATAGATACTCTTAAACCAGGTGATAGAGTTCTTATTGCAGAGGCGTGTACTCATCATCCAGTGAGTGATGATATTGGGAGGGTTAAGATACCAAGGTGGCTCAATGAAAGGGTTGGAGGAGAATTAGAGTATACTTGGTCAGCAGGGATGAGCTTTCCTGAGAATATTAGCGATTATAAGCTTGTGGTTCATTGCGGGGGATGTATGATAAATCGCAAAGAGATGCTCCATAGGATTCAAGAGATTTTTAAAGCAGGTGTACCTGTAGTTAATTATGGTGTATTAATCGCGTATCTACATGGAGTCTTTCCCAGAGCCTTAGAGCCTTTTTCTTATTAGAGAACGATTGTTGACTGAGGGAGATAAATAATATATACTGTTCGTGGAGAGTGAAGGGTACGGAATTATAGACATTAAAACCCAATCCGGATCTTAGGAGTTTCATAGAACTGCACGGGGAATCCTATGATCCTATAGACGATAACTATACCAGGGAGCCATTTGATAAGTCTATTAAAACCACTAAAGCTACAGCCATCTATGGTATGCATGCATATTGGTCTAAGAAACCACACGATGCTATAGATGAATACATAAAACATCATACTGAGCCTGGGGATATAGTATTAGATCCGTTTTGTGGTTCTGGAGGAACAGTTCTAATGGCCTTAGCTAATGGCAGGAAAGGGATGGGTATAGATCTGTCGCCAGTTGCTATATTTATATCCCGATATTACTGTATTCCTCCTGATCTTGAGGAATTTAAAAAGGCCTATAATAAACTGGTAACAAAGGTCATTCCCGAGATTACCTGGCTATATGAAACAAAGTGCGAAAGGTGCGAAGGTAAAACTAGTATTGCTTATACTGTATATAGTTCTGTTTTTCGCTGCAAAGGTTGTTCCAATGACATCCCCCTCTTTGACTGTATTACGAAAGAAGTAATAAATTCTACAGGAAGACCAAAGAAGATTAAGATATGTCCTGTATGCCTCAGTAAGGGACATATTCAGGAGATCTCAGGACGCACTCATGAAAAAATAGATGTACTTCCAGTAGAAACTAGTTATATATGTACCAATAGCTGTAAACCAGTTCGTGCTACTCGTCGATATAATGATCCTGATATTAAAAGACAAAAATACTTCCACGAATATGATCTTAGAAAGATCCAAGAAGTAGAGGAGCAGGATATACCTTTTTGGTATCCAAAAAATCGAATGATGAATATCCCAGATGGACAGCGAAGATGGGGGGTTCTATGGCGTGCAGGAACAGCTAACTTCGAGTACGTTAGTGAACTCTTTACAAAGAGAAACCTCTGGGCAATATCATCTCTTTTTAATGCAGCTGGTTCTAATGATGATCTTAAATGGCTTGTAAACTCCGCTATTATGGCTTTGAGCAAGAAGGCCCAACACCTTAAAGGGGGAAGGGGGATATATCCCTGGTCATTATTATATACCCCAGCTAATGAAGGAAAGAAATGCGCTCTTATCATTATCAAATATAGTTTCTAAGATCTTTAAAGGTCTTCAAAAGTTAAATGAACTTGTCGAAGATCCAAAAGTTATAATTTCTACTCAAAGTGCTTGCGATATGTCTGAGATTCCTGATAATAGTATAGACTATATATTCACAGATCCTCCTTATGGAAAGAATGTTCAATATGGCGAACTTAATTTTATATGGGAATGCTTTTTAAGATTCGATACATCCTGGTTAGATGATGAGCTAACTATAAATGAAGTTCGAGATAAGACTGAAAAGGATTGGGAAAAGGGCATGAAAGCTGCGTTTTCTGAATGCTTTAGGGTACTAAAGCTAGGACGATGGCTCTCCCTATGTTATCATGATTCTTCTCAAGGTACATGGGGGCTTGTGCAAACTATAATGGGAGAGATAGGTTTTATACCTGACTCTCTCAAACATCCACTTTATATAGAGTCTAAACAGAAAACCTTCAATAAGTATAATGGTTCCACCCCAGTAAAACGTGACCTAATTATAAACTTCCGTAAACCCTACCCAGAGGAGGAGTTGCATTCTAATAATACTTGCAAATTTTCTTTAACTTTCTCCCAAAAGGTAGAAGACATTTTAATACGTTCTTTAAGTGCCTCACCTGGTCAGACTATGTATTGCCTTTATGATGAAGTAGTAAGCCAACTAGTGCGTAGAGGTGAATTTGAAGCTCATAACTTTAAAGAAATCCTCGAAAAGGTTGCGGAAGAAAGAGTCTCTAAGAAAAAACCTTATTTAGGGAAATGGTACCTAAAAAGATAAGGCTCACAGTGACCTTATCTCCGGCTGCCGCACATCGCTACGTAACCACCCCACACCTTTCGGCACCGAGCAGCTATTAAACGACCTACGACAACCTTTGACCGACTAGTACTGAAAGTTGGGGATCATACTGCAGTCTCTCGACTGCAATACAACCCTTTCCCTCCAGTACCAATCTTGGCTCGAATACCACACATATGTTTCCCTACAACGACGATTTATCAAACCGCCGCCATAAGTTGGCACACATGTGGCACTCTGCGCTCAGGCCGATATGAATCCACGTCAGACCCATACCGACCAGTTGCTCGACTCATACCGAGCTAGCTTTTGGGGCCCTTTAAAAAAGAAACCCGATATGAATCTTAACTCGGCCACTGCAAACCTTACGATATTAGATTGCCCTGCTTATGTAGGAAATAACCGTGGAATTACATATTAATTTGTGAGTAAGAAGGAAGATCTAAAAGTATATGGAACTTAATATTATAGGATAAGAGAGGAGGAAGCTTTTATGGAATATTCACAAGCAGAACAAGGCCGTGTTTTTGTATTACGCCTTGAGGATGGAGATATTATCCATGAAGAAATTGAGAAATTTGCTCATGAAAAACAAATCAATGCAGCGGCATTAATTGTAGTTGGAGGAGTAGATGAAGGTAGTAAGTTAGTCGTAGGTCCAGAAGAAGGCAGTGGACAACCTATTATCCCTATGACTCATATTCTAGAAGATATTCGTGAAGTAACTGGTACTGGTACACTTTTCCCAGATCAAAATGGTAATCCTGTCTTACATATGCATATAGCCAGCGGTAGAAAAAATTCTACAGTCACAGGATGTATTAGAACTGGCGTTAAAGTATGGAATGTATTAGAAGTAATATTATTTGAGATAGTCAATACTACAGCACGCCGTCTTCATGATGAACAGACAGGATTTGAATTACTTAGACCATAGCGGAAAGAATAACTCTGAACTGTCTTTCCCTTGTAAAAGATGTTTATCTAAGATATGATAGATATAACCGTTCTAAGACGTGAATATTACTTTAAGGAGGTGGGCCTTCATGATATGCATAAAATCATTTAGTAACAAAAGACTACTATCGACATTGGCCTACTTTAAGGGGATACTTAAAATGTGAGGCCAGTCGATGATTTTGAGGAGGATATGGCCTTATGTATATTAATGGTGAAGATATTTTACCACAAGATCTTTTAAAACAAGTCCAAAGATATGTCCAAGGTAAAGAGATATATATACCCAAAAGCTCTAAGAGTCGTCTCAGATGGGGAGAGCGCAATGGGGCGAAGCTTGAGATTGCTAAGCGCAATGAGGAAATACTTACGCGTTATAGAAGTGGGGACTCTATTGAATCTCTTATGGGCGATTATTACCTAAGTTATGATAGTATCAGGCGAATCATTCGTAAAGGTAAGAAAGAACAGTTCTGAGTAGAACTTGATCTTTTAATAGATAACCTCTAATTGTATAATAGAAGTAGGGAGTGAGCAAAAGATTAAACTCCCAAGAGGGGGTGGTTGAGTATGCGCAACCAGAGGTGGATCAAAGTATAGTTTTTCCACAAGTACGGGCAGCCTTTTACTAGGTCTGCCCGTCAAAATCATTCAAACTCGTCTTCATCAATTATATATTTTCGCATAATCAGAATAAGTTTTTGTAAAGCCCTAGCGAATTCTTAGGGATATATCGCTTATTTTCCGTTAATAACCGGACGTAATCTTCAAAGGATTGAATATAATTGTTATAAGCACGAAATTCTGCTATAACCTTCCGCGGTGTACCTCTTACATATTCAATGTCATAGGCCTTTACACTACCTGCAGGTCCCTTTCCTTTAATATTAAAGAGATTATATGAGCTTTGTCCTGTATATATATCAACTACAGGATCCTCAAGCCATCTAGTCTCCAAGACAGCCTGGGCTATTATTACCTGCCATGGAATGCCGCTCATATCTTCAATCATCTGTAAATAAGACTCTAACTTTCGAATAAACTCTTTAAGAGTCAAAAGATCGACCCTTTTCAATATAAAGATATGAACTTTTTATACTGTGTTACAATACCTCAGTTGACATTATAATAATTCTATAGTATAGTTTGAGTGAACGTTCATTCAAGAGGTGACCTCATTATGGATAGACGAGAACAGATCAGAAGAGCTGCAGTTGAAGTAATTGCCGAAAAAGGTTTTTACGA
This sequence comes from Firmicutes bacterium UBA5435, assembly GCA_002426645.1. GTDB lineage: Bacteria > Bacillota > UBA5435 > UBA5435 > UBA5435 > UBA5435. Next base: position 53,657 of record DIRN01000107.1, on the reverse strand, counting down.
AGCTACAACGCAAATGATAGCTGATGAAGCTGGGATTTCAGTAGGTACTATTTATAATTATTTTCGTACAAAGGAGGAGATCTTAGGATATATTTTTAAAGTCGAGTGCAATCGGCGTATTAGCTTTTTAGAAACTTTAACTGAGGAAGAAAAATCAGTCAAAGAGAAACTGCGGGCTTTCTTTTCATTACATTTTCAAGAAATCCGTAGAAGTCCGTCACTTTCAAAATTAATGTTGCAGGAATTTAAATTCTCTGTAAGGGATGAGTTTAAGCCTGTAAAAGATTTAGTCTTCCAAATACCACAACTTTTAGCTCAAATAATAAACACTGAAGAGAGAAACCATGATAAAGCCCAGATCTTAGGTACAGTGATTTTAGGCGCTATTCAAGCTCTAACTACACGTTTTCTCTTTCAGGAAGATGATATAACAGATAGCGACTTGAATATTATAGTCGAGGATCTGGTAAATTTATTTTCTAGGTAGGGCTCTTTTTTTTAATTATAAATGAGTGAGCGCTCACTCATAAAGGAAAGGTGGAAATAGAATGAACATAAGTACTATCCTTTTATTAGGCGGTACAATCTTAGCATTAGGTTGTTCGTTTTACAAAGACAAAAAGAGAACCGAGGAGAGTATGAAGATGGCTTGGGGGCTATTTTTAAAGACAGCAGGAGAGATAATAGGTATCCTGGCTCTCATTGGTTTGTTCTTAACACTTGTCCCTCAAAGTTCTATAAAGGTTCTATTAGGAGGGCCTAGCTCGCTCCTCAGTGGCCTTTACGGAGCATTAATCGGTACAATCACTATTTTACCTGCCTTTGTGGCTTTCCCACTAGCAGGATCTTTAGTCCAAAAAGGCGCTCATCTCATAGCAGTAGCAGCCTTTTTGACTACTCTTACAATGGTTGGTCTGGTGACTATGCCTATAGAGATAGAGCACTTTGGTAAAAAGTTTGCTATAGTACGTAATGTTGCTAGCTTTTTAGCAGCTCTTTTAATAGCAGGTGGGATGGTTATCTTCTTATGAAGGCAAAGAAAAATAGGCTTATAATTTTAGTAGGTATAGCTTACTTAGCTACATCAATATACGATCCAAAACTATCTTTAGAAGCTTTAAAGGTAACTGGCAGTTATTTAAGAGAAATGTTAGAGGTTATGCCAGCGATCTTTGTATTATCTTCTTTAATCACTATATGGGTTCATAGAGAGGTTATAATTCGTAATTTCGGAGGCAATTCAGGATTACGTGGGAAACTAGCTTCGCTACTGCTTGGTTCAGTTTCAGCTGGTCCAATATATGCAGCATTTCCTTTGACTTTGTCTCTATTAAAGAAGGGAGCTAGCATAGGTAATATAGTGATAATGATAAGCTCTTGGGCTGTGATAAAAGTACCTATGTTATTTGTAGAGGCGAAGTTTCTAGGTATTAAATTTGCAGTTTCTCGATATCTTTTAACTGTGCCATGCATCTTATTAATGGGTGTACTTTGTGATAAATTATTAACACGAGAAGAGGTTTTAGAAGCGACCAAAGATGAAGAGGATAACTTAAAGACTAGGATACTCGAAGCTCTACCCGGCTATAATTGTGGCACTTGTGGCTTCAGAGATTGCAATGAATGCGCCAAAGCTATAGCTTTAGGCGAAGCCACGAGAGAAGTATGTAAGCCTGGAGGAGAAGATGTTGGGCAGAAGATAGAATCGCTTATGAATGCTAGTTATAAATAGAGTCACAGTTAAGGAGGCCCAAATCTTAAGAGATTTGGCCTCTTTTTAATAACTTTTTTGACTTGAATGAAAAGAGATCTTAAGAGCCTAATATGTACAAGATAAAGATCTCAGGGGATGATAGATGGCAAAGGTTTGGACTCATTGATCTTAAAGCATCTCAAGATCATATATATTTAAATGGATTTAATTACGTAAGGTGGCATTCTACTATTCCCGATGAAACCTTCTTAGATGTCGCTGATACCCTTGGTATATTAATGCATATAGAATTTGGTTTTAAAGTTATTCTGGGAAGAAGTAGGCATAGACATTACTAGACTTTGAGAAAAAGATGAAGTAAAACTTGATCTTTTTCTCAAGTTTTACTTCATCTAACGACCAAACGGGGTTCCTTGCCCTCAAAGAGCTTTTATATTATGTAGTAGCCTATGGCTTTCTTAAAAGCAAGGTATGAGCTAAGGCCACTATTCCGATTATATATTACCAATATATATACCTATAAAATAGGCGTCGACTCTGTTCATCCAGATCGCGAAGATCAGGTATCTGATATCTATTCCAATCTAGGTCTAAGATAATTCTTCCGTTTTCTCCGTATTCTGTTATTCTATGGTGAGCTCTACTCGCTACCACGAATTCTTTGCGACCTTTATCTGTGTCCACATCCCAGTATAGAAAGGAAAATTCCTCTTTTATAGAATGAATTTTCGTTATAATATGTATAAAGTAACGTTTATCTAGTTCTCGTTCTATAAGGGCTCTACTTTCTAAAGGTAGAGAATCGGGATCACGAATTATACCGATCTCTGTCTCCTCGCTACTGGAGGTACCCACCCGAAGAGATATGTACTTAGTTGGGTATGAGATAGGGGAGGTACGATATACCTTTACATGATTATATACCTTGCAGTCTAATTTAACAGAAAGGCTATTCGTCTTTTCATCATTAAAGAAACGTACACAATCAGGGTGGATGTATTTAATTTTGCTATAACACATATTTGACATCCTTAATCCCTCCTATAGCCGTACTAATTGTCTCCTGCGACTCGCTGCAATCTACTCTCTTCAGCTAGTTGACTAATACTCTCACTATCTTTTGTGAGTTGTAACTGTATAATAACTAATCGATGATAAAGCCCATCGAGCTCCATAAGTTCCGAATGAGTACCCATCTCCTTTATGCGACCATCTTCCATGACGATTATTCTGTCAGAATTTCTAAGGGTAGAAAGGCGATGAGCAATTGCTATAGTAGTCCGTCCTTTTGTAAGGATTGAAAGGGCTTCTTGAATTGCACGTTCGCTTTCTGTATCAACAGAAGATGTAGCTTCATCTAAGATCAGAATCTTAGGATCACAGAGCAATGCTCTTGCGATTGAGACACGTTGTCTCTCTCCACCCGACAGACCTGAACCACTTTCACCAAGTTTTGTATCATATCCATCAGGAAATCTCACTATAAAATCATGAGCATTAGCGGCTTTGGCAGCCTCCATAATCTCTTCAAAGCTAGCATCTGGACGCCCGTAGGCAATATTTTCAGCTATAGTCCCGCGGAAGAGAAAAGGCTCTTGAAGGACTAATCCTATTTGCCGCCTTAAGCAAGTCTTACTTATTGTTCTTATATCAAGCCCATCTATTTTTACTACCCCTTCATTTGGGTCATAAAATCTACATATTAAATTTATTAGAGTAGTCTTGCCTGAACCGCTAGGACCAACGATACCTATCATTTCCCCAGAATTTATCTTCAAATTCATATCCTTAAGTATTGGATTATGTCTAAAGTATCCAAATGTTACGTTTGAGAATTCGATCTCACCTTGAATATCTATATCTTTAGCATAAGGCACATCAACTATCTCTGGTTCAGTATCTAGTATATCAAACATTCTATGAGCCGCTGTCATAAAGGAAGTCAACCATTGACTCATATTTATAATCTGAGCAAGAGGTCCGTAAAACATCCCTAGATATCCAAGGAAAGCCATGAGTGTCCCTAGGGTAATAGTATCTGCTAAAACGTCTTTGCCACCTGCATACCAAACGATGAGTCCACCGAGATTGAAGATGAACCCTACTATAGGATGAAATGTACTACTTGCTACATCTACTCCAATCTTGGCTTCTCGCAAATTATGGCTATACAATTTGAAACGTGCAGCTTCCCGTGCTTCTTGAGCAAAGGCCTTAACTACCCTTACGCCGGAAAAAGCAGCATATAATATGCCATTTAATTTAGCCCGTCTATCCCAGTAACGACGATATTTAGGCCTTACAAATCTCCAAAAAATATACGTGGAGCTTGCCACAAGTGGAGTAGGGAGGAGTATATATAATGCTAAAGTCGGGTTCATGGTAAAAAGCATAATCCCAATACCCACTAAGAGAAGCATATTTACTATAAAACCATGAGTTACTTGCCATACAAACCCCTGAAGTTCTTCAATATCTTGGTTTACACGAGTCATCAATTGTCCTACTTGATTTCTATCATAGTAAGATATAGAAAGTTCTTGAAGTCTTTCATAGACTCTCTGCCGTAGGTCAAAGGCTATTTGAGTTCCCATTTTAGTTGCAAGGCGACCATTTATAATGTTTATACAGATTCTCAAAAGTTGAGCAGTGGCTAGAGAAAAAACAAGAATAACTAGCCACGACATTGGGTCTGTAGCATCAAAGACGTTGGCAATTGATAGAAACCATTTCGGAGGCACATCTCCACCAAACACGTTATCAACAAGCATTTTAGTAAGTCTAGGTGGAAGTAAATCCAAAAAGATTCCGCATATGAGAAAGACAAATATCATAAGTCCTGTAGGCCAATAGGGTGTCATTAATTTTAAGAAACGTATGAAGACAGCCCCTTTATTAAGGCATTTAGGACATACGCCTCCGGTTGCGCTTATTACTCGACCACATTTCGAACAACGCCTTCGGTCCTCATCATCTTCTTCTGTAATTATTATGGAACGTCCCTTTACAAGTTCATTTATCTTTCCTACTACTTTACCAAACCTTTGTGCATAAACATTTGAAAAACGTAGGATCTCCTGAAAGTAATCATCTACTTCAACTTCGAGAAAACTACTTCCAACTCGTCCGTCAATCCTTGCGGATTTTATTGAATCTACAGGAATGTCTAATAGTATTCGTGATGTTCCGTAATGTTCACTGATCTCAGCACCAATCCGTAGGATCCTTGACTCAGTTACAACTAACCATTCTTGAGCATAATTTCCGGAAACATCAAGGTCTGTATCAGTGCATAAAAGGATGTTGTTTTTCTGAATACTGACATCAGCAAGGAGAAGTAGAATATCTTCAGGTAACTCCATCTTTAATTGCATAATAATTTCTCCTCCTTTTGTACGCTTCCCACAAAACAAAAAAAGCGTCATGAAATTGCCCTTGACATCGGTGATGGCAACACACTCGCTTCTTCAACGCCTACGAAGTTAGCTTATCGGTTCGGATCGAAAAAGTTAACCCTACGCAACAAAAATCCTACATATTCGTTGCGATTCACCATTAAATGGTTCCTCCGTTCTTCTTTTTAAAGGAAGATTCGGCGTAACTTTATAGTATTGTCTTTGTGTCCTCATTTTAACATATATTAATACTTAAAGCAATTAGCCTTTATCTTTTTAAAATATCTATATAAGCTAAAAACACCTTATTTAGTACATATTTTAACTTTAAGCCTATAATGCTTACGAAACCGCTTGATTGTAACAAAAGACGTAAATGGAATGGTAAATACACATATTAGTTAAGACAAAATATATGATTACGATGCTAACGGTAGCATGACAAAGGTGCTATTTTTCTTTATATTAAAATTAGAAAAAGCTTATTCTAAAAGGTGGAAGGATATATTTTGAAAACGTTGCACTATTGGCATCTAATAGGATATAGGATGCTATGGCAGATGACGTATAAAAAGCAGGCTACAATTCACCTGAGGAAATGAATGAACTTGTGAAGGAAACAGAAAACAATGTGGGAAGAACGATATGAGAATAATGATTGATACCAAAAAGATCAGATGGTGAAACTCGGATCGAAGTTTCCAGAAAGATCATACGTAATGCGTTTTTAAAAATTATGGCTTGTAGAAACACAACAAGTAGCTACGCTCAATAAGAATATAAAGATATTTTAAGATACTTCTATAGTCTTATTGGTATAAGATAATTATAAATTTTAATTTTAGTTAACATAAGATATATTATAGGACGTTTTGGATTTTAAATTTCTGTTATACTCTGATAATATGAGTCCCACATGATAAGCATGGATCGAATGCTCTTATTATCCTCCCTATCTCCACTGGGTTATCAAGATCACTAATAAATGTATTAATAAGAGCTTCTTCTACTGGACCATGGACTCCATAACTATTCAACGGTGAAAAGTTCCATACTGTTGGAGTTATTATTCCGTATTCTAGAATCTTTTCTTTATCATCAACTTTAGCTGTGTGCAATAATGCACCCCGTGGTGCATCTGTAAGGCCTATACCTTCGTTTCGTGCAATTTTCTTTTTACGTTTCAAAACTTGAGTCTCTGGTTGTAACGTAGATAGCCATTTGTCAGTTAACTCAGCTATCCTCTGTGTTTCTAAACTTCGCGTTAGGATTCGAGCCATAGTAGACGGTTGATACTCATTATAACCTTGTAGAATATATGCCCTAGCTAATGGTCCTACTTCATAAGGTACTCCCTTATAATGAACAGCTTTTACAAAGGTATATGCGCCTTCTTTGTCAGGTTTAGGTTGAGCCAATTCAGCAGGACCTAAATCTTTATCAGGTGTCTTTTCATATGATGAATGAGTTATATCTTCTTTAATTGAACTAAAATCTATTTTAGGCACATACCTATTATTAGTCAAAACCCCTCCTGGCCACAGGGTATTTCCTTTTTTATCCTTGCGAAAAAGGCCATGCGACAAAAAATGGCTGGAGCTAATACCTATATGGTAATAATCTCCATAAAATCTCTCTAAAAGCTCTGTGTCAGGTAATAACCTTTCTTTAATAAAGTCTATTAAATCATGTATTATACTCTTTACATGCATAATCTTATCAGCAGTTGGAGATACAGTCGCTCCTCCATGGACGATTCCGTGTTGATGTGGAGCTTTACCTGCAAACACAGTTTGCCCTTCGTGAGCTTTAGCAGCAACTGAAAATGCAGACAGATAACTATCTACTAATCTTCTGTTGGTTCTATCATCAAAACGTCTGTCTACAGTTTCACCCTGGTATTGTATTCCTTGAGGCAGTGTGATAAAATCAGGTAAACTAAATATGTAAAAATGTCTTATGTGATTTTGTAAAAATTCTAAAGCAAGCATAATATTTCGTAATATATATGCCTGCTCAGGGATATCATCTTCAAAGATATCATCTAATAGATAGCTACTTGCAGTTCCATGAGCAAATGAACAGATACCACAAATACGCTCAGTAAAATAAGGGGCATCATTTATATTTCTTCCCACTAGCATCCATTCAAAACCTCTAAATTGATTGCCTTTAACCTTAGCATCTATAATAACATTTTTCTCTACTAAAACCTCTACAGATAAAAGCCCTGATAGGCGTGTAACTGGACTAAAATTAATCCTTTTCAACAGTAACACCTTCTCTCTTCTCCTTTTGTGGCAATGGGACAAAGAAAGGCATTGAGCCATCTGGAAAATCAACGTTCGTACAACCAATACAAGGAGTGTTTGCTCTGACAGGCCAATTCACATAATCATTCCACTGACGATAAGGGCAGTCTGATGGAGTACGTGGTCCTACACAACCCAATTGGAACATGCACTCAATATCTCCTAGCTCTTTAGCAAATTCCTTTTTATCAAAGTATGAACGACGTTGACAATGGGTGTGTACTGTATACTGATAAAAGAGCAAAGGTCTCCCCTCTTTATCTAGTTTAGGCAGACCATAAAAGAGCAGATGAAATAAGGTTCCAACTATCCAATCGGGATTATTAGGACATCCACTTACATTAATTATCTGCCTTTTAAGGACATCTCTCACCCCTACACTACCTGATAGGTTTGGATAAGCTGCAGAAGGCCCTCCAAAAGAAGCACACGTACCAGCAGCTACAACGTATTTAGCTCTTGGACCTATTGACTCTAATATTGATTTTGCTGTAAACTTCTGTCCGTTCTTTTCAGCTACTACTGCATAGAGTCCTCTATCTGCAAGAGGAACAGCTCCTTCAACAACTAAAATAAACTCCTCTTTATAGAGTCTTATGGTTTTAAATAATGAGTCAAGGGCTTTACTACCTTCTACTGCAAATAATGCATTAGAGAAACGAAGATCAATATATCTCTCAAGCACCTGACCTAAATTGGGCTCTTGGGTATTCATAAGTGCTATTGAATCGCCAGAGCAAGCATTTAATTCAAGCCATATAAGTGGCGTTTTCGGAGTTGGAGGCAAGGCTCCATCTTTCAACCATGAATGGTACAGAGATAAAAACTTCTCCTTGCTCATAATAAAGTGTTCATTACACCCCAAGGTTACCCCCTCCCTTCCCTAAAATTATTATATGCTCGGATCTTTAAAGCTGACCTAAATTCAATGCATATAAGATAACTATAAAGAATACTTTAGAAAGGGGAATTTAAATTGAGACTATTGATCTTAGGATTCGGTCATCCATTACGAAGAGATGATTCTGTTGGACTCCGTATTATAGAGGACCTTGCCTTAACTGAAATTTCAGAGCATGCTGATTTAGTTTCGTGTGGCACAGAACTTATAAACTTATTACATCTATTTAAAAATAGACCAGCAGTAGTTCTGATAGATGCTGTTGATTTTAAAAAACCTCATGGTACTATCCTTCGACGCGTTTGTCCGGGTGATGATGTAACTTTCCTAGAGTCTGACGAAATAGATTCACACGGTACTAATCTAAAGTTATGCTTTTCAGTTCTAAAGTTAATAAATATTAAAGTCCCATTTGTCCTTTTATACGGAATTCAACCAAAAGAAATGGGTTTTGGTCAAGAGTTAACGGGAATTGTCCACAGAGCTAAAGATAGATTAATATTACAGCTCCTTCAAGACAAACCCTGGATTAACCCTACACTCCTCAATGACGTTATATTATACTACAATGAAGATACAAATGAATGGAGGGAAAAATAAGATGCATGGTTTTGCATGGGTTAACGAAGTATTAAATCGAATTGAAAAATCCGCACCTGAAGAAGGTGTTACAAAAGTTCATATGATTTATATAGTCCGTGGTGCATTATCCCACTATCCCAAGGATGAGATTGAATTTGCCTTCCATACTTTAAAAAAAGGAACAATTTGTGAAGATGCAGACTTAATCTTTGAAGATAAACCTGGGATAGTAAGATGCCTTAAATGTAAATATGAGAATGAATGGCATATATATGAGAAACAATGTGAAAAGTGTAATGGCCCAATAGAGATAATAAGTGGACAGGAAACAGAACTCTTTAAAATTGAGGGTATGTGAAGAAGGTGATCAATGGGATGAGTTCATCATGTATCTCCCCTACCCTATTATTTGAAGATCTTAACTATAAATCTACCAGCGGTCAATCTATAATAGGTAAAGATGCTTTAATCAAAGCACAAAACACCTTAGAAAATGGAGGAATACTTTGCGTTAAGGGAATAGGTGGCTTTCACCTCATATGTGATGCCAGGAATGAAAAAAGTCTTTTAAGGTTACGTAAAGATAAAAAACGTCCACATAAGCCTTTTGCAGTAATCTTTAAAGACCTTAATTCTCTTAAAAGAGAATGTGTATCTACACCTGAAGCCTTAGATTTACTTAATTCTTCTATTGCTCCAATAGTAATACTGCGTCGTGCTAAAGATTGCACACTCCCAGAATTAGTTAGCCCTGGCCTCAATACAATTGGGGCTATGCTTCCATATACCTCTCTGCACGTGCTCTTATTTAAAGATAAGTTTGATGTATTAATAGTTACAAGTGCTAATAATTCAGGAGAACCTATTCTATACGAGACCGAACAGGCGTTAATGGAATTATCATCAGTAGCAGATGGAATTTTATATCATAACCATAATATAATTAGTCCATTAGATGATTCAGTCGTGACTTGCTTGCCTCAAATGGCGGCAGTTATTATTCGAAGAGGTCGCGGATTTGTTCCATTACCCGTGAACTTACCTGAGCCATTATCAGAACCCATCCTCGGGTGCGGTAGTGATGTAAAGGCAAGTTTTTGTCTAGGTAAAAATCATATGGGCTTTCCAAGCCCTTCTGTGGGAAACATTATAAATAAAGAAGCACTTCAACGCTATAGGTATTTACTAGGGCAATATCAACAGTTACTTGATATCAAACCATTAACTGTAGCTTGTGATCTTAATCCAGACTCAATTAATAATAGCATTATAGCTAAAGAAGATTTGAACCATATTCCAAGGATAGAGGTACAACATCATCATGCTCACATTGCAGCTTGCATGGGAGAAAATAACGTGGTTAAACCAGTAATTGGAATCGTATACGACGGTACTGGTTATGGACCTGATAAGACAGTATGGGGAGGCGAATTTCTTTACTGCACACTAAGTGAATTCAAGAGGTTAGCTCATTGGCAAAAGGTATTTTTGCCAGGTAACGAGAGGGCTATACACCAACCGTGGCGCATGGCTTTAAGTTATCTTAAAACTTGCAAAATAGATGAGTCTATCCCAATGATAAAAGATTCTTCTAATAAGCTTGCAATACGTTTACTGGAAGCATGGGATGATGTGAAAGATATATGGTTAGAAACATCAAGTATAGGTCGGCTCTTTCATGGTGTAGCTGCCTTACTTGGTCTTGGAAATGAAGTAACCTATGAAGGTCAGCCTTCTTTATTGTTAGAAAACCAAGCTTGGAACGGAATATACGAAGAAGGACTTAATTCTTTCCTTCCTTACAATTCTATTTCCTTCTACGAAGAACTCAACGGTTCTACAAAGGAGCTTTCAATTCCAGTGGCTGGTATTATAACTCCTATTATCACTGATATAATATCAGGGGTAAGCATACCAAAAATAGCAGCTCGTTTTCATCTTACATTAGCTGCTATCACAGCCTCTATTTCAATAAAATTCTGCGAAAAAATGAGCATGGATATCGTAGCTTTAAGTGGTGGTGTATGGCAGAATAGGCTTTTATGGTATTGGACAGATTCCTTTTTGCGTAAAGCTGGCTTAAAAGTACTTAATCATCATCATTTATCTCCAAATGATGAATGCATAGGATATGGTCAAATGATAGTGGCTGGGGCTAAAATGCAAAATAAGGGAGGAATTTAAACATGTGTTTGGCCATTCCAGCACGAGTAAAGAAGATAATAGCATATAAAGCCTTGGTAGAGGCATTAGGATATTCAGAAGAGGTAGATATTAGGTTAGTTAAAGATATAAAGATAGGTGATTTCGTCTTAGTTCATGTAGGATTTGCTATTCAAAGAATCGAACCAGGTAATGCAAGAGAACTGCTAGATTTATATGGTACTATGAATTTTGGAGGCCAATAACGATGAATTTGGAAGATTTAAAGTCCTTTCGAGCTCCAGAACATGTAAAAATAATCTCTGAACTTTTGGCACAAGTTGTACATGATCCCCTCAATATAATGCAAGTCTGTGGTACACATACCTTGAACTATCATAAATACGGTCTCCCCCACCTGATGCCTGAAAAATTAAGGTTATTCGCCGGTCCGGGTTGTCCTATATGTGTTACTCATCAGAAAGATATAGACTGGGTAATCAGTCTTATTAAGGAAAATAAAAAGTCTATCATCGCTACATTTGGCGATCTTATGCAGGTTCCTGGTACCTGTGGTAAATCCCTCTCGCAATTGAAAGATGAAGGTTTTGATATTCGCATTATACTATCTCCTATACAGGCTCTTAACTTGGCAAGTTCAGAAGCTCCTAAGCGAGTCATTTTTATAGCTATTGGATTTGAAACAACTGCTCCTGCTGTGGCTCTCATTATTCAGGATGCTATGAAACTTAGATTAACGAATTTTAGTGTAGTACTTTTGCTTAAAAACTTGATTAATGCACTCCCCTACCTACTCAGGGAAGCCCAAATTAGCGGATTGCTCTGTCCAGGCCATGTAGCTGCTGTCATAGGCTCTAAAGCTTTTGAGCCCATAGTAGAATCTCTGGGCGTTCCATGTGCTATTGCAGGTTTTGAACCAGTAGATATTTTGATGGGACTTTTAAATTTAGCATATCAAAACTCTCAGGGATTGGTCCGTTTATATAACGTCTACCCTAGAGTAGTAGTTAAAAACGGGAATAGTAAAGCTAAAGAATTAATCCATTCTACCTTTGATATGAATAATGCTATATGGCGAGGGTTTTCGTTTATACCTAAGACCGGTTATCAATTGAAGAAAGCCTTTGGTAATTTTGAGATTAAACCTGATGAGTTTCGTCTTAGAAACACACATATTAGGCAATTAGATTGTATTTGCGATGAAGTAATTTTGGGGAAAGCTGCACCCACTAGTTGTCCTCTATTTAATAATCCTTGTAAGCCAGAGGCTCCTATTGGACCATGTATGGTATCGCGCGAGGGTACTTGTAGAGCATATTATTTGCACTTATAAACTAACTATAGATTAAAAGGTGGTATCTTTATAGTGAATGAGATAATTGAAATGACACATGGTAGTGGGGGGAATTCTACCCATCGTCTGCTTGAACGTTTTTTCATTAAACATTTCAAAGACTTAGGCCTTCAACCATATAATGATGCTGCTCTAGTAGAATTAGATAATTCTACAACTATTGCAATAACTACTGATGGATTCGTAGTTAATCCCCTGTTTTTTAAAGGTAGTAATATAGGTGAACTATCCATTACTGGCACATGCAACGACCTTGCTGTGATGGGTGCTGAACCCAAATGGCTAACATGTGGGTTTATACTCGGTACAGGCACTCCATTTTACATACTCGAAAAAGTTGTGAAAGCAATGAGTCAGGCAGCTATTGAACAAAAGGTTCAGTTAGTTGCTGGAGATACTAAGGTAGTTGAACATCATGAAAAACTCCCTTACATTCTTATTACAACTTCTGGTATAGGAATTATAAGAACATCTTACCCTTGGCATATAAACAATATACGACCTGATGATACTTTAATTATTTCAGGAACTATAGGTGAACATACATTAGCTGTACTCAATGCAAGAAACGGATGGTTTAAGCATTCTTCAATTTCAAGCGATTGCGCTCCGTTATATCCTATGTTAAAGAATCTTCATTCTCAAGAGACAGTTCACTGGGTAAGAGATGTTACCCGTAGCGGTTTAGCAGGAGTTTGCAATGAGCTTTCAGATGCTATAGGACTTATAGTTGAGCTCAGTGAAGAATCTATCCCTATAAGTGAAGAAGTAAGTGGATGGTGTGAAGTCCTTGGATACGATCCGCTAACTCTAGCTAATGAAGGAAAGGCTTTATTAGCTGTAGATTCATCAGCAAAAATAAAAATCTTAGAACTCCTTAGAAGACATCCTCTTGGCAAAGATGCCGCTATAATTGGAGAACTCAAGACTTCACAAGATAAACCTATGGTAATATTAAACACAACTATTGGTGGCAAACGCATTATTCCCCCACCTAGTGGGGATCATTTCCCACGAATTTGTTAATTTTATATGTATATATTTATCGCTACGTGACATGATAATATCGTAAGGTTTGCAGTGGCCGAGTTAAGATTCATATCGGGTTTCTTTTTAAAGGGCCCCAAAAGATAGCTCGGTATGGGTCGAGCAACTGGTCGGTATGGATTCTAATTAGGATCCATACCGGCCTGAGCGCAGAGTGCCACATATATGCCAACTTATGGCGGCGGTTTGATAGATCGTCGTTGTAGGGAAACATATGTATGGTATTCGAGCCAAGATTGGTACTGGAGGAAAAGGGTTGTATTGCAGTCGAGAGACTGCAATACGATCCCCAACTTTCAGTGCTAGTCGGTCAAAGGTTGTCGTAGGTCGTTTAATAGCTGCTCGGTGCCGAAAGGTGTCGGGTAGTTACGTAGCGATGTGCGGCAGCCGGAGATAAGGTCATTGTAAGCCTTGTTTATTTAAAAAAGAGACCAAAGACTATAGGTCTCTTTTCAAGGTCTTATCCAAAGTTTATCCATAAGAATTAAAAATCCTAATAAAAGTGCTGCGCCTATGGCGAAAAAAACTATAAATCTAATTAGTCTTAAATTTGATTGGGGTTCTTCATACTCTAAAAGCTCGTCATCTTCGTCTAAAAAGAAAATTTTATGTGGACTTTCTCTTTTCTCTCTCTCCTTAATTACTTCGTTTTGCGGAGGAGACTTGCAAGGACTCCTTTCTCTCTTTTTTACCATAAGTACTAATTCATCCTCCCTTCCTATTCTCTTTTTTACGATACATCATTACTATCCATTCTCCTTGGGAATCACGTGTGGTTCCCTCTTCTATAAATCCGAAGTTTTTGTACATTCTTCGTGCAGAGACATTTTCTGGTCTTACCTCTAATTTAATCTGTTGTACTCCTATATGATTTAGGTATTTCATAGCTTGCTCTAATAGTAGACTACCTATTCCTTTGCCCCTCATCTCTTGGGCTACTGCAATTGAAAGGATCTGTGCATCTGTAGTATGAGTGTAGTTATAAGGTGTTAATACAAAACCAAATTTATTTTTCACAAGGGTCTTAATTTGAGCCAAACCAAGCCCATAATCCCCTTTGACCCATCGTATAAACCATTTAAATATATATCCTTTAATGACAGCAAGAAACCACAAACGTCTCATACTTCTAGGTGAAATTATATAACCAATTATATCGCCCTTTTCCATCTGCTCTTTTGCGACGAAGGCTGATTCAGGTTCACAGTTATAAATAAAGCTAAAGAGATCTATCAGCCCTATAGGGTTAGGTTTTGCGTCTCCAAATATATGTCTTATACTGTCAGGAAAGGAGGACATAAATAATTCGACTATCCTAGGAATATCCTCTTTCCTTGCCTGTGTAATATCTATCATAGTCTCTTCGGCATTTTAACACATTGAAGCCGATCTCTCCCCTCGCACAATTGTTATTCTTCGCTACCTGTAAGACCAGCTGAGATACTAAGTTCAGTTATGGTCACGGGAATATATCCTCTCTTTCGAATCTCCTGGATTATTAAAGGTAATGCTTTTACAGTATTATATCGATCTCCGCCCTCACTAGCTATTATGCTGCCACTATCGTGGAAGAGAAGGATAGCTCCATCCAAGAGATTATTCAATGTATATCTGCGTACTGATGCTGGACTTATCTCCATCCAATCTCTTGAGCTCTGAGACCAAAGAACCAAAGTATACTGTCGTTCCTTGAGTATATCTAATACTGCTTGATTATATAGACCACGAGGAGGTCTAAAGAGATATGGCCTTTCTCCAGTGACGTTTAAAATAATCTCCTCAGCCATTTCAATTTCTTCTAAAATCTTTTCTTTTGCTAACCCAAAAAGGTTTCGGTGTGAATAGGTATGGTTTCCAATCTCATGGCCTTCAGCAACAATTCTTCTAGCGATTTCCGGGTTTGCCTGTACGTGTTTGCCTACTAGGAAAAAAGTGGCTTTTATATCGTTCTCCTTTAAAATATCTAAAATAAGAGGTGTATATATAGGATCAGGACCATCATCAAAGGTAATTGCAATATATTGAAGTTGAGGATTCCCCCGCCGAAATATTTCTACCTGCATCCCAAATCCCCTATAAACATATCTATTTAAGAATAAGAGCCCCCCTACACTGATGACGGATAAGAGCAAGATGGTTCTAAGTACAACCACCTGTTTAGCAGATGTATTATGGTTAGGGCTTTGTAATCGTACAAGAGCCTCAAGTAATTCGCTCTTTGAAATCTTTACGCTTTGTCCCCTAACCCATTCCTCTATATCTGGTATGAATTGATAAATAATAATAGTTGAAGTAATTACTCCATATATTGTATATAGATCATATCTCTTAAAATACCAAAAAGATAAGGGTAGGAGTATGCTAATGGTTATAGGTCCAGTTATCAGATATTTAGTTAGAATTATAGAAAAGATAGTAGCTCCCGAGAGAAAAAAGAATACAAGTGGTGAGATGATCATTATAGCGCCTAATGCTGGAATAATGCATTTACGCCTTTCGCTTCCCCTAAAAACCGGTAAGGAATGCCCTAGTATTACGGAAAGCCCTCCTAAAACCATAGCTACACTGCTCCCTACGAGCAACCTTGCTATTAATACAGCACTGGCCCCTTTACCAAAATCAGCTATAAGTATAAAAAAAGGGCTATAAGGCAGCTGAAAAGATACCTCATTGCTTGTAGAGCCCTTTAATCTTTTAAAGATTTCGTCTAAAGAAATGGAGTGAAAATTAATCGTTCCAATTAGATAACTGAATAAGATCAGAAATGAAAAGGAGTCTAAGGTCATTCAAAAACCTCCTCCTGATTCACTTATATATAATTAATGACCACACGACGAGCAGGTTCCTCCCCTACATGACGAGCAGCCAGAATGGTTACTACATGATGAAGAGCTAGATGAAACCCCAAACGTGGAAAAGAGACGTTTAACGTTCTCACTATGACATTTCGGGCATTTGGGTTTGTTAGTATCATCTCTTCGACGGAGCTCTTCAAACTTTTCTTCGCAATTAGTACATTTAAATTCAAATATGGGCATTCTCTCAAACACCATTCCCTTCTATTAGCTGAGGAAGTTGCCCGCCTATAGAAGGAAGGCAACTTCTCTCTCTTACTAGGCTTTAAAAAATTTAACGATATCACCATTACTAAGATTAGCAGCATTGGCCTCATCAGTGTCAATATGGAAATCAAGAGCAAAATCTTCCCGCACCCGAATTATGACTTCGCCAAAGATGAGCGCCCTATCTCCTTCTACCTTTACTTTAACTATTTCTTTGTCGTGACAACCATATTTCTCAGCATCTTCAGGGGTCATATGTATGTGGCGAAGAGCACCTATGACTCCTTCTTCTATGTCTATGGTCCCCTTTGGACCTTCAATTGTTATACCAGGAGATCCTTTTATATCTCCAGAATCCCGCACAGGAGGTTTTATTCCTAGTCGAAAACTATCTGTTTTTGCGATCTCTACCTGGGTTTTCTTACGAATTGGTCCTAATATCCTTATATTATCTATTCTACCTTTAGGCCCGATTATATTAACCCGCTCGTCAGAAGCGAACTGCCCTGGCTGGGATAGATCTTTTACTGGAGTAAGTTCATAACCTTTGCCAAAGAGTTTCTCCAGATCCTCTTTTGATAGATGAAGATGACGAGCTGAAATACCTACTGTAACGTTATAAAAATTACACTCTGTACTCATTTGTATGCGTTGTTCCTCTTTAAAATGAGGAGCAACGCTCCCCCCTTTCTTCTATGAAAGCTATATTCTCTAAATCAACATAGAGAATATAAGCTAGTACTTTTAATGCTTTTATATAGTCTGCTTTTAAAGTTCGACATTAAAAAGGGATCTCCTACTATTAAAAGTAAGTTTTATCTTTATTTAAATAAAGATAACTCAACTAATCTCCTCTATCATAAGTATAACATATGTATTTATTAAGAACAATTAGCTACATCTATATACAACCATGAAATTACTTCCAGTCAAGACTTTTTCCGTTTTTTGCTCTTGACAAAATCCCAAAAATCAGGTAATATAAGAATACGGAATTCATTAATGAATTCCTGAGAAACGCAGGGGAGTAGCTCAATTGGCAGAGCATCGGTCTCCAAAACCGAGGGCTGCGGGTTCGATTCCTGTCTCCCCTGCCATTTTTATATCATCCAGGTTTATGGTATATTATACCTTAACCTGTTTTTATTTTATGCTAGAAACGCTATCCCACGGCAAAGTATACACCAGTGATCTTGAGCCCACCTTGTTCATCAGGCAAGCTCGCGTGTATCTCCAACTTATAGTATGGATAACCATTGGTCTGCAAGTCACTGTCATCATATCCGTAGCCTCTGAATAGTACTCCCACATGTCTTAGCCTCTAC
Source organism: Firmicutes bacterium UBA5435 (assembly GCA_002426645.1). Classification (GTDB taxonomy): domain Bacteria; phylum Bacillota; class UBA5435; order UBA5435; family UBA5435; genus UBA5435. The sequence goes on along the minus strand of DIRN01000107.1, from coordinate 35,802 downwards.
CTAAAGGTGGTTTATGTGTACCTTGTAAAATGGTTTCCAGTCCACAGTCCATCAAGGGAAGTCCCTCCATAGATCATTACTTCTACTGGATTTACCGTATGTGTTACCCAGTACATGTGGAACTTGAGAGTTCTTTTCTCGGGAGCAGTGGATATCCTAACTGCTGTCCCAACCACCATCTAATAGAGTAGCTTCGATCCAGAACTAACTATGAGTACTAAAAACATACGTCTCATTGGAGATAACCTCCCTTAACGCAAAAATCACCCCTTAGCTGTCTCATCAGTCTAAAAGAACTCCAAGAGCAATTCCGCTACTTTGGTTCTCCCCTTCTCTGACGGATGAGTTCCATCCGGGCCAAAGTCCTCTCGTTCCCAGAAAGGATCCCAGTTTAATTCAGGATCACCTTGGATCTGCCTTTCAATGAGCCACTTTACAGAAAAGTCAGACTCGTATGGAAACTTACGGGTAGGCCCCGAATTAGCTTCCTTTAACCAACTAGTAAAGGTAGTCCAAAACCTAGTGTCCCAGTTCTCATCTAGCTAAGTCTTGGAAAACAATGAACTCTTGACTCGTATTTGACATACCTATGGAAAGCAATACAATCTTGCCGTCTGGAACTGGCGACCCATCTAACGCGCGTGGTATGATCTACTAGACGAGTATTCACGCCGTTAGGATACAAGCGCCCCCTGGCTTCCCAAATATGTATCAGAACCTAGCTCAGTTAAAGGGACCAACCCATTGGGTTAGGTAATAAAGTACCTGATCATGGTCAGGCTCGGGCAGGATCAATCCATTATTCTCTGCTGATACACTGTAAGCGAAAAAAGAAGTGTAATTACTTACAGAAGATATGATCAGCTATTTTGACTGTGACTGTTCGCGTTGCCATAAACCTAAGGCCATTCTGAGTGGCCTTTGCAGGGTTATAAAAGTAAAGTGCGCCACGTGAAGGATCTTCACCAGCTAGAGCGGCTTCTGCAGCTTTAAAACTTATTGAGGTGGGTTCAATTCTAATCCTGCCATCAGAGACAGGCATAAATTGACCTGGTTGATATATGACTTCCCTAATGGTGTTAGGAAATTCTGAGCTCTTTAATCGATTTAGAACCACAGCTCCCACTGCTACTTGACCTTCAAAAGGCTGGTTCTCTGCCTCTGCAGTTATTAATCTTGCAAGGAGCAAAATATTATCATCATGCGGTTGAATTGGTTCGCCTCCGAGCTTCCAGAAGAAAGAAACCCCTATAAAAGTTCCCTCCGTGGAAGCCTTCATATCCAAGGACATATTAAAGTTCGGGAAAAGTTTCTCGAGAGGAAGTTCTACCCCAGCTGTAACCTGAGCACGAGTTAAGAGATTATCACCTACTGAAGAATATCCTATCCCTAGATATGGGTTAACTATCTTATGCAAAATAGTATTAGGCTTGTAGAGCCCGTATATCGTATACTTTCTCTCAAGCAAAGGTCCTGAGAATTGTAAATTCCATTGTGGACTCACCTCATACCGGACCTTCCATTCTTCTATGCCTTTCTCTCCTATGGTTATACCTAAATTGAGATCATCAGCATAGACACTTGTACATGTTATAAGAAGGCATATTAATAATGAAGAAACTATGACCTTTACGCGCATATAATTCAACCGTTCCTTTCTACAATGATGCATTCTTCAGGCTGAGTAAGATGATTCTCTCCGGTCTTGGATATTATTCGGCATAGCATGTCCAATTTCCTTCTATGCACTTACAAAATCTTATAAAAAAGTACTTTATCTATAGAATTCTCCCAACAACTATAGTATCATTTAGATAATAGATGAATAAAGAATTGGGGGAGGGAATATATAATGTTGGTTATAGATCGATTCGAAGGAGCATGGGCAGTAATAGAAGATAATAGAGATACCTTCGTAGTACCACGAAGGTTATTGCCTAAAGAAGCAAAAGAAGGCGATGTAGTAAATATAACCATAGAAATTAATAGTTCTGCAACAATCGAACGCTCAAATAAGATGAAACAGCTCCTTCAATTCGATAGATAGGAGGCTGGAAATTGTGTTAAAAAGTGCGCGAAAGTCTTCTCGTATATATTACTTACTTTCTTTAGCTCTCATCATAGCTATACTGTATATATCTTTCAATCTTCAAGAATCTAAAGTACTTGAAGTTCACTTCATAGATGTTGGTCAGGCAGATAGCATACTTATAAAGACGCCAGATGGCAATAGTATTTTAATAGATGGAGGTAACAATGCTGATGGTCCAGGTCTACTCTCGTACCTTAAAAAAGAAGGGATCAAAGAATTTATGGCAATTATCGCTACCCACCCCCACGAAGATCACATAGGTGGCTTAGATACTATAATAAATGCTTACCCTGTAAAAGAAATTTATCTACCTGCAGTAACCACCAACACAAAGACATTTGAAGATTTTATAAATGCAGTCAATAATAGTAATGCTAAGCGAATAAAAGCTGAAGCTGGAGTAAGATTAAATATCCCTGATGTATCTGGAGTATTTCTCGCTCCTTGTAGTGAAAAGTATGACAATTTGAATGAGTATAGCGCTGTCCTTCGCCTGGTCTACAAAGATACCGCTTTTCTCTTTACAGGAGATGTTGAGGCGGTATCAGAGAGCCAAATATTGTTAAGCCAGGTAGAACTCGAAGCTGATATCTTAAAAGTAGCTCATCACGGAAGTAACAGTTCTACAACGCCTTCATTCCTTAAAAACGTATCCCCTATATATGCTATTATATCTGTTGGAAAAGGAAATAGGTATGGACATCCATCAAAGCAAACTTTGGAAAGACTCATAGCTGCAGGGGTAAAAATATATAGAACCGACGAAGTCGGCACCATAGTCGTTATAAGCGATGGGAAAAACATAGAAATAGAAGAAAGAGGTCCTTTAATTCAATCCAGTGCTTCTCGATGAAAAGAACACAGCTATACCATTGCATTAAATCCCTCACTGTGTTAAAGTACAAATATATCATCTAATAATACTAATTGAGGAGTTGTTATGATAAATTATGATGAATGCACTAGGTTTGGTTATTGCTATCATTCTCTTTATACTAGGTATAGCAGGTACAGTACTTCCGATTCTCCCAGGTGCTCCTTTAATATGGATTGGGATGTTCATTTATGGATTGCTCACGCACTTTACTAATGTCACAACGGAATTTTATATATTACAGGGAATTGGGGTTGCCCTTACCTTTCTAGTGGATTATATGGGTACTGCATATGGTACTAAAAGGTATGGTGGCTCCTCTACAGCTATTTGGGGCGGAGTTATAGGACTGATAGCAGGTCCTTTTATATTGGGTATACCTTTAGGTTTTATACTTGGTCCTTTCCTCGGGGCTCTTCTAGGAGAAATTTTACGCGGAAAGGACTGGAGGGGTGGCTTTAAAGCAGCTCTTGGCACGCTAATAGGTCTTATAGGAGGCACTCTGTTGAAGTTCGTCATTGAAGGGGCAATGATAGCATGGTTCTTCTGGACGATCTTTGGTAATAATCTACTATGAGGCCTCCCACTTTATTCCCTAAGATTACTTCTCTAGTGCGAGCTCTATTAGTTGTTCCATCAGATCGGAAAAGTCGATACCAGCGTATCGTGCAGCATCTGGAAAAAGACTAGTCTCAGTCATTCCAGGTATAGTATTAACTTCAAAGATGGTGACTTCGTCTTCATCATAGACCATTCCATCTACCCTACAAAGTCCCCTACAGCCCAGGGCTTTATGGACCTTAACTGCTAAAGCCTGAGCACGTTCATATGCTTTAGGACTTATCCTAGCAGGGATTATATGTTCACTCATCCCAACCGTATATTTAGCTTCATAATCATAAAATCCTGTCTTAGAAACTATCTGGATTACAGGCAAAGCTCTAGGGTCATCATTACCCAATACTCCAATAGTTATCTCTTCCCCTTTAATATACTTCTCTAAAAGGATCTCATCATCATATTGGAGCGCTAAAGAAATGGATTTTTTAAGCTCATCTTCGTCCTTGGCTATAGATAAGCCTATGGTAGAACCCTCCCTATTAGGTTTAACTGCTACAGGAACTTCAGTTTTGTCCTGTATTTCTCGCCATAAGTCAGACCAAACTCTTTTTTGGAACTGACCTTTGGAGAGAACCGTCCACTGAGGAGTAGGAATCCCTTCGTACTCCAAAACCTTCTTTGTCATTATTTTGTTCATAGCTAAAGAGCTTGCTAGAACTCCCGAACCTATATATGGCACCCCGACTATTTCTAGGAGTCCCTGTATAGTTCCGTCCTCACCGTACCTTCCATGTAATGCTATAAAAGCTACATCTACCTTAGCATCAATAATCTTTTCAGCTATATTCTCATCAACATCTAATTTGATTACTTCATGACCGTTCTTTATCAATGCTGCAGCTATCTGTCGTCCAGTTTTAAGGGAGATCTCACGTTCGCTTGATCGCCCTCCCATTAAAAGAGCTACTTTCACAATTTACGCTGCGCTCAAATTCCCAAACTATAGCGCAGCATCCTCCTTTCATTTATAGGTTTATATCTTCCCCAGATATGACGCAAGGAGTCGAAGAATAGAGGCCAATAGTAAGATATAAAGGCAAAGCAAATCGGCACAATAGGCTATGAGAATGCATTTAACGAATTTGAGCATCTTTTCAATGGGTATACGTATGTACATACTAGGTCTTTCGTAAACGTAACAAAGACCTGCCATACATAATAATCCTACCGCAGAGAGAAGGATGCCCATATATATAAAAAGAATTAACATTTTGCGTCCAGTCCCTTCCCTTTGCAGATTTTTAGGAAGCTCATTCTTGTCTGTAATATCATATGTTGGACGCATTAATAATGTTCGTTAATCCCCTATAACTTTATCTCCCAATCTCGTATCATGTCCATCATATCTAATCTTGTTAAATCGAAATGTATAGGTGTAATTGATATCATATTATTCTTAATTGCCATAGAATCTGTATCTGGTTCATCGTCAGTTTCAACCACCTCACCAGCCAACCAGTAGTAAGTTTTTCCTCTGGGATCCATGCGTTTATCAAAGACATTTCTGTATCTCCTGACACCCAATCGAGTAACTTCTATACCAGCTATATCTTGGTGTGGAAGGGATGGTACGTTTATATTAAGGAGAGTATCTGGTGGTAATCCTTCTTTTAAGACTCTTGTAACTATTATACGTGAAAAAATAGCTGCAAAATCATAATATGGGTTTTCAAATGCTGTCAAAGATACAGCTACGGAAGGAACCCCAAGGATTACTCCTTCTATAGCAGCAGAGACGGTACCTGAATACAGAACATCAGTACCTAAATTTGGACCTCTATTAATTCCCGAAAGAACTATATCAGGGCGGTCTTCATTTAGAAGACACTCTACGGCAAGTTTAACACAATCCGAGGGTGTGCCATCTACTGCCCATGCCTTCTGAGCATTAGGGAAAGAAGTTATCTCTTCAACCCTGAGAGGCTTATGAATTGTTATTCCATGTCCTGTTGCGCTCATTTCTCTATCAGGCGCTACGACGTAGACTTCACCTATTCTTGCTAGTTCTGCGCAAACTGCCCTTAACCCATCAGCATAGATACCATCATCATTTGTCAATAATATCTTCATAAGTCTATTAATCTTCTCCTTCGTTATATCTAGCTGTTATAATCCCATCAATATTATATATTTCTTCTAAAAGCACCTCTTTTTTTGTGTTTGATGGCACAGCTACAATAAGATGCACAATAGTATTTCCCTCTATAGATGGCGTAATTTCAACATTAGTGATTTTAATACCGTAATTTCCGAGGACTGTTGCTATGTTTCCTAATTGCCCTGGATGATCGCTTACGCTGACTACAAGGTGATCGTAGTCTTTAGTTAAGAGCCATCTGTGCTCTATTTTATCCAGTACTAAAAGGGTAAGTAAGACTAAAGCTGTAGTAAACACAGCTGCAAAGTAAAAACCAGCTCCTACAGCTAGCCCTATTGCAGCTACAGTCCATAGGCTAGCAGCTGTGGTTAGGCCTTTAACACTCGTCCCTTCTCGCAATATAGTACCTGCTCCTAGGAAACCAATTCCACTCACTACTTGAGCTGCAAGACGCGCAGGATCCCTTGAAAAATTAGTCCAACGAGTGAATTCAGAAAATCCGTAGAGTGATATTAGCATAACTAAAGTTGAACCTAAGCATACAAGAATATGAGTACGAAAACCCGCTGGCCGCTTATGGCTTTCACGTTCAAGACCGATGAGTCCACCTAATAAGAGTGAGAGAAAAAGCCGAATAGTAATATTAGTATCTGTGATCTCCAAAAGCACTTCACCGCCTAAACTTTTTATTCTTATTCATCATGCATAGTAAGTATCTTATCTGTTAGAGATATAGCTGTCTTCTTAATCTCCCGTATACTTTGTATAATAGGCTGTATTGCAGAATCCCCACAAATCTTACGAAGAGCCTTAAGTGTGCAATGTCTTAGGTCTTCATTTTCAAGAGCTATCCTCACGAGAGGTTGAACAGCTCTCTTATCTCCAAGATCACCTAAAGCCATAATAACTGTCCATCTCAGCTCTCTATTCTTTTCCCCTAGTGCTTTAATCATGGGTTCAACTGCACGTCTGTCACCTATCTTGCGTAGGGCCTCTACAGCTTCTATCTTTACCATACCATCTTTATCACATAATCGTTCGATAAGTGCGTCTACGCACATATTATCCTCTAAATCTCCTAAAAGCTTACATGCTCTACGACGAATGTTTTTATCTTTGCTATTTAGAGCATCTATTAAAAGTTTTATAGTATTCCTACCGCCTATTTTCTTCAAGGCAGTAGATATATTATAACATACATATGGGCTATCGTCTTTCAAGGCTTTAATAAGAGGTTTTACAGCTTTTTCATCTCTAATCGCGCCAAGGGCTTCAGCAGCCCATTCACGAACAGTATCATCAATATCATTAAGCGCATTAATTAAAGGCTCAACGCTTTCACAATCTATTAGTTTTGATAGACCGTATGCTGCCCCTCTACGAACGTAAGCCTCTGGATCGTTTAACCCTTCTATAAGTAATTGCAACAAAGAATTCTTTATTTGGAGGAGGGCATATTTTGAATCGTCGTCTTCCTCATCTATAGTCTCTAACTTAAGAGAAAGGCCTTCTAACCTATTTAATAGGTCATTAATTCGTTCTTTGGAGTCTTCTTTTCTATTCATTTAAATTAGGCGCAGGAGACCTCGTCCTTTATAGGAACGAAAGGAATGCGCCCCTCCCCCCTTCAAGTCAAGCAAAATAAATCCATTAAAGAATTTGAACGGTTCAATCTTGCATAGATGGTAAAAAGACATCTTCCAGTTCATGTGTCTTATCACGAGTCATAAGCTGCAGGACGGCCTCTTTAGGCTGGATACGATTATAGAGTACATCATAGACCTTACTTGTAATTGGCATCTCTATTCCGTGTTTCTTAGCCAGCTTATATGATGCTTTCGCCGTTGGAATCCCTTCAATTACCATCTTAGTAGATGATAAAACATCTTCTAATGATTTTCCTTTTGATAGTTCTATTCCAGCCCATCTATTTCGACTGTGTTTACTGGTGCAGGTCACTATAAGATCTCCAAGTCCAGAGAGTCCCGCAAAGGTTAGAGGGTTAGCGTCCATAGCCGTCCCTAACCGAGTTATTTCAGCTAGTCCACGAGTGATTAAAGCAGCCTTGGTGTTATCTCCAAACCCCAAACCCTCTCCAAGCCCTGCTGCAAGTGCTACCACATTCTTTAACGAACCACCTAATTCTACACCCACCATATCAAGGCTTGTATAGATTCTAAAGGTAGGCGCCATCAGCAAATCCTGCATATGATGAGCCACAGATAACTCATTAGAGGCAACTACTGCTGCAGTAGGAATCCCTTGAGCTACTTCTTCAGCGTGTGTCGGTCCTGAAAGAACAGCTATGCGAGGATAAAATTTACTTGGCAATTCACTCTTAATCACATCGGACATACGCATTAAAGTATCTTCCTCTATACCTTTGGCCCCGTGCAAGATGTACGCATCATCTCGCAGATATCTCTGCACCTCTCTTACAACAGGTCTCATAACACGAGAAGGAACTACTAAAAATATATTACTGTTTTTTCCCACAACCTCTTCAATAGATGTAGAGGCCTTTACACCTTCTGGTATTCGTGCTCCAGGAAGGTATGTAGTATTTCGTCTAGAAGAATTTATTTCTTCTGCAACCTCATCCTCTAAAGTCCATATATCAATAAAATATCCTTTATTAGCAAGGAGACAAGCTAATGCGGTTCCCCATCCCCCTGCGCCTATAATACCAATACATTCTTTCTCCATGATAATTTATCTCCCCACCTTCTCGCCTATCTTGAACTCTTTTCCCGATATTAATCGTGATATATTTGCTCTATGCTTATATACGCCAAATACTGCCACTACTACTGTATAGAGAATATAAGGTAAAGGTTCTCCAAAGAACCATGATAGAAAAGGACCAGTGGATATAGCTATAATGGAGCCAAGAGAAACATAACGGGTTAGTAGGAGCACTATACCCCAAATTATCACACCAATAAGGGCCTCTTTAGGCATTAACATGATATATACACCTAGAGTGGTAGATATCCCACGTCCGCCTGAAAATTTCAAAAAAACAGACCAATTGTGACCTGTAATAGCTATTATACCACAAATTACAGAGAGAGTTTCGCCGCCTGCGATTCTACCTAAAAGTACAGCTAATACACCCTTGGATACGTCCCCTATTAAAGAAAGAGCAGCGGGTCCTGGTCCAAGTGTTCTCAAAATATTTGTGGCTCCTATATTCTTACTCCCCAAGGTACGCACGTCGATCTTTTTCCACAACTTGCCGATTAGTAAACCAAAGGGAATAGATCCATAGATATAACTAATAATAATAGAAAGAGCAATCATCATGTAATCCATTAAGCTGTCAACCTCCTGATAGGTTCGGGTTTTCTAAAAAATTATTTGCGTCTCCGCAGACAAAGGCTAATAGGAGTGCCTTCAAATCCAAAAGCTTCTCTAATTTTATTTTCTAAGTAGCGTTTATAAGAGAAATGTATTAATTTTGGATCATTTACAAAAAGGAGAAAAGAAGGCGGCCCCGTCTTTACTTGGGTAGCATAGTAGATCTTTAACACCTTGTTTTTAACCGAAGGAGGAGGCTGGCGCCTAATTGCTTCACGAATTACAGAATTAAGTGCCGCTGTCTGGATCTCCTTTTTGTGTTCATCTACTACTTTTAAGATGAGTTCCGATAATCTATGAACTCGCTGTCCAGTAAAGGCCGATAAAAAGAGTATGGGAGCATATGTCATAAAGGGCATGCCTTCGTTAATCATTCTTTCATATGCTTTAAATGTCGTATGATCTTTCTCTACTAAGTCCCATTTGTTGACCACTATAATAGCAGCCCGTCCCAATTCGTGGGCATATCCAGCTATTCGTTTATCTTGATCTGTAAGACCTTCTACAGCATCTATTAGAGTAACAGCTACGTCGCAACGTTCAATTGCGCGAAGAGTTCGAATTGTGCTATATCTCTCTACAGCATCGCTTATTTTGCTTTTTCTACGTAGACCAGCAGTATCTACAAGAACGATTTTTTTATCATTCCATAGAAAGGTAATATCAATGGCATCTCTAGTAGTCCCTGGTATATCACTTACAATAGTACGTTCTTCCCCTATAAGCTTATTGACTAATGTAGACTTGCCTACATTAGGACGACCAACCACAGCGACTTTTGCATCTATATCTTCTTCATCCACCTCTTCAACGTCTGGCAATGTTCTAACCACTTCATCTAAGAGGTCTCCCACATTCCTTCCATGGATGGCTGAGACAGGAATGGGATCACCAAATCCTAGTTTATAAAATTCGTATATATTTGCTTCTTCAGCCATGTTATCAACTTTATTAACTCCTAATATAATAGGTTTATCTGTTTCTCTGAGTATCTTAGCGACTTCTTCATCGTAAGAGGTGATACCTTCTTTGCCATCTACTAAAAATATGATAGAATCAGCTTCAGATATAGCGACTTTAACTTGCTCACTTACTTTATTAGTAAAAGCATCAACTTCTTTTAGGAGAAACCCTCCTGTATCAACGAGAATGAACCTATGGCCTGTCCAAAAAGCATCCGCATAAAGTCTATCACGAGTCACCCCTGGAACATCTTCAACGATTGACACTCTTTGCTCAACTATTCGGTTGAATAAATTTGATTTACCAACGTTTGGTCGCCCAACGATGGCTACTATAGGTGTTGTCATGGTTCTATAACCTCCAAGCCTAGAGCCTCCTCTATGAACTCGCGTGCTCCGTTTACTACTATTATAGGAACCTTTAAAATCTCTTGTAATCTTTCCACCGTCATATCATCAAGAAAGATCCTATCATTCTTTCGAAGCATGATTGAAGGAATAAGGAGAAGAGAACCTAACTCTTCACCTTTTAACTCGTGAACTATATCTTTTCCAGTTAATAAACCTGTTACAGTTATAGTATCACCGAAAGTCCTATTTATTACCACATACTTCATGCAGTTAAAACCTTTGACGGTTTTAAGTTTCTGTATACACTCATCTATTATTTGTGCGCCAGCAACTCCCGTAACAAGGGATATATGTCTTTCACCTATAGATTCAGGTGGATTAATATCATTCCATGCCTCAAAGAAATCATCTTCAAAGGAACGTATAAGTCCAATACCGTTTTCTAACTGAGGGAACTCCTCATAGCTTGAAGAAGGAGGAAGCGGCATCTCTGCTAATTGATAAAATTCATCAGCCAAAAAAACAAAAGGATATCCCCATCTTCTCTTAAACTCGTTAGCTTTTTCTTGGACATACATAACTACTTCTCTAGCAACTTCTTTTGTAGCACTTTTCAGAAGAAAAAGTCCCTCGCGATATTTACTTAGACCTACTGGAACTATACCAATAGACTTAATATATGGCCGCAACGTTACTAAGTCATCTATGGTCTTTTTTAGTTCTTCACCATCATTTATACCGGGACAAAGTACAATTTGAGTATGAAATTCTATACGCAGACTTGCTAAGCGACGAAGTTGATTATATATCTCTCCTGCCGCAGGATTGTTTAACATTTTAATGCGCAATTCGGAAGATGTGGTATGCACAGATATATATAAAGGGCTTAAACGCAACCTTTCTATCCTTTGCCAGTCTTTCTCTCTCATATCAGTTAGCGTGATAAAATTTCCTTCAAGGAAAGACAAGCGATAATCATCGTCTTTTATATAAAGAGCATCTCGAAGACCTTTTGGTAACTGATGGACAAAACAAAATATACATTTATTTGCACATCTACGAATTCCATCAAAGGTCGGAGCTGCAAAGGTTAAACCAAGTCCTTCATAGTCTTCCTTGGAGATTTCCACTCGCTGAATATTGCCATCTTTCTTTAAAATTTCAACTTCTAAATAAGAATCTGTGGCCATGAACTGATAATCAATTATATCATTAATGGAATGACCATTTATGGATATAATCTTATCCCCTACTTCTATGCCAGATTCTTCAGCTATACTTCCCTCTTCCACCTTGGTAATACTTGCTCTTTCATTTTCTAACATAGAATTTTTTTTACGTATAGATATAAATTCGTCGCTCATAGCAAATCTCCTTCAGAAAGTGGTAAGAAATAAAATACATTTTACAGAGGCAATGTTACGGGGAGGGCTATGAAAGATAGATTTCACAGATTCCCCTCCCCTTGCATAAGATCCCCCGTCCATAAAGGACGGGGGTAGCTGGCTGTATCTAGTTAGTTTCTAAAGACTTTTATATTAGATCCTTATATTCGTCTTTAGATATAACTATTGTAGCCTTATCCTTGAGCTCAGTTAATACTTCATTAATGGGTTTGGCTTTTTGACGAAGAAGAATCTCTTTTACTAAATCTTTTGAATCCTCATAGTTAGCTGGCTTTTCTTCTACTTTTTCCAGAACTTTTATTATGTGATATCCATCATCTGTTTTAATTACTTCAGAGGCTACTTCGTTGACTTTAGTTGTAAAGACTAAATCCTCAAAATCTTTTGGCATTTGTCCCTTAGCTACATAACCAAGTTCTCCATTATTATTTTTTGTTGTTGTATCTATTGATTTTGTCTTAACTAAGTCTTCGAACTGGTCCCCTTTTTTGATCTGGTCTAGGATTTCTTCTGCAGTCTTTTCGTCATTAACTAGTATATGAGCGATTCGTACCTTCTCCGGTTCGTCAAAGTTTTTCTTATTCTTCTCAAAGTAATCTTTAACTTCAGCATCCTCAATTACTACATCATTTGTGCTCAACTTAAAGGCATAAAGGCTGAAGGTGATCTGCTCGCGAAGAGATTCTTCAGTAAGACCATTTTGCATAAGAGCATAATTAAAGATATCCTCAGAACCGAACTGAAGCTTAATCATGTTAAGTTCTTCATCAACTTCGCTCTGCTCAACAGATATTCCAGCATCTTTTGCAGCTTGTAAGATAAGCTTTTCAGCTAACATCTGAGAAAACACAGCTTGTCCGGCTTCTGCCTCTAATCTCTCGTAGAATTCATCTTTGGTTATCTTTTCACCATTAATCTCAGCAAATGCCTCTACCTTCCCAAGCAGGTAACGTCCCCCAAAGGATACAGCTATTATGAGAATCGCTACAATAACCCAAATTAGACGATTACGGTTAATAGTTTCCACTCTCCCTTCAAAATTACAAAACATCTTCATTTATCTAGCGATACATCCCCCTTACATAGTCTTTAGTCTAACATATCTATTTCCATTTGTCAACCATTTTACAATTGGTTTATAAGGGCTCATAGCTCATAACCTTAATATACGTCTATGATATAGGTAAAACAAACCTAGCCATAAGCCAGAAGTGTGATATGCTACCGCCTAATACAAAAAGATGGAAGAGCTCATGGAAACCAAATACCTTGGATTTTATTTTGGGCCACTTTGTTCCGTAAATAATTGCCCCTATACTATAAAAAAGTCCTCCGATTCCCAGCCAAGCTAATCCAGGTAAAGTTATGGATCGAACCAAAGGAACTATTGGAATAACCACGATCCATCCCATCAATACATATACAAGTGTAGAGAGCCAACGAGGAGCATCTATCCAAACAGCTTTTAAAACTATTCCAATTACAGTTATACCCCAAACAGTTCCGAAGATACTCCAGCCCCAAGCTCCGTGTAATGCCACTAAGCATAATGGCGTGTATGTACCTGCGATAAGCACATAAATCATGCTATGATCGATCTTTCTTAGAACTCTATTCACCTTTTCTGATCCAAAGATAGCGTGATAAAGTGTGCTAGCAGAATAGAGTAATATTAAACTTGCGCCATAGATACTAAAAGAAACAACATGCCATACATTACCTTCAGTAGCGGCTTTATATACCAAAATGACTAAGCCAACTATTGAGAGTATGACTCCTATCATATGACTCAGTGCGCTAGCTGGATCTTTAATCTTTCTCTTACCCATCAGCTCATCCCCTCTCTAGGCTAACGCATAATCGCTTCAAGTAAAGAAAATGGTATCTCAAACTCTGGTATGCCTGAAGCATAGGGTGCAATTTCATAAAGATCAAAATAAATCACAATTCCACCATCAGTGAAGTAATAAGAATGGTTATCTGAAATAGAAGCCGTTGAAAGAAATTCTTTAAAGTATCGTTCTGGCTCTTTCTCCATCTGCTTTCTAATTTCCTGATTAATAAGGGTTTTATAATCTGCCGCTATATCGAAAAGATCTTTAAGCTCAAGTAGAGTCTCTGACTTAAGATCTATATTATAATACTCCCTATAGGTCATACCATGAGCGCCTCCAGTATAAGAATAGTATGTAATGTAGAGGCTTATCAAGTCATCTTCAATATAGGTAACTTCAAATCTAGTATATGCTGCATATCCTATAAACGGAAAATTATGTTCTTTAGCGTACTCCTCATCTTCTTTAGCAAAATCTTGTATATCTTCAGCAAACTTTATAACTTTTTCTTCGAACATGGAATTGAGTTTGTCCTGAAAGTCACTATTTCTCATTCCGTTAATCACAGGAATATTCAAATCTATATCACGTTGTTCAGTTTTGTCTATAATCTCCTTTGATGTTACAGATACCATTGCTTTTAGCGGACCAACATCCCGCACAGCATATGCGTTACTACTTAAGATAAGAATAAAAGACACGCAAATGAAGATTCGTAGACCCTTGCTCATCTGCAAAGACTTAATCCCCCATCTTGCCACGTGCTCACCTCATTTTTATAACATCTACTATAGTATACCACATAGAGGTCCATTTGTTTAGGCTTTTGGAATATTTTTTAACAAAAAATTTCTAAACTCATGTAAAAGATAAAGATAGGGGGATTCTTTAGTGCCAGATATTGCTATGCTTATCTTAGGCAACCCTCTCTCTTAAGCCAAATTTAAAACTCATACTCTTCCACTTCTTATGTTCATTACTCCTCTTTCTCTCCGTAAGCTAAAAATTATAAAACCGAGACCTAAGTTAGGTATTAATTATCGCTCTCATGAAAAAACTAATAAAGACATTTATCTATGGAGGTAATATTAATGAGAATTCCTAACCATATTGCGGTTATACCAGATGGAAACAGAAGATGGGCACAGAGTAAAGGTTTACTCAAACAAGAGGGGTATAGCTACGGGCTCGATCCAGGAGTTCAATTACTACATCTCTGTCATGAATACCAGGTAGAAGAACTTACATATTACGGCTTTACAATGGATAATACGAAACGGCCTCCCGAACAAACAACAGCCTTTAGAAAAGCATGTGTTGAGGCAGTTGAGAAGATCACACGCGAGAATGCATCGCTGCTTGTAGTAGGAAATACAAACTCACCGATGTTCCCAGAGGATCTGCTACCATTCACCAAAGAGCGTATAACCTTTGGGGATGGGTCTATTAAAGTAAACTTTCTGGTCAACTATGGATGGCAGTGGGATCTAAGTAACTTCTCTATGAACAACAACATAAGAAAAGCAAATGTAACCGATTATCTATATTCTAAAGATATCTCTAGGATCGCCCTGGTAATACGTTGGGGTGGTAGAAGACGTTTAAGTGGACTCTTACCAGTACAATCTATTTATGCAGATTTCTACGTAATAGAGGACTATTGGCCTGATTTCAAACCGCACCATTTCCATGAAGCTCTAGAATGGTATGATAAACAGGATATAACATTAGGAGGCTAATTTCACCATATTCCAGGTATCAAACGATAGCGAACTTTTCGGGTATATTCTTTATACCCTTTTAGTTCTTCTTGCAAGACCTTGTCTTCAAGAACTATTCTAAGAATATAACCGCATACAACCAGAATACCTGGAATTAGTGCAACCCATGAACCCAAAGCAATAGGTGTCGTGGACATAGCAATAATTCCCCCTGCATATCCAGGATGACGTACATATTGATAAGGTCCTTGAGTGATAACCCTATGATTTCGCTCTGATTGAATTCGTATCGTGGCAGAAAAATATTGATTTGTTGCCATGGACCATGTACCTAATAATCCCCCTAGCAAGACTAGTATTAACGCAACAATTTGAAGCTCCGAGCTCATCCCTTGTGACCATCCAAACCGAATATCCAACCCTGCTAGTAACCAAATAACGAATGGTCCTAATATAGAAACAAAAGTAACAAGAGCAATATCCCACTCTTTTGTTCCCTCTTGTATTTGTGATCTTTCGGCTAGTAAATTCGCATCCATTACCATTGCATTAGCAATTATGATCACAGCATAAGTTAATAGATAGAGCCATGCCATCCCCCAGTTTAGTTTCGCTGATGATAAGAATAGAGTCGCACTTACAAGGATTAAAGAAAGAGTATTTTTTATCCACCATTTCCAAACGCCTTCCTTATTTTCTAAATTCATCTCTATAATTCTCCTTTCCTATTAGAGGCCTTGTAGAGAAGAACTCCTAATATTAAAGGCGGTAGTGCCATGGTTAAAAGAACAAAGAATACTGTTGAAAACGAAAACTTGCCACTAACCATTAAGGGATACCCTACCGCTACAATGAGCCCTTCTAATATAAGAAGAACGCCTCCTACTAAGCCCCATTTCCATGCAACGGCTATGGTTCCTAAAAAAAGCAAGCCAGGGATACTAGTATGAATAATTACACCGATTACATCTAGCCCTTCAGAAACGCCAGATGCAAGACCAAACCAAGTCCAAAATCCTGCCCATACAAGCCCTATTATTAGTGCACCTATACGCATTTCTCTCATAGTTATAGTCACCCCCTTCGTTTAGACTTTAACACTTTTGATCTCATCAATAACCCATTTATATATGTTGAGAAGTTTATCCATGTTCTCTTGATGTTGAAATACTACTATATCTATGTTAGGACGTCTCTCCAAACAATCTTCACCAAGAAAGATCCCTTCTATATCATTGAGCTTTGATAATAGTTCTTTTCGTTTTGTGAGATCATTAAAAGGCACCTTTCTAGAAAAATACTGAAAATAGACCTCGAAATGTCCCGTCGAATACACTGCAAAGAGTTGATGTTTAACTTTATTCTGCCATATCACAGCAACAAATGAAGCGTTCTGTGCTCCGGTCCCAAACCAAATCTTATCACAATTCTCATTGGCCCACGCGAGTATACTCTTCGCTATATTTGCACACTTTTCACCTCTATTCTCTAGCAGGCGTGCCATATATGTTGACTCATCCCATTTTCTACGAGTGTATGTACTGGTTTTAGATCTTTGAAACGCTGCTCTTTGTCCAACAACCCTTGGGACAAGAGTCTTGAGTTTACCTGATGCGTACTGCTTAATTGATATCCCAAGCACCTCTGTCTTAGCCATCTGTTCATTTAGGTATTCTATGATAGTCTGAAGTTCGGTAGGGATTTCATCAGCAACAAACAAAAGTCTTATTCTACCAGTATCTAGGTTCTCTTTAACAAGATCCCAATATGACTCATAGTCGACTTCGTTATCTAATAGATCAGTATAATTGTCCTCTGGAATTACATTTTGATGGCCACAGTTCTCCTCATATTGGGAGCGAATCTTTTCTACAGGCCAGTACTTTACAGCATTTGCTGCATACTCAAGCATTTGCCCTACTACTTCTCTACGAATACGAGTATCCGTACCCCTCTTTACTTCAACTAACGTAGGTATACCATCCTGATCTAGAAATAGATGATCAACAGACCACCTACTTTCTTGTTCCTCTGAAGGAATAGCATATTCTCTTGATACTAGTAACCATTTCCTTGGGGAATCTGGATTAAGCTCAGAACCAGCAAGTAGGTTCGGATATTTTACTAAAAATTTTTGCAATAAATCCTCTGATGAATAGTCCTGTTGATTCATTTCAAGGAGATCACCATTTTCTCTGACTAGAAATATGCCACTGTTCATGAGACATCACTCTCTTTCTTTGGACTGTCTGTCGTCTATAAGAAGGCATAATATAAAATCAGGATAAGAGTCGCCTGCTTCAAAGAAGCCTATCTTTCTACCTTTACTTAGATTGCGAAGTAAGTTGTATTAGTACATACGTATTCCAATAGGCCAAGAAGTATCTTGATCTGGTGCTTCTCCTTCCTCGCCAATTATCACTGGTTCTAAAGGTAAAGGCTTTTTTCTATCAATATCAATGACTTCAATTTTAAATTCCCACCCATCTCCAAAATCAAAGATATAGTATAGTCTTTGTCCTTTATATAGCTCCATATCTTCAAGAGATACTTCAGCCGTAGTCTTTCCATGATCTTTTATATAATCACAAAAAATTGGCCTCCCAGTTTTAGGAGTACCGTCAATATAAAAAGCATAGAGGTGGTCATCGTCAAAGTTAAATGCCTCCTGAATTGCATTATGCAAATGTGTAAGCGAATGTCTATGCGACATACTTATTTCCCTCCAACAGTCTTTGAATAAGCTAACTCTAAATGTATAAACCCCAGATCTATTAAATCCATCGCCTGGATCGACAGTTCTCATAACAGCTTCACCTGGTAATATATCTTTAAAAACATCAAACGCATTTACAACGTTCTTATTTTGAGGTATTTCTTCCTCTTCATGCGGGTGGCATAAGTAGTCAAAATCGCTCCATAATTCCAATGTTTGGTTAATAAGAAAACGGCAGCTTCTAATTCCAAGTTCATTTGGTATAAATGATTTTACAGAGTCCTCATACTTGCCTTTTGCCCCTTCTATTGGCTCAATTTCACCAAAACCAAAGAATCTTAGGTGGTGAAAGAAATTAGCATCATAAGAATAAAAAGTTCGTAATTGATCATGTTCATCTTTCACAATTTTCTGCCCTTTTTCTGAGTTAGCTATTACGGCTAACATATTATAGATAACATATCCGGTTATCTGTATACTTAGCTTTCTTTCAAAATCATATTTAGTCCAGTAAGACTGTAAAAGGTATACGTATTTCTCATAATTATTAAGAGTCCGAAAGCTTGTCATAGCCTCAGTCTCTACTAAGGATAGCTTGCCTTTTTCATTATTGGCTCTTACATAAAGCCCACCTAATGTAGCTAATAAAAACATCAAGTCTATTATTGGATATTGATCTTGAGTATAATATGGTCCCCTTGCATCTTTTTTATAGTAAAGTAGCTGGTTCAATTCGTAAGAATCCTTTTTTCCTATCACCCCTAATCTTGGAGACAACACTGGTCTCTCTCCTTCAATAAAATCAATGAACTTTTGGAACTCCTCAATTGTCTTATCTATTCTTATCTTCAATGAACTCATCCTTTTAAAATATATTCAATTAGTATTATATCACATCTATTATCTCTTTTTCCAAAATTCATCTACGTTTGCATTAAAAATTAATAAATAATTAAAGGAAAGTAATTATATAAATAATGCGTAATGTGAGGTAGCATCTAAGATCAGAAAAGTTTCTTAACCTTATAGTACTTTATTCAAACATATATGATATAATGAGGAGAGCTGAAAGAAATAATACAAGGAGGCATCTTGTGATGAAACACCTTTCTATAAAGCTCTGGCAAGAAAATGATATACGACCATACCTCAACACCTATATCCTCGAAGGGAAAGTCAGACCCATGGTACTTATCTGCCCTGGAGGCGGTTACAGTAGGACTTCTGAACGGGAAGCCGAGCCCATAGCCATGCAGTTCAATGCAGCAGGATATCATGCTGCAGTCCTTCACTACAGTGTTCCTCCTTCAAGACATCTCCAACCTTTGCTAGATCTTTCCCGAGCTATGTGTATTCTACGTGAACACGCTGAAGAATGGAAGATTAATAAAGAAAAGATCGCTGTATGCGGTTTCTCTGCTGGAGGTCACTTGGCAGCAAGCCTAGGAGTCCATTGGCAGAAACCCTATCTATCTAAAGTTAAGGGTATTTCTTATCCTGATAATCAGCCCAACGCATTGATCCTATGTTATCCGGTAATCACAGCAGGCCCAAATGCCCATCAAGGCTCTTTTAACAATTTATTAGACCATGATGCGTCTGATGAGCTTCTTCATGAGATGTCTTTGGAACATCACATTGGCAAGCAAACACCACCAACTTTCCTTTGGCATACCTTCGACGACAAGTCGGTTCCAGTAGAGAATAGTCTTCTCTTTGCTCAAGGACTGCGTAAGTACCAGATTCCCTTTGAACTACACATTTACCCCCATGGTCCTCACGGGTATTCCTTGGCCACGGAAGAAACAGATCCTGGTAATATGGGCAGCGATCCTCACGTAGCCACGTGGATGAGTCTCTGCATTGAATGGCTTCGGAGGGTTTTCGCATAATAATTTTAAAGCAGGGCTTGAAAATTGAAGACAGAACACAAGTCCTGCTCTTGGCAAAGCTTTAATGAAATTACTGCTTCAGCCCGTTGAGCATTGTAGTAAACTCGTTGTTCTTTAGTTGGAACAATTAGTACTATAATTATTCAAATCCTTGAGATGTTCCCCGAGAGCTTACGATAGTAGAATAGTAACATTAATTTCGAACCAAAAACTAAAATTAGATCCCCATTTCATTCTGTGTTTTTGCATACCCTACGGTGTTTCTCAATTATAGACTTATCACCAATTCCATCCCCATAGTATTAATCTTGAAGTTTTTATAGCTTTGAACATCGTTTAAAGTAGCATCTATTTTAAAAGGAAATAAAGCATTAATCATTTGTAATTCAGTATAGGGAATATTAATTCTTTTAGAAGCAATTAAATAAACTTCCACTAGCAATAGCTGTATTTCCCTGTCTTTTATTTCAATTTTATCAGCTCTTCTATACTGTCCAGGATTTTCGTTTTGTTCAAGGACAGCCAAATCTCTCATAGATCTTAAGACTCTTTCAGTTGCATAGTATAAGGTGCTCCGCTCACCCCATATATCGAAGACTTTTCTTCTTACCATGCCCAATGAAAATTCATTTTGAAAACTGAGAAGTTTCCCTATGATCTCACTAATATCAAAGAACAACTCATAAGCTAGCGTCATCATGCACCAATGAAGCGCTAGCTTTTCATTGTTATCACTTTTTTCGTAGAGCTTCAATGCTTTATCATGTATATCCTTATGTTCCTCTCTAACATTCACCCAACTTTGTATCAAGATGCTGATGCTCTTACGTCTATTAACTTTACTAGGGATCTCCTTAATAATATCATCTTCTAATATGTTTCTAATACTCTTTTCATCTGCCCCTAGAATTAATAAATCCGCAGTCTTATCAAGCCACCCCCGTTTTATATTCCTATCAAATCCAACTCGCTTTAACAATTTAATCGTCCTTTCTGACATGGATAAATGGTACAATAATTTCTTCGATTGATATTCCTCCATGAGCCATTATTATATCATCTTTTGTCGTAAAAGAGTAGCTCTTATCACATAGAAAATAATGATACTGATTAGGGAGCCCTATCCCTTCCCACAAATAAGCATCATATCCCCCCATTAAGTTACTACTATCAAAATCAGCACTATAGAGCCTCATCCTTTCTCCAGCCGCATCTACAGTCAGGCCTTCCTTAGGTCTACCAATCCCAGTACTCTCAATATTTCCATGATCCGAAGTAATATAAACCTCATAATCGTTATCTAATAATTTCTGAATTAAATCTTCAAACCCTGCATTCTCCGTCCAAAATCTCAAAGTGTTATGGACTTCTTTCATAGATAACTGAGCTCTATGTAAAAAATTATCCACAGCATTAATTACAATCCCTAGTATTTTAGTGCTACTATTTTCTATAGAATCAATTAAACTTTCCTCTTGTAAGGTCTTGACGTTTCGAATGTATGAAATGCTATTATCTCTAAAGCCTCTCTCTATCCAAAACTTCTTCCAATGCTTTTCATCATAGTTTGTCGAAAGTATTGTATCTCCAAAATGCATAGGTATTTCTCCCGAAAAGATAGCTTGTCTAGAAAAAGATGTAGTAGTTGGCACCCATGCATAAGTAAAGCTCTCTTCATAATTAAATTTGATTTTTATAGTATCTTTAATCACTTTCCAGTTATCCACTGACATACCGTCTATCACTATTAAAGCCGCCTTCTTGCGGCCACTTTCTTTCATTTGGCTTTCTATATACCAAGGAATTTTATGTACTACTACAGGTGATTTAATATACGAAAGAGAATGAAGGCTATTATATTCTCGAAACATCCAGTCCTTAAATTGGGTCAATAAAGTTTCCTTTAGTGAATCCATTTGCTCTCTATAGAAATCCTCCAGTATTTTTTCTCCATAGCACATAACCAGAATGTCGCTCCAAAGATTACTTATTACAAACCAATCCTTATAACTTTTTATTCTTCTAAGTTTTTCTCGAATATTATCTAATTTTTTACTAATAAAATTCTTCTGGTCGTTTATAGTATCATGTATTACGCCTGTTTTCATCCACTTGGGCAAATCCAAGGTTCCACTGACCTTTATAGGATACAGAAAATCTTCCTGAAATAAATCAGCCATATAAGCTCTAATTTCACGATTATTAAAATCTATAAGTATTTCTTCTTTGACTTCGTGGTTTTCGATACTTTTAATATACAAATTCCATTGTTCTTGCATAAACTGAAAAAAACTATGCGAGCTGGGTATCAACCTCGCAATGGGATACTCAGAAAACCCATCTTCAGAAGATAGCTGGCTTATTAGATATTCACCTATGGCTGGAGAGACAAAAAGGCCTTGATAATAAATGGAAATAAGATATCTAACTAATGTCTTAAAATCTTCAATGTGCTCCACATAAATACCATATACTGATTTTAGTATATAGTCTTTCGTCCCCTTATCCCCTAACTTCTCGCCCTGGTAATTTTGATATACTTTATATAATCGTTCAATACAATCAGCATCTACTTCTTTCACTACAACATGGCTTAATTTAGGGAAAAGATCTCTTAGAGATATTCTCTTACAGTAAAACCGCTGAAGAACATCATATGGGACATAGGCTTCATTCTTAACCAAGATAAAATACTTATCATTAGGCCGCCTATTTCTTTTGCCGTTCTTTATTTCATTTTCATATATATAACGAAACATCTCTGAATCTATATACTGGATAATTTGGAAGCCTTTATTGACAATCTCCCGGATGATGGTCTCATTTTCAAATAGATTGTCTATATCATAAATAAGTATTTTATTATATGCATCTAGTGGTAATTGGTCTAATATCTTTTTTAGCACTCCCATCACTCCAAACCTAGGATGTATATGGGTCTTAAAACAGGAATAATTCTTTGACTCTTATCCATTTCTTCTCTCCAAGCTTTTTCTTCTTCCTCTAATTTTTTAATTCTAAACCTCTTTACCTCTTCCAAACCTATCCTTTCCATGGCATCCCGTCGAAGTTTAAAAGCCAATTCATGCTTACCTTTATATTTTCCTAGACGTTCTTCATAATTTGATTTAATCTCCTGAAAGTAATTGTAGGCTATGTCCTCTGCCTTATTATGTATTCTCATATAATCCTCTTCTGAAAAATCTCGGGAAGAGGAGATGTGGATCTTGCTCTGCTCATCTATAAGGGCATCCCATAAAATCTTCGCGGAAGGTCCTCTGAAGATATAGTTTTCGTTTAAGAAAAGTGGGAAGAAAGCACGTTCTTTTACATTTTCGTTAACTCTGATCTCCCATAAAGACCAGTATCCTCTCTCATAGGTTATCCCTGCTATATTCAGTATAGGGATCTTTCCGGAGTTTATCCAGTATTCATCCCTCTGTAGGATCTCCTGCACTTTACTATTGTTAAAGTCAATGACTTCTCTTTCTAGTATATTTACTTCTTGGCCTTTTGAAAATTGGTAATTGGCATACATGTTCCGCGTCCAATGGGGAATGGGAAGCTTATTGATCTCTGATACCATGCTTTTATCTAATGTTTTTTCGTCTTTTAAAAGCCCCTTTACCTCACAGATCCTTGCGGTTCTCTCCCTGATTTCTTCTTCTATCTTTTCTGTATAAAGGTTAGTCCCCTTAGGATTCATAATACTATGAATATAGACATCGGTAAAGTCCATCTCTGACTGGGTGGAATCTAAAATATCTCCCATCTTATCTATACCAAACTGTTCAAGGATAATAGCCAACTTTTCCTCTAGTACTTCCCTTACCCTACCTTCCACTGTATCTTTGAGGAGGAAATTATACGCCTGAACATCTTCTTCTTGACCTATTCTATCTACCCTACCAATTCTTTGTTCGATCTTCATGGGGTTCCATGGTAGGTCATAATTAATTACAATATGGCAAAACTGAAGATTTAGACCTTCTCCACCAGCATCGGTGGAGATAAGGATTTGAACTTTTTCTTTGAACTCTTTTAATACTGCATTTCGTTCCTCTAGGCTCATGGAGCCATTCAGTACAGTGACTTTAAATCCCTTCTTCTCTAAAATGTCCTTTAAATATTTTTGAGTGGCAATGAATTCTGTGAATAATAGTATCTTTGAATCTTTACCTGCTGCACCTAGTTTAAATATAGTATCTAGTAATTGCTCTGCTTTTACATCGAGATATTGGTTCTCCGATAGTTTGGCTAGAGAAAGTAACCTTTCGATCTCCATCTTTTCTTTCTTTATATCTATAGGTCGAGCCTTTACTAACTCTTGGGAGGATTCTTCTATATCAGCCTCATAAAAATCCTCTTCACTGTACCTGGAAAGGTTTGCTTCCTCTCCTTCTAAGACATCTAATCTTCGCTCTAAATACTCCCTAATGGCTCGGGTGCTGCTGGTAACTAACCGCTGCATCAAGATCATGAGGAAACCAATATAATACTTCTTCTCTCTCCTCGCTCTGTCATATCCATAGGCAACATACCCAGTGACTTCTTCATATAAACATCTTTGGAGTTCATGTCTTTTTTCCCAGTTAATATCGATAGTAGTGACAACCCGATCCTTAAATAAACGGTTACCATCTGCATCTATGGCTTCTCTTTTCTCTGTTCGGATCACATAAGGGGCCACCTGTTCCTTTACAATGGCCTGCTCCCCTGGGAAGGCACCTTTATCTAGAAGCTTTATTAAACGTAAAAAGGGCTCGGTTTTACCCTGGTGAGGGGTGGCTGTTAAAAGCAACAAATAGGGACATACATCTGCCAATGCTCTAGCCATCTTATGTCTTGCTACATCGCTACTACTTCCGCCTACTCTATGGGCTTCATCTATAACAATCAGATCCCAGTCTACCTTTAATAATGATTCTATACGCTCTTTATTGTATTTTTCTACCCTTTCCTGATCCCAACCATGTCTTTGTTTCAACGGTTTGATGGAATCCATGGAGCATATGACCTGTTGAAAGTTTTCCCATGGATTAGGATTATTATAAAGTCTTTTGATGATCTCTAGATCCTCCGGTAGAATAATCTTGAAATCTTCATTGAATTTAGTCTTCATCTCATCATGCCATTGAGTTATTAGGCCTTTAGGGGCTACGATTAATGTCTTCTTAACAAGGCCTCTTGCCTTTAGCTCTTTGATTATAAGGCCTGCTTCTATAGTCTTTCCAAGGCCCACTTCATCAGCTATTAAGTATCTAATATCATTATCAGATAATGCCCTATTCAAGGCATATATCTGGTGTGGCAAGGGAATGATACTGTCCCCTACCGAAGTGAGTATCCCCCTGCCCATTTCATCTTTGATCCTAGAAGCAGTGAGAAGATATTTCATATGAAATAAATCGAAGTCATCTTCTATATCTTCTACTGAATCTTCTGCTAGGTAATATGTGTATTCTTCCACAGGTTCATAGACATGGAACGTACGATAATCCCATAACTCATGGATTTCTAATATCCTAACCCTCCGTTTATTTCCCTTGTCTAATACCCACTCTCCAACCTTATGCATGCTAATCACCCATTCTAGTGCAAGCATTGTCATAGTACATCAGTATAGAGTTATCTTCCTGTAACACATTCTCAGGTAATCGCTCGCCTATCTTTACAATCGTTTTATAGTCCCTATCCTGCCAGCACTTCTTAAACCCTGCTCGTATAGCCTCTGTACGAAATACCCTCAACCTTCCTTTACTATCTTTATACTCTTCAAACTCTTTTAGTAAGTTCTTCTCTCTTAATTTCTCTAGATCAGATCGTTTATTCAAGTCTGGTACATACCACTGCTCTTCCTCATTTTGCAGAAAATTCTCTCTTAGTATATCTATTAATTCTATCTCTTTCTCATGCTTAGCCCTATGCATTTCCTGCATAAACTTAGGCTGTATCTCTTGGTATGTCTGTGGCTTTTCTAGCTCCATATAAAGCCATTGAATAGCGGTCTTTTCATCCATTACAAATAAAGGCAGTTGATCTCCTACCTTCATTCGTAGTCTCTTTACATCATACTTATTTACCTGATTAGGTAAGAAGTACATTCCATCTCTTTCTGGGAAACGCTGTGTAAGGCCTTTATAGAAATCCGCTGCCCCTAGAGGAATAGAAGCTCCCTTTTGAATATGGAATGCTATCATAGCATCATATAGTAAGTAATTCTGCCTCTCTGGAATTATATCCAACATCCCATCTTTTTCAACTATTACAGATAGCTTCTTCAGATGTTCCCTAACGAAATTCCAAACCCCCTCCTCGGTTCCTGCTTCAGCTAAGAACTTCTCCATAAAGGAATCCCTTGGTTTATATGCTGAGATAATCAAGTCTTGTTTAACCGCTGAAGCTGTGGTTACCTGTTTAAAGCTCCCCTGCTTTTTATCGAGTGTTCTAACATTGGCTACTACAAAGCCTGCTCTTAAAATAGCTTCTTGAATAACATTCCATACACTATTCTTTGAATTGTGGAACTCCACTGTCATCCAGCGCCCAGGTTTCAATACCCGATAATATTCAGCAAAACACCTCTCCATAATCTCTTGATATTCAGGAAGTCCTTTCCTCTGGACCTTATTCATTATTGCTTCTGTTTCGCTATTAGTAAAGACTTTAAGCCATGCTTCCCATATAAAGTTAAGCTCCGAATACATTAGGTTATTCCCAAAAGGAGGATCGGTGAAGATGTAGTCTATAGTATTTCCAGGAATGTTTTTTAAACATATAGTAGATTGTGTGGTGATATTTATGTTACGAACATCAGTATTTAATTGTAGTTTTGCGTTTCTTTTGAGTTTTCGTAAGTACACATCAAAAATGTTTTTCTCCTGGACTAATGACGGGATATATAAAGTTCCTGATACACCACCTCCGCCACCTCCAAAAGATTGTTTTTTGTTAATATAATTTTGTATCGAGGTTAAACTCCATATCATTTTATTCTCCACATAAAAATCACCCGTGAGATGTATATAGTTAAATAATGCACCGATCACCCACAAATTCCTCTTCGTATAAAAATGATGTACGTACGTTATTCCAAACTTATCGTTTCTTCTAGACTCATCCCCCTCCGGCATTCTATCTATTGGAAACCAATAAGGAATTTCGGTTGCATTTATTCTTTCTATTACTTCGAAGTCATAGTCATCAGGCTTTTTATTATATCTTGTCCTTCCAACGGAATAATTGATTAATACGGGAATCTGTTTAGCTACTTGTATATTCGCTCCTAGTGAATCATCATACATGGTAGTTATTGCTCTCTCCAAGTCTCGCTTTTTATGAATCGCGCCACAGCTACCACATTGGAATTCATCCTTCACCTTTCCCGTCCTCTCATCGACAGCAACGTCCCAAAAAACCAGCTCATTGGCACAATTAGAGCATACGAACACATCTGACCAAACAGTATAATTTATTCTCCCTTTTCTAGGTGTTCCGTCAAACCCATATTGCACCTTCCCATCAATCATATGTAATGTTTCATACATCCAGCCACACTCTTCTTCTACCTCTGCTAAAATTCTTTCAGCTTCCCTTTCAAACGCTCTTACATCGACAGGTGTACTGTAGTTATATGCTATGAAAGTTGCAGCAGGAGATAGATCACTTAAAATTGCCTTCCTTGCCCCCCACTGAACTCCTGGCATTTCTTTTTCTATCTGCAGTTTAAAGTCAGGATCGGGATCAGCACACATCTGAGCTGCCACACCCGTCATCCCAGTTCCACAAAATCCATCAAATACAATATTTCCAGGTTTTGTATAGTGTAAGATATACCGCATAATAGCCTTATGAGGTACTTTAGTATGATATGTATGCGCTCTATAGATAGGATCATTCTTACCCTCAGATACATCTGCTGCGTAGGGCTCTACTTCATAATCATCGGTCTCTTCACTATAAGAAGTCCCGTATTTTTCTATGAAATCATTAATAAAGGGGTTGGGGCATGCTGTATAGTATGGCGGATCAGAAAGGGTTATGATATCCTCATCTTTACCAATGGGAAACCCTTCAATATCCCTCACTGTATTTAAAATTTCCTTTGTCAATTTCTTCTTGTTTAGTTCCTCCACTGTTTCATCCCTCGCTATCTCATAAAGATCCTGATCTTATTTTCGTCTTTACCCCGTGTAATGTCACTTATATACCTTTCAAATCGTTTCCTCATATCCTCAAGGGTTACAGGTCCTTCCCCTGCTATGGCCCTTCGTAAATCATCTGTATCGATTTCGATCTTCTCTAGCCCCTTCATTAAGATATTAACTGCTGTGATAAGATTATTATCCACTACTTCAGGAAGTTTCTCATCTGCTAAAAGTTTATTAATAGCCCGTTTCTGAGCTGGTTTTAAGTAAGCCACATTATCTTTAATCATTGGATCATCTATACTTTCAATAATAGTTCGTGTAAAATCGTTATATAGATCCTCTATCTCCCCTTCTATATGATCAAGCGCTCCGTGAATAGGATAAGTTTTATCATCCGGACTAAAAGAACAATGGGAGCAGAAAGCTTTGTTTTCCATGTCCTTATGGGTTAAGGTATAGCAAACACGTAACGCTTCTAGTTTATCCTTAATCTTGTATAGTTTTTGTAGAGGCAAAATCCCCTCAATAGCGACTAACCTATCCAAATTATTCATCCTTTGACTATTCATTATTTCATTTTTACGTTTATCTTCGCTCAAAGATAATCTATATCTCTTATGCAAGTCAATGTAAATTTTGATGTATTCTTTCTTTAAATCTTCAAGTTTAATATTAAATGTCCTTATAAACTCATCATCAATCAAATGTAAATCCTCTAGTCTGTAGAATAATTCATCTTTAGCGACATTTACTTTTTCTTTCCATTCTATAGAATTCTCATTGTCCGAAGCTGTTTTCGTCTTGAATAGATATTGAATGTTCGGATCTAACTTTTCTTTCAAGTCACGAATCTTATCTGATTCTTTAATGATTTCTTTGGATTTCTGGTGCTTTTCTATCTCTTCAATGGTAAACTTAATATTCTTAAGCTTGGCCACAGTATTAAAGCGATTAACACTCTCTAAGAATTCTTTTAATTCTGTTAGCTTCTGCTTATATTCTTCTTTCTTACGAGGCTCGATAATATCCTTACCCCAAATGCTGGTATCACTTAACACTAATAATTTTTGTGCATCTAAGGTCCTATCAATTAACTTTTTTGTAGCGATTAACATTTGATTTACTGCTTCTTCTCTTTTTTGCGAGTTAACGATTGTCCCAGGAGGAAGATCTAAAAACTCAAGTAACTTCTTCATTACGTCCATTGGAATATCCCTTGGCTTTTCAAAATGGTTATAGTTTTGTAAGTGCGCACCATTCTCTGAGGCTAATTCCATCATCATGGTTGCATCGTACTTCTTGCCAGGAATAGCTAGGGTAATATCACCACTATATACTAGGGAAGATAAGATCAATGTAATCCATAGATTAGGCAGCTTAAACTTCTTGTCTATTTCAACGTCATTTACTTCCTCAATAATATCGTCTTTATTGATGACTTTCCCCGGCTCTAATTTATTAAGGAGATCTATAAAGTACCTGGCATAGATGGACTTTTCGGGTCGAACTATTTCCCCATCTAATAAGCCTAAAGAGTCTAAAATAATTGCTCCCTGTTGTGTTTTTCTACCTGCTAGATAATTTAAAGCACTTTTGAAGTGTTCCAACTGATTATCCCTGGTTATGGTGACTTTAAATTTAGGATAATCCTTATATTTCTCAGCGAAATAAATATCCAAACATTGGGAAGCTGCCATATCCAATTGTTCTTTTAAGCTTTTATCAGAAAGCCTTCTGCCTTTTAATAAAGACAATAAGTTATAGTTCTCACCTCGGTACTTTATAGTAAAGGACTGGTTTGCATTTTTACGGATCCAATTTATCGCGTCTCTTCCGTACTCTTCTGACTTCTTTTTGTATTCGCTTTTAGTATCTTTTGATGCCCTTTCAGCCATAGATAAAGCCCCCGCATACATTCTTATGGATTCTTTAATTTCCTCGTGAGAACCATCGAAGAGAATAAATACCTCGTCTTCTTTTTTAGCATCTTCATATTTAAGCACTCCATAAGGGGGAATGAAGTAAATATAAAAATCCCGTGGTGGTTGAGCTGTAGGCCTTTCATTAGGCCCGCCAAAAAAGAGATATCCTTCCCTCTCTATATTTCGGCCTTCCCAAATGAGTTCATACTCCCATATTTTATTGTAACCTGAATTATAGGGATCTCTGTCAAATTCTATGGCTTTCAACATCAATGTAGTATAGTATGAGTTTAAGGACGCATCATCTATCACTCTTGCCCTTTGCTCTATCTTAGCATTGAAATCGATATCCTTCTTTACATTTAAATAATACTGTTCGTTTTCTTTGTTATACTCTATAAACTGACCAGATACGGTATTGAAGATCTCCTTCATCACCGTTATAATTTGAGAGAGTAGAAAATCCTCATCATGCTCTGGCATATTAGGATCAAATAAGCAGAGGCCATCCTTCATATTTTCAACGGTAAGGCCTATGGGTAGATGGATCCCTCCTGTAGTCAGTCGATGCACACTTAAAGCATAGATAATGCGAATGGCCATTGGTTTGTACTGGGGTCTTGTAAAAGAGTGTTCAATGATCCCTTCAAGGATAACACTTTTATCTATAACCTCTTTTACATCTTCATTTGTTCTATTAGAAGGATTTTCCTTCACAAATCTCCAATAAGTATCATAGGAGATCAAGCCTGGTTCATCCTCTGGCACGTCTTCGTGGATAATCCTTCTAATACTTTGGGTCAAAGTCTTTAGCACTTGTCGCTTCTCTGCAATATGTACCCTTTCAAAGGTTTCTAAATAGGCTGGATGGATGGGAAATAGCTCCACATACTCCTCAAGCCTATCCGCCATATTCTTATATAAAAAACTGAACTTTTCTAGGTGTTCTCTGATCCATGCCTTTTGTTCATCGGTCTTCTGGAGTAATCGTTGAGATACAACATAAGAAATATCTTCTCGATGGATCATAATCTGTTCAAATCGATCCTTTACCTTCAGCATGGTTCTAGATACAAACATAAAATTCGGATTATCAAATAGCGTTTCCTGGACCCCAGCGATAAAACGAAGTCGACAATGCTTACTGACCTCTCCTATCTCCCTCAAGAAACTTAAGTTAAATATTAAATGGGATTCTTCTTTTATAGCAGCTAGATAATCTAAAAGTTCATCAACGACGATTAAATACCCTTTATCAGGATAAACCTCCTCAAATAGACTCATCATCTCCAAGAGAGATTGTTGATTATCAGAAACCTCCTCTGCCTTAGGAAATTTAAAATCTATTCCGCGCCTATTCAAATCTTTTTCTATATTACTTAATACAATATCGCGGAGTGTCATCGTAGTAGCACCAATCTCAAACCTTAATGCTTCAAATTTACCTGCTATGGATTTTGCTGCTTCTTCAAATCTCTCATGTTCAGTAAACTCCAGCATCTGCTCATCTTCGGCGATGGCTGAGAGAACTGACATCAAATGGGACTTACCAGTCCCGTAATTACCTACTATGAACACGCCTTTATTATCAATTGTTTGATCAAATTGTAATTGTGGAATTACAATTTCCACCAGACTATCTGCCATATGATCTGACATTACATAAGTCTTTACTAATCTCTCCGCCTCTTCCTTTGAATCAGCACTGTTCAATTTAATCACTGTTTCAATCGGTTCAAATTGAACTAGTTCTCCGTACTTCAAGCTCTTCACTCCTTAATCTCGTAGTATTTACACTCTAACTCATCCAGTTTATAAGCTACATAATCAGGATGAGATCTTTCCGCATATACTAAAAAATTGTTTTCCATTCTCCCATTCCACGCGACTACCAATGAGTTATACTTACTTATATTTTTTAATTGTCTTAAAGGATCAATCTTTAAATGATGAGAAAATAGTATTTCAATACTATCAAAGAAAATATATTCCCCTTTAACCTCTCTAATTATTTCCTCAATAAAATCCCCCATATAAAAACATCTATCGTTCCTAGGTATATTTTTAAGCCTCTTTGATAGCTCAAAATTTAAATTGGTTACGGGAACATTTTTTTCTTCTGATAATTGCGCTAATAGTTCGCTCTTCCCACTACCTTGGCTTCCGATCAATAAAAAAAGTTTGTAGTATAAAGAATTAAGATTTTGGATGCGCTTTAATAAATTCTCTTTTAGCAATTTCCTTCCTCCCTACTCTTATAAAGCTTTATCTCACCACTTCCCTCATACTTTCGTTCTTTTATACTGGTGATTGATCAAAGTTACTTTAAAGTGTGAAGCCATTAGAAAGATAGTATCCTGAATCCTATTTAGGCAATTTATACTGATTTTCCAAAAAAGATAATCATAAATATATTCTACATTTGTTGGCAAAAATCCTTCCTAAGATAAGATCAGTTTCATTTTATATTTAATCTTATACCACGCTTACTAAGGGGTTGTCTGATGAACTCAGATGAATATATGCTTAACGAGTCTAACCATATCCGCATTCGCACCACCTACATAGTTATAAAAGAGCAATAAAACGTCAGGTGCTATCCTGCTCCCTTATATTTCTCCATAGGTTCAACTTCGCTCGTCAACAACACGTGCTGCATTTCAGGATATATCTTCTTTAACAAGCAATTATGTTTCTTTAGTAGATGAGATATGTTATGTAATGAGGCGGCAAACTGCAGAGACAGATTAGTTGCCTCTGAAAATTGAGAGCACTTATAAAAGAAGAGTGAACGCTGTGCTGAAAGCCCCTTCACACCAGTTCCATTGCTAAAGGTTTTTTCTTACTTTTTTAATCTCTTCATAAGCAGTTTGGATCTCCTTAAATCTCTTTGAAGCGTATTCTATCATATCTGGTGGCAATTCCTTAGATAGATGTTTATCAGGATGATATTGTTTAATCAAATTTTTATAGGCAATCCTAATTTCTTCATCAGAAGAGTTTTGGGTACAGCCTAATACCTTATAATAGTCATTAAAATCCTTATGGCCAAAAGAGCTATCTGATTTATCCTGTGTAAAGTCTTCATATTTCATTTTTGTAACATCGCTAAAGATATTAATGGCATACCGCAGAATCTCCTGTTGTTTAGGATGTATCACTCCATCTGCTTCTGCGATCGCAATTAAGCTCTGTATAATAAAGACTAAAATAGGTGGCTTATTTTTATAATATAAATATAAGCCCTGTATAATTACTATATAATTATCAACGTTATCTTTGCTTTGATTAAATACTTCACTAAATTTCTTTAAATGCGGACCTTTTAAGCTCAAGAAGTTTCTGGCCAAATCATCAATAATGCTTATTTCGGAAGTAGAAACTACCCCATCCGACTTACACATTATTGCATATATTTGTGCAATTAACTCCATTCCATCATCGAGCGCATCTTCTTTCTTGAATACCCTTCCATCCCGCTTATAATAAAATTCACCCTTACAATAAGAGCATATCCATAATCCAACATGGTTAACTGAACCTTTTTCTCTACAATAAGGACAATATATTATTGAGTCGCCTTCATTTACCTTTCCAGTGTCTATTCTAACTATCTCCACACTTATTTCGTAATAACTATCTGCTCCCAGAGTAATGTTCTTCACCAAGCAATTAAATTTAATTCCTGCATCCATTTGTTTACGAAGTTTATAAGAAAGTTCTCGATCTATATACCCGACTTTTCTATTGCTTGCGTAAACAGCAATGTCATTATTGCTATTAATCAAATCAAGTTTCTGACCACTACTAAGAGATCTAATAATCTTCTGCCTATCTCCGAAGGAAACACCAATAAGTTTTGAGTAATATACTCTATCATTATCTAAAACGACATTAGAAGATACTTTTTTCTTCATTTGTGTCTTAGAATCATAAACATGTCCAAAATAAGATCCTACTGCAGCTCCCCATGGTCCGCCAAACAGGCACCAAGAACGTCTCCTACAATCTTTCCCGTATACTGTTTTTGTGACATCTTACCCTCCCATTTCCTTATATTTTAGATGTAGGCTCATATAGTTTACTATTTGTAACAATTATATATTACCTGCTATATAGGATTCTAACTTTCAACGTAACTTTTAAAGGTGCCTGAATATACCGTTATTAAAGGGTTCTCCATTTCTTCGTAAAATCCTTCAATGTTTGTGTAATTTTGCTATATACCCTGTATATAATCCTGAATTTCCTCTAATTTCACATAAATGCTACTTTTCTCATATCGTGTGAGGATCCTTCTTATCTTTTAATACTAACACCGTATCGTCTTAGAAACCGGACAAAGCAAGGTATTTTTCTAGATCACTCTCTTTTTATGAAAAACGCTTGCTTTTTTCTTCTATTTCGTACATAATAGATATAGTCTACATTGGAGGTGTGAATAATGTCTTTAAAAAACTATGCGGTTCCCATTCCAAAAGAGAGGATCAGCTTTAAAAAATCCCGTAATCCAAAGGCTCGCTATGTCTACTATGTCACTAGACGCTACCGTAATAAAAACGGGACTCCTACCTGCGATGAAACACTTATCGGCAAAGAGGACCCTGATCAATTGGGATGGATGATTCCCAATAAGAACTATGCTCTCTTTTTCCCAGAGCCGGAAGAAACACGTCCCTTAATTCCGTCCACGAAAACATGACGGAGTTAATGTGCGCCATCTACATGGTCTGCGAAAGTAACGTTATGATAAGTGCCGACTTTTCTCCCCGGAGAATCAGTTACTCTTTTTCTCAGTGGATAAGGAGGCACTTCTCTGTTTTTCAAAGCTTGTATTAAAGCATGATGGGACGGTGGCCTATGATGTCACTAGTCTTTCTACCTATGTAAACCTTGAGATAGCGAAATATAGGGCTATAATAGAGATCATGAGGGCCTCCTTCAAATAAACTGTGATCTTCTCTATGGTTCTCTTTGTAAACTTCCCATCGCCTATTCTTATACAGAGGGAGCATTAGTGTTCTTGTCTTCTTCACCTACATATGATTTAGAGTGTGAAATCCGCTCCTATGAGAGGAGACTTTAATGGCTTTAGATCTTTATAGAAGGCGTGATGAGATTAAGAAGATCAATTCCACTTAAGTCCAGGGAGTATATGAAAAAGAGCCGTTGGATGCGCGGCTAGTGTGCTGTATAGTAGTAAGATCGCAGACCAAGGCTATATCGATATCCGAGCGTTCTGTACACAATCCCGTCGCCACAGAGCCAACAAGAATGAATGTAATCTCGTCGATGTACGGCTAAAGTTCAGGTAGCCCTAATAAGTATGGTAGACATTTATGCCGTGCATGCCTCAACTATGAGAAGGCATGTTCCTTTACAGCTACTCCTCGTAGGACAAGTCACAAAGGGGCATCGGCTATTATAGGAGGTAAACATCTGCGCCAAATAAAAGTATGCTTAATAAATTAGTTTAAATGCACTTGACTACGATGTTAGATGCATTCATCAACCAGCTCACTGTTGCCAAAACGAGGGAACTTCCTTTCGAGGATCGCTTCGGTATGCTATATATGGACATTAATTATACATTCGATGCGAGCAGGTAGAAAATAAAAAACGCCTAAGCACCCGCTCAGACGCTATAAAACTGGTCGGGCTGACTGGATTTGAACCAGCGACCCCTTGACCCCCAGTCAAGTGCGCTACCAAGCTGCGCCACAGCCCGACCTTGAACACTATTTATCTTACTACACAAAACCTATTTTGTCAAGTACTAAGGGTGCATAAAATATTTGAGAT
>DIRN01000038.1 GCA_002426645.1 Firmicutes bacterium UBA5435 | reverse complement strand
GCGCGATAAACATGCCAGGCGCACTAGAAAAGGCTCCAGAGATCTGGCGTGAGTACTGGGGAGCATCTCAAGCGACTTATCCTGGAGCCTATCTTTACTTTCTGACCGATGATTTTGTCATCAAAGCAAATGATATACTAGGTTTGCCCAATGAAGCAATAGGGGCTTTCTCTGAGGCGTTGTTGATTATAAGGGGCGATTCTGAACTTAGTAGGTTGGCATGGCATTGGCACTATCTCTTATTTAACTTACCTGAACTCCAATTAACAGATTTAGACCATTGGCCTTTACCCGAAACTTCAATGGGAAAGTATGTTGCCATGTTTCCTGCTATTACCTTGTTATCTGGGCTCCCAAAGGCTTTAAGGCTCCATAAAGATAAGGGGATTCCTAAAAGTATAACTAGGGATACTTTTACTGATATGGACATTTGGATGCGTGATTATCATGAAAAGCACGGTTTATGGGGTTTGAATCAGACTTCATGGCTGAGGAATCACTTTACAGGTAAAATCTATCGACTCGGGCGCCTTCAGTTTATGCCAAAAATCTTTAAAGATAATATTAAGGTCTTTTTCAACTCCATTACTTCGGAGGTTATCGTTCTCTCTGAACCAGGTGTAAGGTTTCGAAGTGATAGCCAGGTAGACGGCACAAATGCTATTTTTGATCCTAAGGGCTCATGGACTTCTGAGCTCTCAGAGAATGACCATATCATTGAAGGAAACATGATCTCGCGGAAAGGATACGTCTGGTAAAGAATGAATGGGAGTTAGTGCTATCAAAAGGCCATCGTATACTGGAGATTCATATCCCAGCAGGGGGTAAAATGGATTATACTTTATGTAAAGAGTCTTTTCATAAGGCGTATGGATTCTTTCCGTTATACTTTCCTGATAAGCCGTTTGTGGCTTTTACCTGTAGATCTTGGCTACTTGATCCAAATCTTCAACAACTACTTCCATCATCTTCAAATATTATTAAGTTTCAATGTGAATTTTATCGGTATCCTGTTTTAGCCGATGCTCATCAAACATTTGAGCGGGTCTTTGGCTCTGATCCATTTGTTCTTACCTCTGCTCCTAGAGATACTATATTACAGCGTGCTATCGTTGATCATATTATGGCGGTAGGACACGTCCATTCTGGAGCTGGATTTATTTTGAATGGAAACTCCTAAAAGGATTGAGATTTATATGATATTATCAGACCACTTGCACGACGGAGCATATTTTGTACAAGGAGGTTGTCATTAGTTTAGGAGAACGTAAAAAAATACCTAAGCTTGCTTAAGTTAAAGATAAAATAAATGCCTGATTTTATTACAAAACTTTAGATAAAATCAGGCACCTTTTAATATTATTTTTACTTTGCAGGATTTTCCCACCAACCAAAGGCAACAATAACCTTAGAAAGCTGGGAACTTGAGGACTTTATAAATATAGTATAATTTCCACATGGTGGAATTATAAATTTACCGTCTTCCTCACTTACTAGCGTTCCATTCGGCGGTATAATCCTATCAAAAACATTAACGCCACCCTGAGGAGGTTCTTCTGTAGATTGTACATATCTAATATTTACTTTATTATTAGGCTGGGGTTCTAAAGCCGTATTTGATGGAGAAACCTTTTGTGATATACTTCCTTCTTCTAGAAGCTTGGCATTAAGCCATATTTCACCGGTTAAATACTGATCAGAAAAATTTGAAATAGTGATTACGTTCGCAAATAAGTCGATACCTGAATTACGAGGATTAAATAAACCTGCCCAAGCATTCGAGCCGTTTCCTATCCATAAAGTTTCAGTCTGTCCTACAAAATACTTTCCTTGCAGAGATTTAAAGAGCGTGATTGGAACATTAACTACTTCCTCCAGCCTACCGCATCTGGCATCGGATGTAAAATGATTATTTTCGTAAATCATATAATCATCCCCTAATAATTATTAGTAATGTAGTAGCATAGCTTATCTTTTGATACATAATATTCTATATATAAGGAAAAAGTTCTTCATGGATTTGGATGTCATGTGAGCATTCCTACCGAATCTAAGATTGTATTATGAGGATGGTAAGTTAGTAGGATTCGCCAGTTCTACTGTGGTCTTAAAGAAGCCAGACTATAAGTCCATATACTCCATTAGAGGAATTACTGAAGTAGAGACTCTGGAATTAGGTACACCTAAAGTTGTAGATGCTATTGTTATGGGCAAGAGAAAACATATATTTCAGGGGACGCGAGAAATGTAGCGTCGCTTTTGGAAGATGACTATTTCTATATAGAGCTTATTTAAAAGACTCTTTCACATCCGTAGGAGGAACGGATGTGAAAGTACTAAAAGCATTCTAACTTAGAAATGCAGCTATAATCCCTACTAAAAAGATACCATCGTAGATTCCAGCTCCGCCTATACTTATTACCTGAGCACCTAGGCGAGGGAAATTAGGTATATTCATGAGGTCAGCGCCAATAAGGGTACCCCAGACTCCTGCGATATATGATACTGCAGGAGCATGATTAGGTGATAGAATTAGACCACATGCAGCTGCTGCTAAGGGTGGAATGAAGGCAGGCATAGTTATGCCAACCCCTTTAACAGGTCGGGCAAGTCTCCAAGCTATAAACGCTACTATGGCTACAGATAGGACTGTAGGGAAAAAAGGTGCACGGCCTAAAAATAGGTGTAGGGCGAAGATGGAAGGAATAACAGCACCTCCTAAATTTACAGCGATGACTTGTTCACGAACTTTTGGTGGATAGTAGAAAAAATATGGAAAGAAGAAACTTGGAGAAGGCTGTGGCTCTTCTACTATAAAACGACGACGAGAGATGGGTATATTTATAACTCCTCCTATTAAGGAGAGTCCAAAGAGCAGTACAGCACCTCCTGGAGAAAGCCCTAACCTTGCTAAGGATAAAGTTGCAATATTAAAATAAAAAAGGAATGCAAGAGCAGGCAAGAGCAGTAATATAGCTATTAAAAACGGGAATAAACCCAACATGGAATAACGCAGCGACCCGTTGAAAGGAGCCGCTACTCCTCCTTTCTCATTCTATCTCTTATATTATATGCTGCTTAATATTAAAGTCCACGATACATAATTCCACATTCAAATACTTTCTCCTTCTTATGATACATCTTAAGAGAGCGAGATCTGGAATGGAACTCCTGGACATTAAAGCTATAGAATGAGATGCGCCTCTGGGTTGCTGATTCATTAGAAGAATCTTTCATATAGCCTCTTAAAAAAGCCAAATGATCCATTGGGCTTCTCCTGTACTGCAAATCTTTCTTTGCCCTCATCTATTATCGTTACAGTAAACTCTTCTAAGGAGCTCTTCTCTTCTAAGAGCTCTTTTACAGCTGGAAGCAGGACTTCTTTGGTGAATTTCTCTTCTTTTTCTTGAAGCTCCTGAGGGAGGTTTATAGATGTTATCCCATGAGAGAGGCAAGTATAGAGGAAAGTCTCAGCTAATGGCGATACATTTATAGATTTTATAGCAGCCTCTTGATCAAGGCGAGATGCTGATAAAAATCCTAGTTCTCCGCCAAGAGCAGCTGCTTTTCCAGTTGTAAGGAATTTACCAAACTCAGCAGCTGCTTTCAGATGATCATCACCTTTTTCTCGTTTGTTCTTAAAGAGAGATACATAAAAGACATCAGTCTGTATACGCCACTCCTTAACAGAGTTATGAGGCATAGGGAGAGGTAATAACTCACGTGAATTATTAGCTAATTCTTTAAGAAGGGGTAGGTTGGTTCTACCCATAATAGCGATTTTATCCGTTAACATGAGATGAAGTATTTTGCCGTAGAAGGGCTCAGGTTCTCTACAAAAGCCCCTCGTCTCTTGTAACTGCTTGAGGAATCTAGCTGTATCTCTAACGCTAGTCTCATCCCAAAGGAACTGACCATCAGTGGAGAGCATGGCTGGGACTCCATTGTTTAAGATTAAATCCTGAAAGAGCCAAAGGGGATAATAAGGTAATAAGAGTCCGTACTCTTGAGTTGAGGTGTGTGAGGTCTTCTTTTCTAATTCCACGAGGGTATTATGGAATTCTTCCCAAGTCCAGCCCTTTGTAAGAACCCCTTCTAGATCCACCCCTGCATTCCTAAGGAGCTTGGCATTACCCAACCAAAGGGTAGGTGAAATCCATCGTGGTAAAGCCCATATCATATTATCTATCCTCACAGCCTCAAGAGGAAAGACTTCATAATTTGCCTTTTCATCTTCATTTAAAAAGAGGCCAATAGGGAACATGAGACGATTTTCATTAGGATCTAGAATATAAGGAGCGCATAGGAGATCAGGTGGTTCTTCTTTATGAAGAGAATCTTTCAACTCATTTTCATCAAATAATCTAAATGAGATATTGATATTGGGATAAATCCCACGAAACTCAGAGATTATAGCAGCAACAAATTCACTATAATTAGAGAATTCTCCAACCTTGCCGGGGAAAGAGTAATCCCATACAGTAATAGAGTATTCCTTATCTGGATCTATCTGAAGAGTCGGATCTATAGTTATACGTTTTGGCCTTTCCATTACCAGCTTGCTATAGAAGGAAAAACCTACTCCTATGAGAACTGCTATAAACAGTATAAGTGGTATAAACGTTTTATGGAATTTCATATTGAACCTCCCGATACCCTAAAGTAATGTATGGCCCTACTTAAGCTTTAGGAGGATGAATTCATCAGGGCCAGCTATGCCTGTGACAGGAAGACTATAATATCTTTGGAGGGATTTAATAGCATCAATGGTCTGTTGACCATACCTTCCATCTGCGCGACCAGGATTAAATCCTGCTTCTCTTAGAATCATCTGAAACTTAACAATATCTTTTCCTGTTCTGCCTGGGCTAAGATTATCTTTTACTTGAATATGAGAGATATCGCCGATTATATCCACTTCAGTGCCCACAGTTATCCAGGAGAAGAGCTCTTCTACATCCTTATTATGCATTCTAATGCATCCATGACTTTCAGCCCTACCTATTGACCATGGTTTATTTGTCCCATGTATTCCATATATACCCCAAGGTATATTAAGACCAAGCCAGCGTGTGCCAAAACCACCGCCCCAGCCAGTGCTCTTATGGACTATCTTCCATTCTCCAATAGGAGTAGGAGTGCTTGCCTTTCCTACACCTATTGGATATCTCTTATATACCTCTCCATCTGAATAGACTGTTAAAGTACGAGAATTTACATGTATCGTTAAGGTTATCTTTCCTTTAGGACGTGGTTTAGCATTAGTTGGCCTATCTTCAGAATCTTCCCCAGCAAGGGCATTCCAAGTCTCTGGCCCCACTATGCCATTGGGTTCTAATTCTTTTGACCCCTGGAATGCTGTTACAGCTTGTGCTAACCTATAATCATAGACTCCGAAGGCCGGGCCGGAGTATACTCCAAGTTCTATCATTCTCTCTTCAAGTTCTATCACGTCATATCCAGTCATCAATGGATCTTTTAGTTGTAGAATTCTATTACTTTCACAATCAGGAACCTTAAATTCAGATTTAACTTCCAAAGCATATACTACAAATCGTAATATCATACTGAGGAGAAGAAAAGATAGTACCACTTTCAGGAATAGGAACTTATTCTTTGCCATTCCTTTTTACTCCCTTCAATGCCTGAAGTATAAAAGACTATATCTGATATATAAACTTTATGGGGTTTAGGAAGAAAATATGAAAGGTTTTGATAATAATTTAAGAGATCGAGAAATGAATTCAGAAAAAGATCCATTTTTCGATCTCTTATACTTTAAGGAGGATCTAGGACACCAGTCACAGTATCAATTCGATACCCATCTCTAAAAAGACGTGATATTATCTCTGGTAGAGCCCTAGGAGTATCTGGAGCTGCTTGGTGCATCAGGATTATAGCGCCGTTCTGTATATTTCTTAAAACTCTATCGATAATAGCTTGAGGACCTGGATTTGTCCAGTCTAGGGAATCTATAGTCCACATAATGGTGCTATACCCTAAACCGGCTGCCACATTCAGTAGTCTTTGATTGTATTCTCCAAAGGGCGGACGAAAATATCTTCTATATAAAGAACCTGCAATGGGCTGAATGATTTGTTCAGTTCTTAGGATCTGTTCTCTCATGGCAGCATCAGAAAGGGTTGTCATATGCGGAT
Source organism: Firmicutes bacterium UBA5435 (assembly GCA_002426645.1). GTDB lineage: Bacteria > Bacillota > UBA5435 > UBA5435 > UBA5435 > UBA5435. The sequence continues at coordinate 4,981 of DIRN01000038.1, read as the reverse complement.
GATCATAGCTGTGATTTCCAACCTCATGTCCAGCCCTGACTACTGAACTAGCCAAAGTAGGAAATGTTTCAAGCCATATGCCAGACCAGAAGAAGGTGGTCCTTATATTATTACCTCGCAGGATCTCCAAAAGTTGTGGAGTTTGATTATCACCATAGGTAGCATCGAAGGAAAAGGCTATAGCCTTTTTACTAGGATTACCTCTAAATATAGGTTGGGCTAATGGAGCCATAGGAATAAGAAGTATTTGTCCAACTTGAATTCTAGACGGATCCGCTAGATTATTAGCTCGAGCGATAGCATCCACAGTTGTTCCGAAGCGTTGTGCTATAGCCCAGATGGTATCACTAGGTCGCACCACATATCTTTGAAAACCTAATGGAGGCGGTGTAATACCTGGTATTACCAGCCTCTGCCCTGGATATATACGGTTAGGGTCAGATATATTGTTTCTCCTAGCTATTTCCTCAACAGTGGTCCCGAATCTTTGAGCAATAGAATAAAGGGTGTCTCCCTGTTGCACGATATAAACACGTTCCCCGTCAGGTACAGGTATTACTAAACGCTGCCCAGGGTATATCTGGTTTGGGTCTCGTATATTATTTGCCTGGACTATTGATTGTACTGTGACTCCAAAACGTCTGGCAATAGAATATAAGGTATCACCCGGTTGTACAGTATAAGAAAGTTCAGGCATCTAATTCACCTCCTGTATATATTACTTCCTTTACAGTATATGTCTGCTAAGAGAAGAGTGCCATTATTACTTTACGAAACTAATTGCGAAACATAACTAAAATGTTTCAATTTAATTTAAGTGGAAAAAGTAAAAGGAATTTTATAATAAATGTCAAACTATAATGTAGTACCATAGTTACTGTTGAATAGATTTAGAATTTCAGGTTAACTTTTATAAAGGAGTTGGAGTGCTATATAATATGGATAAACTAAATATAGGGTTAATAGGTACTGGAGGACGTGGCGTATCAGTAGCAGCAGCTATGAAAAAGAGCTTCCCAGGTATAACAGATGTAACAGCTCTAGCTGATACCAATCCCGTGCGGCTCAATGCTGCATCAGAAGATTTAAACGTGCCAAAGGAACGATGCTTTATAGATTATAATGATCTATTGGCGTTAGATGATGTGGACGCTGTTATCGTAGCTACACCAGACTTTGCGCATGTCCATCCTTCTGTGAGGGCTTTACAAGCAGGAAAGTATGTATACTGTGAAAAAGCCATGGCTACTACAACTGAAGATGCCAATAGTATGGTCCAAGCTGCTAAGAGCAGCGGTAAATTTCTTTATGCTGGTCATAATATGAGATTCATGTCAGCTCTTGCAAAGGTGAATGAACTTATAAAAGCTGGTGAGATCGGTAACGTAAAGATGGTCTGGGCTAGAAGGTTTGTGGAAGGTTCTAAATATTTTCATAGGTGGCACAGGTACCAAGAGAAATCAGGAGGACTCTTGGTACATAAAGGCTCACATCTTTTAGACCAGCTAAACTGGAACTCTTTTTCAAGACCGATAAGCGTTATAGCTTCTGGAGGGTTGGATGTTTATAAAGCGAGAGAAGATGCTCCACGACGGTGTAAGGATTGCCCAGAGAGATACGAGTGTTCCCATGCTTGGAATATTGAGCAGGGGCATGCAAAGAGATATTATCTAGATGCAGAGAAAGAAGACGGCTATATATGGGATACATGTATATACCATCCTGGAAGTGATGTCTTTGATAACGCAACGGTGATGATAGAGTATGCCAACGGAGTCAGAGCCACCTATATGGAATGTCACTTTGCTCCTATTTCAGATAGGGATTCTGAAGTAGGGGTTATGGGTGATGAGGGTATGGTAATAGGTAATTTTTCAACTAACATAACCATACTTAAGAAGGCAGCTACAAAGGAGGTAGCTACCTTTGAACTGCCCCAAAAGCGCGGAGGACATGGCGGCGCTGACGAGCTAATAACGAAGGATTTTGTAGGCTGTATACTAAATGGACGATATCCGGAAAGCGACGTTGAAGCCGGTTGGGATAGCTCTATCCTAGGTATAGCAGCAATGCGTTCTGCTAGGGAAGGTAGAAAGTTTAAGATAGATCCTGTAAACCATAGGGTGGAATAACCATGGAGGGATAAATCATGTCAACTACCTCACATCTTAGGGCTGGTGCGACAATGACTGATATCACCTCACCCTTAGATATATCTTTGGCCGGTTCTTTTAGAGCTTCATACGTAGATAAGGTTTTCGAACCCTTAAGAGCTAATGCAGTCTTTTAAATGATGGAGAAACGGAGCGAGGTATGATCTCTCTATAACTGTGTGTTATCTCTAATGAGCAGGTAAAAGCAATTAGAAAACTAGTTCACGCGAAGGTGGGTATACCAGAAGAAAATATCTTAGTAGCTGCTACTCATACACATGCAGGACCTGTAGTAACTAAGTTATTCCTATGTGCAGCTGATCCTGATCAAACCTATAATAATATAATGATCAGGAAAGCAGATAGTACCCTTATCATGGCTAAAAAGAACGCTGTTCCTACGAAGGTAGGGGCAAGGTCACGAAGATACAATAGCCTTTAACAGAAGGCTTAAGGTACCGGATGGTCGTGTTCTAATGAACTTCAGAGCTGATAAAAGATCAGTACAAGATGCTGAGCCACTTGGCCCCATAGATCCTGAAGTCCTAGTGATGCGTGTTGATTCTCTTGATAACAGAAATATAGCGATTGTAGTTAACTATGCCCTTCATAACTGTACATTTGGTGAAGGAATCCATCCTGACTTTTCAGGATATATGGCTAAGTACCTAAGGAGTATCCTAGGGGAGGATCTAGTTGTTCCATTCTTCGCAGGTCCTTGCGGTAATGTGAACCATATTAACTATAGGGATTTAAATCCGCCTAGAGGACATGAGATGACCCATAAGGTCGCTCGAATTTTAGCTGGTGAGTACTCAGAGTACATAGTAAAATAAGTCCCTCTACAGAATGTAGTTTGGCTTTAGCGTCTAAGGTTCTTTCTCTTAGTGATAGAGAGTTTACTACTGCTGATAGCAAGATAGACGAATGCATGTCTCCAAATAAAGATTACTTGAAGGAATTCGGGAGAACTTTCCCGTAGAGATACAGGTGATAAGGGTAGGGGATGTGGCTATAGCCACAAACCCAGGAGAACTCTTTGTTGAGTTTGGGTTAGAGATAAAGGAGAAGTCTCCTTTTAAACATACTTTTGTGGTAGAGCTAGCAAATGGTTACGCAGGGTATATACCTACTCAACAAGCCTTTCAAGAGGGTGGATATGAGCCGTTACATACTGTGCACTCTAGCCATCTGAGAGTAGATGCAGGAGACATAATGGTTGAAGAGACATTAAACCTTTTAAAAAGGTAGGAGCAGCTGTTATAGGCCTTAAAATGGGGCGTGGACATTTAGAGGGTTTTAAGCGAAACCCTAATGTAGAGATTAAAGCAGTCTGTGATTTAGATGAATGACTACTCAAGATCTTAGGTGATGAATACGGAGTTGACCGTGGCTTTAAAGGTAGACGAATGCAAAGAGATGTTGGATGTTTCAAAGGAAACAGGAGTAAAGTTCATGATAGGTCAGGTGTGTAGATATGCTCCTGGATTTGCTCTTACAAAGAAACTTATAGATCAAGGGGTTATAGGAGGAGGCTGCCACGCAGTTGACCTGGTTCGCTGGATAGCTGGGGATGTACATGAGGTCTTTGCTTATTCAAATCATATGATGCTCAAAGACTTGCCGGTAGATCATTGTTTTATATCTAGCATGAGATTTAAGAGCGGAGTAATTGGCAAAGTCTTTGTCTCCATAGGCTGTAAGAGACCTTATACCATGAGGTCTGTCTTTTATGGAAGTGAAGGAACTATAATAAGTGATAATACCTCACCGTCAATTCAGGTATACTCTAGCAAGCTTCAGGATAAACTCTCTTCAGTAGGTTATAGAAAATAGTTAACCTTTTCTTTCTCTTGACGTTAATAGAACAACAAGTTAAAACCCTTGTCAATAGTTTCTAATGGCAAGGGTTTTATGAGGAATGAAGTCCCTTATAACGAAGTAATATACTGTTTATGCTCAGATATAAAAGTCAATAAAGGAAGGTGCAAAGCGTAATTTGCGCTAGATTATGAGTGAATGGGTTGAGAAAAGATTAAGGTCAATGTCATTGGAAGAAAAGGTAGGTCAGCTTCTCTGTGTCAGGATAATTAAATAGCTCCCGCAGGTAAAGGAGATGCTGCCACTAGGGAAAATAAGTGGCGCTTATATTAACCGTGGAGATGAAGGAACAAAAGATCCTATTTCAACTAGCGAATCTACCAATGAGCTTCAACGTCTCTCCAAAACTCCCCTTCTTCTTACATCAGGGCATGAAGGGGTAAATTCACCAGCCTTCGGCTCTAGGCGCTACACGTTCATCCTTACATACAAAACATTGGGCTAGAATAATGGCGAGGGAATGCAAAGCCATGGCCAGATGCACCTGTTCTTGATGTGAATATTAATCCAATTAACCCTATTATAAATACTCGTTCTTTTGGGGAGCGTCCTGACCTAGTATCTGAAATTAGTGCTCAAGTCATCAGGACCTTGAAAGATGAAGGTGTCTTATCAACTGCAAAACACTTTCCCGACCATGTATTACAAGTATTCTTAGGGAGGAATAGAGAAGGCAGCAGTTATGGCCCTTAAGGCAGGCTACGATATGATCCTCCATGAATATGAATCAGATCCAAATATAACTTATAATGCCCTTCTCCAGGCTGTTAAAGATGGAGAGGTACCAAGGTTCAAGATATAGTGGGTTATAGCGAACATAGAGAAGCAGTACTTGAAGACAATGGTTTTCCACTCTCCGTTTCATCAGAGAAGAAGGTTCTCTTAAACCTTAACTTTTCCTAAAATACGTGGTATAAATTAACAAATAGCAAGCTAAAATACTTGTT
>DIRN01000108.1 GCA_002426645.1 Firmicutes bacterium UBA5435 | reverse complement strand
CGAAATAAACAAGAAAACCGAGGAGCTTTTAAAATCCCTAGACTTGCATATTACGTAAAACAGAAAAGTTAAGGTTTAAGGTGAATTCAGTTATAAAGAAAATTGATAGGGATAACACGGAGACAGAACATATCAGTGTTATCTCTATTAAATTCGTTAAATAATCTTCGTAATTCGTCATTGTTCGAGGTGTAATATTTTTTTTGTGATATTCTTGAACCTCACTTTTGTGGTTTGCATATATGGGTTATTTGGTATCATACGTTTTTCCTCCTATAAAATATAAACTTTATAAGTCTCCTATCAATATTATTTATACTCCCCTAAGTGTTAGATGCACCCGACAGGAACATGATTGGTGTGTTAATTCGGATTAAGACGTCAAAAGATGGGCGCAAAATACCTGATAAACAGATTAAGGAATGGATATGTGAGCTTTTAGAAGGGGAAGAATCCAACTACGGAAAAAAAGATCTACCGGTTCAATGCAAATCCTTTTCCTAGCTGGGGTACTCCACTTCTGTTGTTTAGTTTTTCTTCACGTTTATTTTATACGCGCAGGGGAGATAGCTTATTATAGAATGACCGTAATCATGATATAATAATGTACAAAAGAAAGGGGTGTGTTTAATGCCACGAATCAGACCAATTGCAGACCTTAGAAATACCAACGAGATTTCTGAACTGTGCCATGCAAAAAAAGAGCCTGTATTTATCACGAAAAATGGTTATGGCGATTTAGTGATAATGAGCGTAGAAACCTATGAAGCAATGCTCGACCAAAATGAACTTGACCGAGAAATTGCACGGGCAGAAGCGGAATATCGTTTGGACGTTAAGCTAACTAATGCAAAAGAAGCCCTCAATACTCTGCGGAGGAAACATTTTGGATAAGTGTAATGAAAAGTTGCTTTCCGCCGCTTACCGCAATTTAGACAAAATTTATGAGTATATTGCTACAGAACTTCATGCAAAAGAATCAGCTGTAAGCCTTATTGACCAATTAGAAGAAGCTATTTCTTCTCTTGAGATTATGCCGCAACGTGGAGCACGACGTCGAGTGGGAGCTTATGCAGGCAAAGCATATCGTCAGCTTCTCGTGAAGAACTTCACCATTGTTTATCGCATTGATGAAACGGCTTAGATAACCATAGCATTGTCGTTTCCTTGCAAAATAGGCCAGACGTGGAAAACACAATGCTTATTTTTGCAACTCAATTGTGTTTTGAAGCTTAAGCACCACCGTCATATCCTGTTTGCTTGCTATGACATGGTTATAATGGAAAAACCTTTTGAATGATGTTGTGTGTATTAACATATTATTCCTCATTTCCTCTTTTCATATACCGACCACCAAGCCAACTACAAAACTGCCGTGTTGTCCAAACCTTTACCATTTTATCAGCTAACACCTCGTCTTCTTTTTCACGCTTCTACCAGCCTCAAAGCACATGGTGTGCGTAGTGACAGAATAAGGTTGAGTTAATGAACTATTGGGTTGAAACAGCGAATCAAGACTGCACTACTATGTTGCATTTATATGAGAATAAAGATTATCATTGGGCCTTTTTATGGGACATCTCGTATTAGAAAAGATACTTAAAGTTCTATATGTTAAAAATGTTGATAATAGTGTTCCTAAAGTACATGATTTGTTAAGATTAGCTGATAAAGCGTTGATAGAGATACCTGAAGAGAGGGAAGATGAGCTGGATTTGATTACTATCTTCAATATTAGTACGAGATAATGGGCTTATAGGGTATTGAGGCTTTGATGTCTTAGAGGATCAAGCATTCCTCCTCTTCGAAGACTTTAGCGATGGGAATATACCCAAAGGCTGGTCTATAATTTCAGGTACTCCTGGAATAAGCACTGATAAGGCTTTTAATGGTAGTTATAGTATGAAGTTTGGTAATAGCTCAGCGGTTAGTCTACAAAGTCATATGGCTCCTGTTGAGGAAGGAACCTATTATACTGCTAAAGCCATATTATTTAATGAATCAGGGGCTTCCAGAGTTCATTTGGAGTTTTGGGATGATGCTAAAATAGTCAAAGCCCCTAAGGTCCTTGATCTCTCTGGAAATGGTAACCATGGTATAGTAGTAGGAGGTTCGGAGTTGGTAAAAGGATTAAGGGGAAGTGCTCTAAAATTCGATGGAATCTATGATCATGTAGAGATCCCTATGGATAGTAGTATGAAATCCTTAAATGCTATAACTATAGAGGCCTGGGTATTTTCAACTCCTCCTCATCAATCAGGACTAGGAAGATAATCTTTGGAACCATATAGTATATGTTTATGATGGCACCTTAGAGACTTGGTACCTTAATGGGGAGATGAAGGCTCAAGCTGTCTTTGGAGAGGATTGTCTCTTAAAGGGCGATGCGCCCTTACTTATTGGATGGAGTGCTCAAAACGCAACACGCTATCACTTTAAAGGAATCATAGATGAGGTTAGGATATACAATAGAGCTTTTTCCTCATATACGATGAGATGTTATGGGATAGCGGAGAAAAGGTCATTCCCGGTATATATACGGTTTTAATCTTTAATGCGGGAGATCATAGACCTATAGTAAAAGGGCTTTTTGTAAAGAGTTAATAGATTCATCTCCTATAATGTGGCATCTTTTCCTTCAAAGTCTTTATTATAACATGGAGGAATAAAAAGAGTCATATAGAACTATATATTTATCGTCAAAAGGTTCTTGTCAGAGGAATTTTAAAAAATCATAATAGGAGATGGTCTAATTGAGTATTTGGAAGGAGTTATTAACAGAATTCAACGAGAAGTTACCAAGACGTACAGCAGTACTTATAAAGGAGAACCCTAAAACTATAGCGCACTATTATCCTCTTGATTTTGGAAGAATAGGCTATAATCTTGATATGAGGACAAATAGCACATACGATGAGAAGCCAGATTTTACTTTCTATATTGATGAATACGCGCTTGGTGATATAAGTAATCGTATGAATCCTTCACGTATTGCATTTTATTTTAAAAAGATGGAGTCAGCGCCTAATTACATTGAACGTCAGATAAACTTCGCAACTTGTGGCTTAGTTGCTAAAGAACAGTTTGCGAGTACCTCTGATAATGGCGTGGTTTGGGATTTTGTCTTTAAACAACACACGTTACATCGTCCCTTAAAGAGGCGTTTCTTCCTTCTCTTTACATCTGGTGAAGAATTCAAGGTAAGTATTAAAGGAAAGGCACAGGATACCTTTATTCTGGAACGCCCTAATGGTAGAAGCCTTTCAATAGCCCTCTCAGCTCCCCTTTCATTCGGACTCTATGATACCTTAGAAGATTATAGAAAAGCTCTACTTAGTAGTGAGCTTAATTCTAAGACAGGAAAAGGTAAGTATTTTGTACTTCCAATTGATGTAGAATTTGAGCCTGTTAAGAGCTCAAAAGACGCAGGTGAAAAGGGCTTTCCTATCGGTATGAGCTCTTTAGGACCTGATGAGGCTAGAGCGAATATAGTCTCGGATATCCCAGAGCGAACAGCAAAACTATGGGATAAATGGTTCAAAGCCGTACCAGCAGTTGACTTTAAAGGGAGCGAAGCGAGAAAAGCTTATTATAAATGTTGGACAGTGGTGAAACAGAACTATTATGAACATGAAAAGTGGGGTCATATACTCCTTGAAGCGTTGCCTGTTTATAAAGGGGTATGGACATGGGGAACCAGCGCTCTCCCATTCAATTCCCTCCTTGATCCCTATCATCCAGGGGAATTCCTTCGTAATGCCTTTAATCTCTTCTTTGATTCTATACGTGATGACGGTTATATCCCTCATGCAATATATATTGACGAAGAGAAACCAGGAGAAAGGTGGGGCAAAGGCCAGGGCATTATTCAAACTCCTCATTTTCCTTGGGTAGCACTTGCTTATTATAAGGCTACAAAGGATAAAGATTCGTTACGCAGATGGTACGAACCTTTAGTTAAATTCTATAACTATATCTGTAAAACCAGAGATAAGGAGTTAGAAGATCTCCACCTATGGGCTGCTAAGACCAGCTTTGATACTGGCCTTGATGTGTCTCCGCTCTTTACTGATATCACATACTATGGGGAAGAGTACGTTTATCCCGCTATTTTTGCTGCGGAACGTTGTCGTTATGAGCGTACGCTAGCTGAGATCTCCCGAATCCTTGGTAAAGAAGACGATGTGAGTATGTGGCTTAAGGAATCTGAGCTAACCCTAGCTTCTGCCGAGAGAATACTTTGGAATCCGGAGAAAGTATGGTTTGGTGTAAGGCATGCAGATGGCACTTTAGAGACTAGCATAAGCCTTGATGGTCTCTTCTTCCTAGCGTATGGGTTAGTCTCACATGAAAGAGCAGAGGCTATGCGACCTAACTTTGAGAAGTTAATAGCCGGTTACGGGATCTTTACAATGGCTCCAGGAGAGCCAGGGTATGAAGGAGACTTTTACTGGAGAGGACCTGCGTGGCCCAAATCATGTGCAGTAGGGGCTAATGCAGCTTCTAACTACTATCCAGACTTAAAGGACAAGGTGCTTCAAGCCATAACAAATTGGGCCCTTAAATGGCCGAGTATCTGGGAATGCTTAAATGGTCAGACAGGTGAGGTAGCACGGGGAGATGTAGGAATCTTTGCTACGCCTTGTATATCTTCAAATGTAGGAGCAGGAGAACTTATTGGTGCATTCTGCGCTCTAGATATTTAGAATGGAGGGATATGAGCATGGAAGGGACAGATAACATAATTGCCAGGGAGTTTAAACCAGATGAGCTTGAAAAAGGCCTTGAGCTCAGGAATAAGATATTTCCACCTATTACTCCTGAGGATTGGAAGAAGAAAGGGCCTGGGACTGCAAGTATAGCCTTTGATGGTGATGAAGTTGTAGGTTTTATTCCACTAGCTTTTAGAACATTTAAACTAGCGCCGGGAGCCACTATAACTGCGGCTTTTGAAAATGCTGTGGGAACTAGAGAGGATTATAGGGGTCGGGGTGTTGGGACAGCTATGATAGAAGCAGCTAGTCAGTTTTTAAAGGGTAGAGCTGATGCCCTCTTTGTCTATAGGGGAGGAGAACGTAGTAAGGCATATAACTTTTACTCTAAAACAGGACATATTGATCTTTTATACACTCGTTATTTTACAGGAGATAACTCTATAGCCCGTTCCCATGATGATGTACATATCTCCTATGGTCTTAATGAGATCTTAAAGCATCAAAAGGAGCTCTTTAGGGTATTTGAGGAGACATACTATGCATACGGTGGATTCCCATTAAGACATGAAAGATACTGGGAAAGGGCGCTTACATCTCCCATTTATACTATAAGACCTACAGATTTCTACCTCTTTAAACTGGTCGAGAGGGGACAGCTCACCGCTTATATACTAGCAGGTATAAGAAGGGATCTTCAAAATAGCAAATTGCAAATACTAGAGATGGGAGCCTGTGGACTTGATGAAAGGAGAATTAAGACTCTCCTAGAATCAGCTGGGGCCTTATCTGCTGGAAAGGATCTAGAAGGTATAAGCATCCTTACTGGTGATTCCAATCCTTTCATCGATGTACTCGTGAATCTGAATTTTAAGCCAGGTTCACGTAATTTGCAGACTATGTCTTTTAGCTTTGATTCTAAGGCTATCTTTGAGAAGGTCTGGAACGCCAGAATGGTTTTACCTGGTGTAGAGGTTAAAATATTTACTCCAAAGCAGGACTTTACCTTACTTGAAGGTTACGGTGAGAATTATAGAAGCGTGACCTTGGAGATGAAAGAAGAGACTTTAACAAGATGGGTCATGGGAAGGCTAGACTTCAAAGCTAGGGTACGAGAAGGTACTATAACTGTAGTAAATGGCAATGATAGGATAGTAGATGCTATTGCAAACATTATACCAATCTATGATTGGGAGTATCATAATATAGACTTTATCTAGATAAGGAGGCTCAATATGTCAAGTTCATCCACAACTCAAGAACTTATTATTAGAGAAGCTAGGGAAGAGGATATAGATGCTGTGTCTGATATAACTAGACGCGCATGGGGCGGTGTGACGATGGCACAACTTAGAGAAGAGCGTCATGGTATCCTAGGAGGTAAACCATGGTATGAGCATAAGTGTGCTGAGATCCAGGATGGATTTAGAAGAAATCATAAATCTTTTATCGTAGCTGAGTTAGCTGGTAGAGTTGTAGGATATGCTAGCTTTAGCTGCCCGACTGATTCTGGGATTGGAGTCGTTGGTAACAATGCAGTTGATCCTGATTTTCAAGGGAGAGGAATAGGGACCCGTCTTATTTCACGTGTTGTAGAGATATTAAAGGATAAAGGATTTACTGTACTTCAGGTTAGTACTATGCTTCAGGATAAGCCCGCACAAAGGGTCTACGAGAAGATAGGGTTCAAGGAGATAGGAAGGTCAATACATTATACTATGAGCATAAAGTAGTAGGGGTGCAAATACGTGACAAAATTATATGAGGCTCTTTTATTTGACTTAGATGGTACTCTTACCGATTCAAAGGAGGGTATAGTTAATTCCGTACAATATGTGTTATCTAAGTACGGGATTATAGAAGAACGCCAGGAGACTCTAAACTCGTTCATAGGACCCCCTTTATATGAATCGTTCCAGAAATATTATTCGTTTGATGAAGTCGAAGCTAAGCGAAGTGTGAGCTATTATCGT
>DIRN01000003.1 GCA_002426645.1 Firmicutes bacterium UBA5435 | reverse complement strand
CAGAAGCATATATCACGGAGTTGACCCTAATAAGGGAGGATGGTTCATCGCTGAATCTGGAGGCAGAAAAGACAAGAGGGAAAGTATCATTCCGTCTAAACCCTAGGGATACCTATAGGGGTAAAGGAACTCTTAAAGTAAAATGAATTTTTTATAAGCCAGGCTCCATATAGGTCCTGGCCAAAGAAGGAGGAATATTAATGAAGAGGTGTGTCATATTTTTCTTATTGGTTCTATCTATACTTTTCGTAAATTCCATGGCGTTGGCTGAAGAGCAAGTTGTTGTATTCTACGAAGGTTTCGAAAATGTCGTAGAGGGAACACGACCCGATGGATGGATTAATATTGGAGAATTAACATGGTATGTATCTACACTTCAAGCCCAAGCGGGGCAGAAGAGTTTCTTCATAGAGGATACTACTGAAGAGGCTTATATAGGCGCTATATCACCTTCCATCTCAGTCTCTCCTAACACTACATATACAGTGGCCTTTTGGGCTATGACTACTGATGATACGGAAAGCCAGGGTCATATTGGAGTGTTGATAGAGGGTGTAAGTGAATGGCTTTATGTCCCTGATGATAGGCCTTTGGAATGGACCCTTGCGACTCTAACTTTCACCACTTCGTCTACAACTGAAAGTATCAAGATCCGTTTATATCCAACTGCCAGGGGAGGAGCTGGAGCGATAGGACGGGCTTGGTACGATGAAATTTACTTGGTGGAAGGTGAGGAGTTTGTGCCTCCTCAGCCTTAAGCCGGATAAGGTTTTCTCTTTTGTTCTTTAGAATGGAGAACTATTATTATCCGCGTCTACTGAGAGATTGGATTCTCAGAGATACCATGAGATGGAATGTACAGGATCTAGGGGAGTGATAGCTCCCCCTTAGGCCGCTATAAGTGTCTAGTAACTATAAATTGTAATAATGGCAGCATAAGGCGGATTATAATATATAAACACTTCTGGTTTATCGTAATAGGATGTGACTTTTACTATAATGGTAGGTCCTTAGGGTGAACTCTTATAACCTTAACCTTCACTACTTTGTCTATAAATCAAAGTATCAAACTCCAGTGATATTCAATTATTAAGAGAGCATTTTTGTAATGATTTTTATTGACCTTTGAAAAAGAAGATCAATCCTATAGAATAAATTGTGGTGATTAAAGAAAGTAGAAAACGCCACAAATAAAATTTATAGGAGATCTTCGATATAAATATAACCCAAATTTTAAGATCAGGCAAGTCACTGAAAGCACTTTGATAGTTGGAGTAGATATTATGAAGAAAGTGCACTATGTAAGAACGTTTGACTGGAGAGGAATGGAATCAGATGGGATAAAAATTCGAATCTGTATTGTTTTACGAGCTTTATAGTGTAAAACAGCTCTGATGACATTGGAAGTATTGACTCTGACAGGTAATATATGTAGTTTTAGTGCGGAAGACATTGTATTGATCTGGAGAGAAGAGGTAAAACGAGGGGTAGGAATAAGAAGGGTTCGTAAGTTACTGGAAGCGGTCACTTATAGTGTGGGAGCGATTGAAGAACGTTTGGGAGATATGGTAATGTAGATCCTATGAGCAGAAAAATTACTAACAATAATGGGAAGTTGCTAAGAGTGGCTTATGCATTGATTACAAAAGCCATCGAATATAATATAGATAGAATAATTGAAGATATCAAACGTTCTAATACTCTAAAAGTAGCGTAACATTAAAGAAAACTGCTTCTGTGTATGGTACCGCCGACAGGCTTACTTTTTAAGCATGTGAATTGTCTAATTGAGTTCTGGAACGAAAGTAACGATGTATACAACCTTTTAAGAGTGGCTAGTAAGAAGCAAATGTTGAAGATAGATACTCTTACTACAATTAAATAGATGAACTTTGAAAAATGAGCTGATAGTCGGCAGGAATTTATACCATGAGGGAGCATAGACGACCCAGTAAAGGAGCAAAGCTGATATCCACCTTACGGAGAGGCGGGACCAAGGAATCTAGGCTAAGAGCTAGCGAGTCATGGGAGGGTATGTGACCTGAGATTTTGTAGATAATTAAAAGCCGAAAAGTTTCTAATAAGTATACAGTTAATTAAGGTTACCCTTTTTCAGAAAGCTCCGGCAAATAAGCATTCAATGTGTTATATCTATGAGAAATTCGTTTTAAGGAAAGGTAAAATTCTAAGATTGAGTGAGAATATTAGAGTAAATTCAGATATAATAAAGGGAGGTTTTTAAATGAAGAGGACGAGTTTTTGGAAGGCATTGTTCTTGTCGTTAGTTATAACTCTATTAATAGTTCCTACCGTCTCCGCTGCCACTACCTATACTATTCCTAAGGTCTCTAAAGCACCTACTATAGACGGTAAACTTGATGATGAAGCATGGAAAATAGCGGAGAAGGCTGGCACGTATCTTACTAGTTTTACATTAAATACTGGGGGAAAGCCTTCTGTTAATACAGAAGCTTGGATGGTATGGGATGGAGCCTAAAATCCCGCCTTCATTGT
>DIRN01000020.1 GCA_002426645.1 Firmicutes bacterium UBA5435 | reverse complement strand
TTTCCAGTCTTCCCTATATGGGAATCCTGGCTGGTACTTGCTCTCTACGTTCTTTATAAGGTATTCTTTATATATGGGTTCAGGGGCTTTGGGCATAAATATGACGCCTGCGATCCTTACGTAAGAGTACTTATTAGCGCGTAAAACTACTTGTTCTCCTCCATTAAACGCTAATGGTTCTTCAGAAAAGTAAAGATAATAGCTGGCATCCCTAAAATCAGCTGAAAAAGCACCTTGCGGCTCACCGTTTACTTCAACTGTCAGATACTGAGAATCTCCTGTAAACGCATACATCATGACTCCTATATAAAAGTCTCCTTTAGGAGCATTCACCTGAATACTCCCACCGCCAGCTGCGCTAAATGTTCTTATCCCATATCCCCCATCAAAGTTGTTGTAGATTGTGAATCTGTCCATCTTCCATTCTTCTATGGGAACTACTACGTTCTGGCTATTATGAAAAATAATATCAATATTATTAAAACCTTTTACATAGTCAAAATTCATTTGACCTGCAATAGCACTTGTACAGCTGAGTATTAAACCTAAGATCAGGAGTATTACTGCAATACATTTATTTTTCCCCATATAAGTCTCTCCCTTCAGAATAGAAACTCAGACTTAACTAATCCCCAGTCATTAGGATGCTTTTACGAAACAATTACAATTGCATCGGCCCAGAATCATTACTTTAAAACAAAGGTTTACTGTACTTCTACAACAGAGATATCATCTATATATAACGCACCGTCTTTTACCACACTGTCGGTAACCATCCAAATCTTCATGCCAACTGTTAAAAGAAGGGCTTCTGTCTCGTCAGGAGTCTTTATTATGACCCAATCCTCTACCCATTCCTCTCTGGCTAGATCAGAGCCTCTATCTATTAGTGTTACCACCCAATCCTTATCCTCCCAACCATGAAGATGAATTGTACGGTCTACAATCTTGGCATTTACGTCTTCTATTATCTTAGTCTGACCATAGCTTATACTTACCCAATTATCATTAACGTTCTTCTCAGGTTCAATAATGATCACAGTAATATCTGCGTCTATGTTTTCTTTTCTATGATAGAGACTGACCTTATATAGCTTATTAGGCTCAACTAAAACTCGTTGTCTAACGCGGGCCTCCCATCGCCCGTTAGCTCCTTTAGCTGAGATCTTTAAGGACTTATCTCCACTGACTGCCGTATCATCAGAGACTTCTAACTTTGTAATTATAGGGATTGGATTATCAACCTCCCATTCGAGGGGTTCACCTGATTTATCTACAGACTCAAAGGAAGGATTAAGTACTAAATTTTCCCCTCCCTCTGCTCCAATATAGCTCACACACATTACCACTGCCAGGAGTACACATAACGTCATTAATGCTAATCTACGCATGATGCCCATCATCTCCTTTTCATTGGTATAAGAACTTCTGAGCCGATGCAAATACTTTCTCACCTAACATAGTAACTACGTTAGGTGAGAAAAATATTGATATCCTTTAGAGTACCTCGCCTTCACCATCTGTTACTATTTCTTTTTTCACGTTTGAAGTGACTGCTTCTGGTGCTTCCCAACCAAAAAGCTTTGATAACCGTTTGCCAAAGAGCGCTGCCCATGCAGTTACGTTAATAGCATAGTGATTATTCTTAAAGATATCGCTCATTAGTTCATATCTGCTCTGAAGTAGGCTATGAGCCTTCTCTTTGTCTATCTCTTCACTTGCTTGTAACTTTGCGAGCATACGCTGAAGTTTACCTTCTACTGCACTCCAATTTAGTCCCATCTGTAAAAATTCAATTCGTTTTCTGACGATCTCATCATCCCCTGCTACTTCTTTAGCAGCATCTAGAATTCCATTAAGCTCATTAACAACCTCTGGAGTATAGGATGTGGGATAGTCCTTTCCATCGAAAGCCCATTCATTGGATAAGTGCTCCATTCGCATAAAGTACTTCTTTATCCCTTTCCAAGCAGCTCCAAACCCTGACTTACAGTAATCATCTATAAGTCGGTCTACATGCAAGTAAGGATTCCAGTGAAGTTTTGCAAAGACATAGTAGTTTAGACCCTGAGTTGCCCAATGGTGCATACAGCAGTCTTGATCTGTACCTATCATTCTGTTTCTTAAGAGATATCTTAAATCTTCCGCTGCTCTATGTACAAAGACTGATGCTGTGCCATCATTTCTAAACCAGAGCAGGTTCGGTCTCCAGAAGATTTGCGTGGCCATTGCAGCCCAGCCATCCCAGTTATCAAGGCATTCCAGTCTGGCAGATTCAGTCTCATAACCCATGGATGCAAAGCCAATTACAATGTTAGGGTGAAGTTCATGCCACATAGGTGGAGTTTTGTATCTGCTATATGCGTACGCTACAAGGATAGCATCTGGATGTTTTTCAGTGACCCTTTCAGCTATTGCGTTGTAGAAATATACCATACGATCAGTCAGAGAGACATATTCAAAGTTTCTCCGTTTGCCATCTACGGTCTCCCATAGGGTTACTTTTGGTCCATCTTGCGGATCAAGCTTTTTGCACTCGGGACACATACAGAATCTCTGGGGTCCATTATCATTAGGAGAAATGGATACGCTCCTTTGTCCCGGATTATTATCTAATTCTTCGATCTTTTCTTTTGCAATAGCATCAATAAGGTCTAGGTTTGACTTGCACAGTCTAGTACGATCTGGTGCTGCGCTTTGATCCCTTGAACCGTCTGGCTGTAAGGCGAACCACTCTGGATGTTCCTCACCATATTTATCCCATAGGTGTAGGTAAGCGTGGCGTCCACTCAAGCCTAGTTTCCCACCTAAACGATGCCAGGTAAACCAGGTGGGAGTTTGCGATTCTGTGTTTGCAGCTTCTTCTCGCATATTTAGAAATTCTTCTTTGGTGAATCCTAAGTTGTCGAGTCCTTGCTGGGCAAGGTTACTATAATTAAATGAACGGAAGTGTCTTTGGGCTATAGGGGGTGTAAACGAAAGATCTATATTTGGAATGGCGATGGTTTCATTATTAGGCACTACTTTGCCTAACTCACCTGGCCATAGATACTTAACTCCTAGATAATCTTCAAGAAATTGAGTTACAGCATATCTTGTACCCCATGGATCAGATGATGTGTCAGATGGTCTCTTTTTATCTGCTCCTAAGATTACAAGGGCATTACCTGTGGTTTTAATAATGATACCGCCTGGACCTAGATCCTCGCTAGTGACCCCTAGCTTTTGTGTTAGTTCTCCCTCGCCAACTAAGATGAAGGTCTCGACGTCGTCTTTTGAGGATGTGACGATCTTTCCATCTTCTATTCTCACATCTTTTAGATCAGTCTCTTTCAGCGTTTCCACCTGAGCGCCTGATATTTGAGTGAGGTGATCACTTAAGATCTTTGCTCCTTCCTCAGCGGCAGGTGATGGATTAGCCGGGAGTACTATAATAGATGTGGCGACTCCATTCTGTACAATTGAAGCCTCTATCTTTTTATGCATTAAAGATCCTCCTTGTAATATGATTTTAAAGATTCTTGCTTTTAGCAGCCTGTTACGACTTGTGTTACATAATACCTAAAAAAATAATGTCATTATAGAGCACATATTGATACTATATGTATTCGACATTAACCTCCATATTCCTTCTTCTCTTCTTTACCTTCTATTTAATATAGGAAATAGTCATTTAACCCTATACCTGTCCGATTCAATCCTTACACTTCACTTTAGTGAAATTGTATGCTATAATAAGTGCATTGATGCAGCAGAAACAATTGTATCATATTGTATCTTCGAATATGGTGGTGACTACTTTGTCATATGAAGTTAACAGGGAATCTAGTATTCCAATTCATAGTCAGATTAAAGATAGAATCAAAAATATGATAGATACTGGGAAACTAAAACCTGGGGATAAGGTCCCACCAGAACTAGAGTTATCTCATGAGTTCAATGTCAGCAGAACCACTATTCGAAAAGCAATGGAGTCTCTTGTGAAAGAGGAGTTGATTATAAGGCAGCCTGGGAAAGGTAGTTTTGTAAGAAATTCCACTAAAGAGCACGACATTATCTTTGATTCTCGTACTCCTTTAGGTACTGATCTCCCCATCCTTTTATTCTTATCGTTCCTAGGGAAAAGGGAGACACGTGTTCATCCTTGTACGTACAGGATTTTAAATGGGATTGAAGAAAGACTTGCTAAAGAAAGGGTAGAAGTTGTACAGTTCGTTACGGGTGAAGACTCTGAACTTGACCTTAATGGGCAATTGGACAATGTAGTTGCAATAGCTACTGCTGGCGTAGGGGTGCAAGGGAATCTTGAAACTTTAAGTAGTTATGGAATCCCACTCATCGTTTTTAATAGTGCTATTGCTCCTGTAGACTTTTATATTGTTCATTCGAATGATGTTTTAGGAGGATATATTGCGACTAAGCATCTAATAGAGTGTGGAGCGCGCAACCCTGCAATATTCACAAGGAGCTCTGTCCAAGTGAGTCACGGATATATTGATAGGTACAAAGGATATAGGATGGCACTTGAAAGACATGGTATACCTTATAATGAGAAGTTGGTCTTTGATGCTGGTCCAAGTTATTCTTCCACTTTGGAGGTTGCTAACGAACTCTTTAAGAGTAGAAAGGATGTTGATGGGATCTTCACAGTTACGGATATTATTGCTTCTGCAGTTTTAAATAGCGCGCATCAGAATGGAGTAAATGTCCCTGATGACCTGCTTCTAGTGGGATACGATAATCAAAGGTTTGCTAGAAGCTGCAGGCCAAGGCTTACTTCTATTGAGGTTCCTTTTGAAGAGTTAGGTAAAAAGGCAGCAGAGATCTTTCTACAACTAACACGAGGGCACAAAATCGAACAAGACCATATAGAGATAAAGCCAAGACTGATAGTTAGAGAATCAACTTAGTATAAGGTTTCATCCTTTAAAAAATCGCTTATATTCAGATGTTTAATCCCTAAGCGGCTCATATCAAACTCATCCATTGATACGACATATTTGGGGAAGTTATCACGGATGCTCAGCAAAGGAGAGAATTCCCTCTCTTCTACCTCTTGTGTTGCTAGAAGGTATGATACTTGCACATAGAGTCTTTCTCCACGTTTCTGGGCTACAAAGTCTACCTCTTTTTGATTTACCTTTCCAACTGTAACATTATAACCTCTGCGGAGCAACTCCATATATATAATGTTCTTTAAAATTTGATCTATATCCCTAGTGTTTCTACCATAGATGGCTTGACGAATACCATGGTCGCTGAGGTATATCTTCTCTTGCAGCTGCAGTATCTTTTTGCCTACAAGGTCTTGTCTCTTGGCTCTATGGAATAGACACGCGTTTTCACACGCTCTTATATAGTTATGTACTGTTTCAGGTGCCACCTTCCGGTTTTCGCTCTTAAGAAAACCAGAAAGGCTTTTTGCTGAAAAGGTATGTCCCACATTGGCCACAACATATAAAATAATCCGTTCTAGTAATTCAGCATTACGAATATTATTTCTTTGTATAACATCTTTGAGGATCACTGAATTATAGATATCTTTTAAATATAGAAAGCTAGGCTCTTCTTCAAAATTAAAGTTTGTTAAAAACGGCATCCCGCCGAACTGCAGGTATTTGGCAAAGGCTTCTCGATCAGAAAGATCTTTATTCTTTTGTCTGCACATCACTAAAAACTCAAGGTAGGAAAAGGGATATATTTTTATTTCAACATACCGTCCAGCTAAATATGTTGCCAATTCACCAGAAAGCAAGTTTGCATTGGAACCGGTGATGTAAATATCAACATCAAAATCAACTAGCAGCGAATTAATACAAATTTCCCACTTAGTTACCTCTTGAATTTCATCTAAGAACAAATATGCCTTTTCAGAAAACGCTGACAGCCTTTTATTTAACTTCTGATACAGCGCGTCACCATCTTTTAATGCCTTGTGCTCCATGGATTCAAAGTTGATGCAGATGAACTGCTCCTTGTCTACTCCTTGTTCAATGAGGTCTTGTTGAATGAGCCTGAGCATTACAGATTTCCCACTACGACGCAATCCTGTTAAAACCTTGATGATATTCTTATTTATAAACGGGCGAATTTGCTTTATGTAGTGTTCTCTTTTTATCATTGCACCCACATCTCCTCTCAAAGAGTCTACTCATTTATTGTATCACAATTATATCTTTACCTCAATCGTTTTCCCATATTATGATATCAATTTAAATGTAACTTATGGCTCATCATAGCATTAGGATAAAACCATGAGCATCTCTTTCCGAAACCTTCCGTACAACATTTATATTTAACAAATTTTCCAATTATTAAGCAGGATAACTAAAGAATGAGTTGAATAATACTAGTAGTCTTGTGAAAGGAGGTGAGATAGTATCCCTTGAGGATGGAGCAGAAATGATATCTCTGAAATGCTCCTTAATACACTTTTAAAGCCTATCATCAGGTTTAATTACTAAAAAAGAGGAGGGAGATCGCCATTTCCCCGAATTCTTTTAATAATAACGGGGGAATACTTGGCGACAGAGAAGATGAAAAGAATCTCGCTTATCGGGTTGTCTCTGGTACTTATCTTATTTATGGGAACACTTGCTTCAGCAGCAGGAACATTCAATATAAACTATGTAGTTGATGGTCTGAATATTCAGGACGATTCTACTGAACTAAACTTTAAAGGACATACTTTAAGGTTCAGCGGAAGTTTTGATCTCAATGATAGAAACTTCATTGAGGGGAACTTCATAACAGGGAAAATAACAACATTGTTAGATAAGGAAGGTAATCCTATAGACGTACAAGGTGTCACCATTTTGGGACCTATGTCTGGTAACTACTTAGGTGTACAGTATAGAGAGCTTTTGTACTTAAGAGAGATAAGTCTGCTTTAAACTTACGGCAGAATACACCTCTTTGCATGCAATAATAAAGACGCTCGCTTACCGATTTCCCTATACCCCTCGTTTTTATTAATTTTACAGAGGCAAATCCCCGTAGTAGAAAACCAAAAGAAAATATACCCCTACGTGATTACTAAATGATAAGTAGAGTATTTAAATTAGCCGCAGAAATGCAATTCTTTGCTTATACATACATTTGGTCTGATCCTAAGCGCTTAGGGTCATAATTTCTCCCTGTGAACTTTAGTATTTCAGATTCCGCGTCACCGCGGACACCTAGGTTGCATAGGTGAGCAGTAAACGTAGCGCACGACCAGCCTCTTACTCTTAGTTAGTGGTTCCACTACAAGCTCACAACGGACTTTCACCGCCAAGTTACCGCCTATGCCGGGCATACTACCTCTAATATAATGAAGTTACAACTCCTATATGTCCACAATTATATAAATAGTTATTACAAATCTTCTGCTTTTGCGTTAATAACACGAGTATTATTGCGAAAGGATGAGCTCTAAACATGTCTACTGAATACAAGGGTAATATTGATGAGTTTAAAAAGAAGGTAAAAATGCTATCTCCCAGACAAATTGAGATTGTATCTGTTATCCTCCTCTATGATTTGAATAATAACGAGATAGCAGCGAGCCTTTACCTGGCTGAAAAAACAGTAAGAAGCTATATTAGTGATATATATAAGAAGGTTGGCGTCAAGAAGCGAGTAGAATTAGTGAGATTACTAAAAGAATTATATTATTATCCAATAGCCAATTTCTATTCTCCTAGTAAAAGTACTATAACCTAAATTTCTCTAATTTAAT
>DIRN01000064.1 GCA_002426645.1 Firmicutes bacterium UBA5435 | reverse complement strand
TCGCAATTATTTTATGCACCCCAAAACCTTTCTCCTTTTTAAAACTTTCTCTTTGAAAACAGAGATATGGTTCTATTTTTATACCAAAAATCCTTCCATTAATGCTATGTCGAGTTGGGGTAAGTTAAGATTGACAAAGCTCACATGTATTGATAGAATGTAGTAGCGCACCTCTAAAAGGGTACACATATGACGAAAATCTTTACACCCATAGGGACCTGTATCGATTCGTCCTGAAAAGAGAATCCTAATATTTAGGGTATGTCTTAAAAACTGATAACTTACCTATATTATAAATTTAGCAAGAGCGATTATTCTAAAAAATTTAAGATAAATTTTTCGGTTATTTTTATTATGATAAGAGCCAAGAGAAAGCTCTTGACGTTCATATGCTTTCCAGAGTAGAGCAAGTAAAGAAAACTACAGATGATAAAGAATTTGCTACCCATCGAAAATCTAAGATACCTTCTTTTTCTTAAGATAGCTAAGATTACAGCTTGGTATACCTAATTATTCTTTGAAAATTCCTTCTTGCTATACCTATAATTCTTTGATATGATGAGATGGGAGGGATATATCTTATCCCTATTTATTTCTAAAGAATTAGCGTATCCTTCTTTATCCTTCCTTATTCACAACTTGTGGATAAGTCTGTGTATAATTTTCAGAGAAAAGTATACACTTTCTAGAAAGCACTGTGAATAACTGAAAGGACCAGCTAAAAGTGGAAACGTTTCTAGAAGTTGCAGCAAGAAGGATATGAAGTTATCCACAAAGCACTGTGGATAACTTGTGGATTTCATTCTTTATAAGCAAAGTTTTCAACAGCTGTGGAAAACATTGTGGATAAACTCTCTTAAACGAAGGATCTGCAAGATTCCATAGAATGAAAAGTCTATGAAATAAAATTTGAAAAAGATAAAGGGGCAGTTCAAAAGGGATGTACACCTTCTAAAAACTATCCACAAATTGTGGATAGTTTCTGTGGATAATTTGAGATGGACAAGGGTTTTTCACAGAATCTTATCTCTTTGAAAAGTTATAAACCGTAATACCTTTTAGTTATTTCAAATAATAGTAATTCAAGGAGTGTATGTCTATGTCCGGACTATTTAGCAGGCAAATGGGGAATGAAAAGAAAGAACAAAAAGAACATTTCAATGTGAAGATCGCTTCGTATGATTCCCTTCACACTATTCCAAGAGTAGTAGATTTAGATTCGGACAACATAGAGAATCTAATAAACCAAACAGCAGAAAAAGTCTATCAATTTTCTCGCGAAAAAGGTGGAAAGATTCCTTTCATAGTGATAAATGAAATAATTGAAAACTTAATTCATGCTAGTTTTGAAGAGGCAACTATATCTATAATGCCTGATGGAAACAGGATATGCATTGCTGATCAAGGACCTGGAATAACTGATAAGAGAAAAGCTAGCCTTCCAGGGTTTTCAAGTGCCTCGAAAGATATGAAAAAATATATTCGTGGAGTAGGCTCAGGTTTACCAATAGCCAATGAATCTTTAACTCTTATAGGGGGAAACCTTACCATAGAAGATAACCTAAAGAAAGGTGTGGTGATAACCCTTAATATGCATTGCCAGGAAGAACAAGATGGTAGAGACGATATGAGACCCAATTCCTCCTTAAGACACTACGCCTCTGAAAAGAAAGAAAAAGAGGATTATTCATACATGGAAACTGAGGATAAAATAGGGGAAAACCAAGAAAAAGTTAACAAAGAGCGGGAAAAGACTGATGAGAAGGATGAAATCTATAGAATTGACGAAAGAATGACCCCACGGCAAAGAAAGGTTTTTATCCTCATAGGTGAAATGGGAGAAGCGGGACCATCCACAGTAGCAGAGGAACTCAATTTAAGCCTCTCTACTGCTTATAGGGATCTCGTTGCCTTAGAAGATGAAGGTCTCCTTGAATGTGTAGAGGGAGGAAAGAGGAGACTAAGTAGAAAAGGAATAAAATATCTCTCTACCATCTTTGAATGATATATATTAATCACAGGAGGTTTCATACATGATCGATGACCCAGCCACAATATGGAATAATGCCCTTTCTATCATAGAAAATAAACTGACTAAGGTGAGTTTTGAGACATGGCTCAAACCTATTCGACCTATAGCTTTTTATGAGGGCACTATGATTCTTCAAACCCAGAGTGAATTTGCAAAATCTCAAATAGAAAAGAAACACTCGGGATTGATAACAGCCGCTCTTAAGGAGGTAATGAATGAGGATGTAAAGATCACCTTAATTGTTGCAACTGAATTTATAGAACAGATAGAACCTCCACTTGAGACAAAGGAAGATGGGTTTGAAGGGCAAAAAGAAGAGGATATTGGACCTACTATGCTAAATCCCAAGTACACCTTTGATGCTTTTGTAGTTGGCAATAGTAACAGGTTTGCTCATGCTGCTAGCCTCGCAGTAGCTGAATCCCCTGGGAAAGCATACAATCCACTCTTTATTTATGGAGGCGTTGGTCTGGGAAAAACCCATCTCATGCAGGCAATAGGGCATTACATTGGTGAACAATATCCAGTTCTAAAGGTAGTTTATGTCTCTTCTGAAAAATTCACCAATGAAATGATAAATGCGATCCGTGATAAAAATACTGCGGGGTTTAGGGATAAATATCGTTCAGTAGATCTACTTTTAATCGACGATATACAGTTTTTAGCTGAAAAAGAACGAACACAGGAAGAGTTTTTCCATACTTTCAATGCACTTTATGAATCTGATAAACAGATAGTTATATCTAGCGATCGTCCTCCAAAGGATATACCCACCCTTGAAGAACGTTTAAGATCAAGGTTTCAATGGGGCCTTATAACTGATATACAAGCCCCTGATCTAGAGACTCGCATAGCTATACTAAGAAAAAAGGCTAGCTCAGAGGGAATGAATGTACCAAATGACGTTATGGTCTATATAGCTAACCAATTTCATTCAAATATCCGTGAATTAGAGGGAGCATTGATAAGAGTAGTCGCATATGCTTCCATGAATAACGAAAATATTACTGTGGAGCTCGCTGTAAAAGTATTAAAAGATATTTTGCCAGCAAATAAAAGTAAAAAGGTCATATCAGTACCTGAAATACAAGAAGCAATAGCTGATTACTTTAAGCTAAAAGTCGCTGATATGAAAACAAAGAAGAGAACTCGTGCTATCTCTTATCCAAGACAAATAGCTATGTATCTTTCTAGGGAACTAACTGATCTTTCCCTACCAAAAATAGGGGAAGAATTTGGTGGAAGGGATCATACCACAGTCATACACGCATACGATAAGATCCAGAAAGGGATAGAGGATGATCCTCAGCTGAATTTAATGATAAAAGAGATAATATCAATATTACAAAATAATAAATAGATCTCAGCTCACCTTCTGT
This sequence comes from Firmicutes bacterium UBA5435, assembly GCA_002426645.1. GTDB lineage: Bacteria > Bacillota > UBA5435 > UBA5435 > UBA5435 > UBA5435. The sequence continues at coordinate 4,089 of DIRN01000064.1, read as the reverse complement.
GGATATCTCCCTTGATATCATGTGGATTAGTTGTGTATAAGTAGTGGATTATAATGTCTTCTTGGGTGTAATGTTAAAAGTGTGGATAATTATTCAATATTTGTCCACAGACTATCAACTTTGTAAAAGCTTATGAGTAGAGGGGTTAAGGCAGTTATCCACATTTTCACACCCCCTATTACTACTACTACGGATCTATATATATATATAATTATTAGAATATAAAAGGAGGAATAAAAATTGAAGTTTTCATCATTAAAAGGACAATTGTATACAGCTATTCAAAATGTAATTAGGATAGTTCCAAATGTAAGCACTGTACCAATCATAACAGGTATACTCTTTTGTGTAACTGATGATATATTAACATTAACAGCTACAGACTTTGAAACCAGTATAACATCTTCTATTCCAGTTATGAATAGCGAACCAGGCGAAGTTGTCCTCCCAGGTAAATACATCTTTGATATAATACGGAAGTTGCCCGATGGAATGGGAAGTTTCTCAATAGATCCTATGACGTGGAAATGTGTTATAAAAGCAGAAAATTCGAAATTTCAAATTTATGGACAGCCATCAGATGACTTTCCTCGTAATCCAGAAAGAAAGTCAGAGATAGTATTTAATATAAATTCACAAATTTTATCTGATATGATAACAAAGACTACCTTTGCTGCTGGAGTACAAGAAAAAAGATCATATATTGCAGGAGTCTCTTTTTCAATACAAAATAATAAATTAAAATTAGCTGCTACAGATACCTTTCGACTTGCCTTAAATACAGAAACTATATCTTTAGAACCTCAGGATGATACAGACGTAAAGCAGACTGACTTTGAAGTGATAGTTCCAGCTAAAATATTAAATGACGTAGCTAAGATCCTTTCTCAGATCAATGAAGAGATACAGGTAAGGGTGGGAGATGGATTTATTCTCTTCCGAACATCAAGTACCACAGTTACTACTCGGCTCATTGATGACAAGTTTTTAGACTATGAGACAGTGCTTTTAGCTGATCCTTTAATAAAGGTGTATACAGATAGAGAAGACCTTGTCAGTGCAGCAGAACGAGCAGGGATCATCAATAGGAAAGAGGCAGTAACTAAATTATCCTTAGAAGCTGATAAGATAATATTAAGCGCAAGTGCATCTGACATTGGCGAACTCTATGAGGAAATAGAGGCTAAGAAGGATGGAGAAGACATGGAGATAGGCATAGATATAAATTATCTCATAGAAGCACTTAGATATTTAGATGCTGAAAAAGTAGTTTTGGGATTTATCTCGCCGCTTAGACCTATATTCCTCCAAGTACCAGAGGAGGATAATGCCTTGCAGGTTATAATGCCAATGCGCCTTGGTTGAATGGAGGAAAAACGTTGAAAGAAGAGAATATAGAAATAAAGACTGATTATATAACTCTTATTCAGTTACTTAAATGGGCAGGCCTTGTATCTACTGGAGGAGAGGGAAAAGCCTTAATTAGAGGTAAAAGTGTTAAAGTAAACGGAGAATTAGAGACTAGACCTGGGAGGAAGTTAACACCAGGGGATACATTAAGCATAGGAGAAGAATTTCACGGTGTTATAGTAAAGAGCCAATAGTATTTTCTATAGGAGTGTAGCCATTTGTATGTCAGGAGATTATATCTCAGGAATTATAGAAATTACACTGAAATTGATTTAGAGTTCAAAAAAGGGGTAAATATAATTATAGGGCCAAATGCCCAGGGAAAGACTAACCTGTTAGAATCCATTTATTTTCTTTCTACAGGTACGTCCCATAGAGCTGGTAGAGATTCAGAACTTATAAAGTGGTCTGCTGATTCCTTTACTCTCAAGGCAGTGGTCTTTTCACACGGAAGGTTCCATGAAGTCCAGATTGATTACACTGGAAAGAAGAATATAACAGTTGATGGTGTACCATTGAATAGGCTATCAGAGCTTCTAGGAATAACTAATGTAGTATTATTTTCTCCAGACGATCTTCAGCTGGTCAAAGGCTCACCAGGACTTCGAAGAAGATTTATGAATATATGTATATCACGAGTGAGTCCATTATATCGTGAAAATCTTATAGAGTACGATCGTATATTAACCCAACGTAATAACCTCCTCCGTGATGATGGATGGGGAAGAAGTGGTCTAAGTAAGAGACTACAGGAGAACTTAGAAGTATGGGATGAACAGTTGATTCGAATAGGGAGTAATATGATCTTAAAGAGGGCGATGGTTTTAAGTGAGATGTCAGAATATGCAAAAGAGGTTCATAAAGCTATTACCTCCAGTAGAGAAAACTTAGTGATAAGTTACGAACCTTCTTTTGAGATCAAAGATTTTTCTAAAGAAGGGATAGCTTCTGGATTTATGAAACGCCTTACTGCTATGCGCGGGGTTGAGATAAGGAGAGGGGTAACCATGATTGGCCCACATAGGGATGATTTAAAGATATCCATAAATGATGTGAATGCACGAGTCTATGGTTCTCAGGGACAACAACGAACAAGTGTTCTTTCGTTAAAACTAGCAGAGCTAAAATATCTCAAGAATGAATCTGGAGAGTACCCTATTTTATTACTTGATGATGTTATGTCAGAATTAGATGAATCTAGAAGGAATTATCTATTAAATTTTATAGACGGAGAATTACAGACTTTTATAACTACTACTGATATTACAGGCTTTAAGAATTGTTTTAATGGAAGTTTGGCTATTTTCAGTTTCTGTGAAGGAAAGCTTCAAATGGAGATTTTGTAGGAGGGAAGGCGCATTTCTCCTAGCCCTTAGAGGGCTACTGCGTAAAAACATATGGAGATGATGAAGAATATTCTGAATAATATTATCAATAATCTCCCGTCACGAGATTCCCTTAAGAGTAAGCGAGCGCTAGTATTATGGGATAGTGCAGTAGGCCCTAGGATTGCTAAGAATACAAGAGCCAAATATGTAAGTGGCGGAATTCTTTTTGTAGTTGCTAAAAGTTCTGTATGGGCTAATCAGCTAACTTTTTTACGGACATCCTTAATTAAAAAGCTAAACTCCTTATTAGGAGAAGATTATATAAAAGATATAAGATTTCAAACTGGGTTTATAAATATTGAGAAGGATTTAATTGAGGAGGAGGAAGATGAAGACTATGAAGTGAATCTTTCAATGCAAGATTATAAAGAAGCAGGAAAATTGCTCTCACCAATAGTTGATGATGATATACGAAGCTCGTTTATGGACTTCTATTTGTCATATAAAAAGATGATAAATAAAAGGATAGGAAAAGGGTGGAAAACGTGTCCTTATTGTTTTTGCATACATGATGAAGAGGAGAGCACATGTTCTATCTGTTCACTTTCATTAAAGAGAGTAGACTTGTCTACCCTTAAAGCCCTTTTATATACGCTACCTTGGTTAAAATATGAGGAGGTTAGTAAGATCTTGCCTGGTTATTCTGAGATACATTTTAGAGCTACTGTAGAAAAACTTAAGGAAGAATTAAAGGATAAGATCGATTTTAATATTAATAAATACCTCATAGATAGGGATGATGATATAAAGGAGCGATCTGTAGAGCTTGTTACTAAGTATCTGGCATTAGTAGAAGGAAAAGAGATAGAAGAACTTGATGAATCTCTTCTCTTTCAAGAATTCGGGCCTAGTATTATGGCTCTTTTATGTTGAAAAGTGAAATTTGTTAAGAGGGGTGATCCAATTGTTTTTACATATAGGTGATGATGTGATAATCCCTATGAAGGAGATCGTTGCTATCTTAGATTTGAATTTAAGTAAATCTGAAACTACTGGAGAATTTCTTCAGATTGTAGCAGACGAGGGGTTTGTTGAATTCCCAAATAAAGAAATAGAAGATTCTAGTGAGAAGATAAAGACTTTTATAATGACGACTAATAAGATATACTACTCTTCTATATCTACTAGTACTCTATTAAAGAGGGCTAACAACGTCTTGAGCAATTTAGAATTAAGAACTAAACCGTCAACTGAAATTAAGCGAGAGCGTCGAAAAGGTAGATCGTAAAGGGTTATATAGAGAAGGTTAGCCAGCACTCATAAGCTTTTGGGTGCATAAAATAATTGCGAA
>DIRN01000063.1 GCA_002426645.1 Firmicutes bacterium UBA5435 | reverse complement strand
TGGTTTACTGCAAAACTATAGTAAAGGGTAAAATAAAATAAAAGGACATGTTGCTATTGACATAAGAAGATATGAATAATATAATTGATATTAATATTTGCTATTGCAATGATCAGGAGTAGTACATCTCTATCTGAATTCACAGAGAGTCAGCGTTGGTGAGAGTCTGATATATAGAAGGGGTGGAATGGACCTGTGAGCTGCGAACTGAAATCTTTGAGAGTAGGCTTCGCCGGAACTCCAACCGTTAAAATGGAAGGGATATAAGGTGTATCCCTGCGTAAGTGGATCTGTTAAATAGATCAACTTGGGTGGTACCGCGAGTGTTCCTCGCCCCAATTGGGCGAGGATTTTGTTTTATAAAGCAAAAATTATTTGCTAATAGGGAGGTTTCGATAATTATGAAACGTGTATTTTCTGGTGTTCAGCCTAGCGGTTCCCTTACTCTTGGGAACTATCTTGGAGCTATACGTAATTTTGTTAAACTTCAACATGAAGCACAATGTCTCTTTTGTGTGGTGAATTTACATGCATTAACAGTACCCCAGGATCCTAAAGAACTTTACAACGCAACTTTAAACGTTGCTAGACTATTTGTAGCATCTGGTATTGATCCTAAAGTGGCTACTGTTTTTGTGCAGTCTCATGTGTCTGCACATTCTGAATTGAGCTGGCTCTTAGAGTGTAACACATACTTTGGTGAACTGAGCAGAATGACCCAATTTAAAGACAAATCAGCAAGGAGTCAAGTGGTTACTTCAGGACTTTTTACATATCCAGTATTAATGGCTGCTGATATACTTCTTTATCAGGCTGACTTGGTACCTGTTGGTGAAGATCAGAAGCAGCACCTAGAGATAACTAGGGACATTGCTATGAGGATAAATAATCGTTTTGGGGATGTATTTAGAGTGCCAGAACCATATATACCTCCAAAGAGCAGCGGAGGCAGGATAATGAGCCTTACTAATCCGGAAGAGAAGATGTCTAAGTCTGCTGAGAATCCTAAAAGCTATATAGCACTTTTAGATCCTCCAAATGTTATTCGGAAGAAGCTTCGTTCTGCAGTTACTGATTCTAATACAGAGGTACGATATGATGAGGTGGAAAAGCCAGGTGTATCTAACCTTTTAGTCATCTATTCTCTTTGTTCAGGCGAACCTATATCTTCTATTGAAGAAAGATATGGTAATCGCGGGTATGGTCAATTCAAAAAGGATCTTGCTGAGGTAGTTGTTGCCACCCTTGAACCTATCCAAAAAAGGTTTAAAGAACTCTGCGAACCTGGTATAATAGAAGAGATCTTAAAAGAGGGCTATGAAAAGGCTGAGGCACTTGCTGCTCCTACATTAGAAGATTTTAGTCAAAGGCTGGGGCTATTGCTGCGATAAAAGAAGCGTCTATTATACTTTCTTTGCAATGCTTAAAAACTCATCTTTTACCAAAAAATTTTTATTTAAGAAGGAGTTTTTAAAGAAAAGACGAATATAATACCTTTATACATAAGACTATACTAATAACACTCTTAAATCTTCGTGATCCGTTGTCTATGGTTGTCATAGATTGACATAAAGTGGATGATTAGATAGAGTAAATGATGAAAGGGGTTGTGATATGTTAGATAGTGTGGACAATACCTATGATATGGAAACAGTTATCTGTAGTAATGAGCCTAGTAATATTTCTAGTCTCCAAGTACAACGAGCGGGAGAACGCCTTAAACTTAATCCTAAGACGATAAAAGAAATTATCCAGCCTCAAAATATACAGGTTTTTAGATTACCAGCATATATAATGGGTAAAGTTATTAATTTTTGGGGTTGTATGGTGCTACACAATAACGCAAGAGGGGAATATAAGGGTGGGATCCGGATCTCATCAGAGGTAAACATTTGGGAGACTACAGAACTAGCTCGTTTGATGACGTTGAAGACTGCTGTTGCTGGAATTGAATTTGGTGGAGGAAAAACAGGTATTAAGGTAGACTTTGACAAGATATACGGTCTCTTCGATAAGACAGAGAGGGATCTAGAATTTGAAGGAGCAGTGAAACAAGGTATCTTAAGGGAATATTCCCTTAAGTTTAGAGATCTATTTAAAAATCATGTTTATATCCCTGCGCCAGATATGGGAACTGGACCACAAGAGATGATTCAGATATATAACGTGACAATGGATCCAGCTACTGTTACTGGGAAACCAGAGGGAATACAGGGTTGGCTTCCAGGTAGGCGTGAGGCCACTGGCTATGGAATCTCCATCGCAACGTTAAGGTTAATGGAGATGCTGAATATAAAGCAAAAGGGCGCTAAAGTGGCAATACAGGGATTTGGAAATGTAGGCTCCCATACTGCTAAGTACTTGGCAGAAGCAGGTGCGAAAATCGTAGGCATAACTGATATTTATGGAAGTGTTTATGATGAAAACGGGATAAATATAGAGGCTTTAATGATATATGCTCGAAAGCATGGAACTATAAGGGGCTTTAACGGAAGCTCTCTTACAAATGAAGAACTCTTTGCTATGGATGTTGATATACTTATTCCTGCTGCTGTAGGCCATGCGATAAATGAAAAGACTGCTCCCTTAGTCAGAGCAAAGGGTGTAGTTAGTGCTGCTAATATGCCTATTACTCCTGAAGGCATGGATATCTTAGAACAGAAAGGCATTATGGTTCTACCTGATATTCTAGCAAATGCTGGAGGCGTTATAGCTTCTATGATAGAATACTCTAGCTCTCTTAGCGCAAGACAAAGAAATATCGAGTGGGTTCTATCTTATGTAGGTGAAAAGATGGAAGCAGGATTCGAAGACACACTAGATATAGCTAAATCAGAGAAGATAAGCCTTACAGAAGCTAGTATTCAATTAGCGGTTATGAGAGTTCATAAGGGTATGAAAGAACGGGGTTGGCTAACTTCAGTATAGAGTTCCATCACTGAAACCTCAATCCCCTGTTTAAGCGACTAAGTTCCTTTAAGAATTTAGTCGCTTTGCTTTTATATTCAATTTTTTTCAATTTTAGGGAGGAACTTATTTGAATACGGAGAATTAAGTATATTTAGATCTAAAAAGTTGAAAGGAGATGGTTAGGTGTTTAAGAAGGGTGTTATAACTGATGAGATATCCCAGGAATTTCAGGTAGCTGTAGATATGGCACGAGAGTTTAATCTAGATGCAGTGGAGATCCGTTCTGTATGGGAGAAGGGACCACATGAGTTAGATAAAGATGATATGAAGCGGATAAAGGATATACTAAAGGGAACAGGATTAGCTGTTTGTGGTATAGGTGCTCCTTTCTTTAAATGTGATATTGATAATGAAGAAGAATACAAAGAACACATTCAAATCCTTAAGAACTGTATTGAGTTGGCTAAAGAGCTTGAAACCAATATTATAAGGGGATTTACCTTCTGGAAGAAGGGGACTTTAGAGGAGAACCTAGATAGGATTATAGCTAAGTTCGAGGAGCCTGTAAAACTTATGGAAGCAGCTGATATGATCTTAGCTATTGAGTTTGATCCTAGCGTCTTTGCCACCAATGCCAAGCAGGTAGCCGTGGTATTAGATAAGATCAAGTCACCTAACGTAAAAGGCCTGTGGGATCCAGGCAATGATATATATGATCCTGATGGCGAGGTTCCATTCCCAGATGGCTATAAATACATGAAAGATTATATGGTTCATATGCACTTAAAGGATGCCCGGAAAAATCCACAGACTGGGAAGATAGAAGGAGTACCTGTAGGAGAAGGTGACGTTGATTACATAGAACACTTTAAACAGCTTATAGCTGACGGTTATACTGGTTACGTATCCCTTGAAACTCACTACAGGCCCAAACACGAGATATCAGATGAACTTCTAGCTTTACCAAAGGGAGGAGCATTCTCATATGGTGGTGATATTGCAACTAGAGAGTGCCTAAAGAAATGGTTTGCCCTCCTAGATAAAATCGCATAAGCACAACCCCGAGCTAGCCCCGGGTCTATAGATCCGGGGTGAAAGTTTGCTATAGGCTTCTTATTAGAAGTATTAGTTAAAGAGAAAACATCTATTATAATTTCATAGTAAGTTTTGCAGGCATGTACTTCCAGTTTAAAAGCGGCCGTACTGTTCCGAGAGAAGGATTTTTAATAAGTAAGTCTAAGGCTTTTAAAGCGTGATAAGCGGACTGCGAATAAGGGAATCGAACTTGCATCTACTATACTAAGATCTCTTCCCATTTATAGCCCTATGGGTCCGAGTGCTTTCTTTAGTATTTGAAGTGAATTGTTGGCATTTGCGTAAATCCCTAAATTCTTTATTACCACAAATTAGCTCTTCGTCTACTTCTATTCCATTGTCGTCTAGCGCTTCTTTATATACTTTAAACCTTGATGGTATTAAGTATTTCTAACATAGGTTTATTCTTTTGAATGGACTATTTTTACGAAAGGGGGGCACTGTGGCTCTACCATCTCGTTCTAATGAAAAATGGATATTAACTCAAAGGTACAGCAGTTAAAGTAGGGTAAGCGCATCATAAAATTTATTATCCAGCACACCCCTCTTTCTACGCTATTTGGGAGGAAGGGTGCTTTATATACTCAGACTAAAAGAGGAGATCCTACAAATAAAGAGAATAATGAATTAGTGATTTTATTTTGCTTAAGGGGGATAGATGATGCGAAAACCTAATATTCTACTTATAACCGCAGACCAAATGCGTGGAGACTGCTTGGGCTTGAATGGAAATAAAGATATCCATACCCCGAATTTAGATGATTTAGGTAGGCGTGGAGTTAACTTCACCAATGCCTTTAGCACTGTACCTATTTGTGTGCCTGCTAGATACTCAATAATGACAGGCAGAGTACCAAATAGTTTTGGCATAGTAGTAAATGGAGGACATATTCCTTTGGGTATTCCAACACTTCCAGGGACTTTGTCTAAGGAAGGCTATTATACTGGTTTAATAGGTAAGGCCCATTTTTATGGCTCTACTGAAGAGTGTAAAAAGTTAGGGATCAAGAGATGGAGATACCCTTATGGGTTTCACGAGATGCTCCTCTCTGAAGAGGGAAGACAGTGGAAGGACGGAGGAGACGATTATCAGAACTATTTAAAAGAGCTAGGGCTGGATGGTTTTGAACGTGGCCATGGCATAGGAAACAATGATGTAAGAACAAGTCCCTCACCATTACCAGAGGAACATTATCAGACCAGTTGGTGTATGAGGGAATCACTTGAGTGGATACGAAAGCATGTGAAAGAAAGAAGAGAGAGACCTTTCTTTCTCTGGTCCAGCTTTATAAAACCTCATTCTCCGTACGATCCACCTGAACCCTGGGATAAGATGTATGATCCCGCTCAAGTTCCGAAACCAATAGGAGGACCAGAAGATATAGAAGGGCTTTGCCCTATATATGAATCACGATATCGAACTTATCATTGGGACACCATTAGTCCTCAAGCAATACAACGAGCCAGAGCTTTCTATTATGGAATGATAAGTCAAATCGATGATGCAGTAGGCAAACTACTGAAAGAACTAGAGATCTTAGGAATAGCAGATAACACCATAGTGATTTTTGTAGCAGATCACGGAGACCTAATGGGAGATCATGGTCTATTTTTTAAGTCCAACTTCTTCAGAGAAAGCTGGCATATTCCTTTCATTATATATGCTCCGGATCAAATAGAAGGTATAGGGAATATGGCACCTTTTGTGGGACTTCAGGACCTTATGCCAACAATATGTTCGTTGGCAGGTATCACCGAACAACCAGATTGCCAGGGAATAGACCTTAGTAACCCTAACGCTGTAGCTTCTAAGGCCTCCTTTGGAACCTGCGAAGATGAGATGGGACATAGGATCCTCGCTGTTAGGACAGATAAATGGCAATATGTCTTCCACGAAGGAGGAGGCTACGAGGAACTATATGATCTCCAAACGGATTTCCATGAGAGAAAGAATATTGCAGGAGACTCATGTACGTGCCATATAAGAGATGAACTCAAAGAGATGATAATCGAATGGCTTAAAGACGTAGGTGATACAAGAGTCTTAGAAGATGGTAAGTTACGTGTATCAGATGTGACATGGGAGACAGAACCTCCTAAAACTCCTTTAGGGTTAAGACCTTATTAAGGTGATATGGGATTTGTAAGGCACTCAGAATCCATTAGAGATATGGGTTACGACTTCCAAATACCAAAGCTTTAAAAATTTGTATAGAATTTTACGAAAGAAAGAAGGAATTGGGACTTTTCTGTAGAATATGTAACATATGACGTAACAGAATTTAATAAGGGTTCGTACTTTGATAAAGGGAGGTGGCTGCATAGTGAGTACTGTAAAGGTCGGAATCATTGGAATAGGTGGATATGGCATGTATCATCTAGATGGTGTAGAAGCCATGGAGAAGGATAAAGTAGCGAGATTATCTGCGGTTGCGGAGATAAATTACAAAGATAATTCAGAGAAGATAGAAGAGTTAAAGGCCAGAGGAGTAGCCTATTATCAAGATTGGCAGGATATCTTTAAAGAAGAGCTAGGACTTGTAACTATAGCTACACCTATTCCTTTTCACCGTGAAATGGTAGTGGAAGCGTTAAAACGAGACTTAAATGTAGTCTGCGAGAAACCGGCAGCAGCTACTATACAGGATGTCCAGGCTATGGTAGACGCTGAAGACGCTTCAAAAGGCATATGTGAAATAGGTTATAAACACGTTAATGGAACAGCTTTTAAAAGATTAAATGACCTTATGTACCGAGATAGATTAGGAGCACCTAAGGACATAGTAGTAGTTGGACTATTGCAAAGACAAGACTCTTATTTCTCAAGGAGCAGTTGGGCTGGTAAGTTAATGTTAGGTGACAGGTTTGCTCTGGATGGTCCAATGACTAATGCTATGTCGCACCTTGTAAACCATGCATTATACCTTGCACATCCAGAACATGGAGTCTTAGCAGAGCCCAAAAGCGTTAGAGCAGAATTATACAGAGCACATTCTCAGATAGAAGTAGAGGACACTGAATGCATAAATGTTAAGTGTAGCAATGGAGTAAATATCTTTATATATCTCACATATTGTGCTTCTGGTGAATTGCCATTAGCAAACAGGTATATAGAATTAGTCTGCGAAAATGGTACTGCTAAATGGACAATGGAGAATACCCTCACAGTCCATTATAATGACGGGAGCAGAGAGGAATATGATTATAGGGTTTATGGCAAACCCAGTACGGAATTGATGATTCGCAATATGGCAGACATAGCATCTGGCAAAAAAGGTGAACCGTTCTCACCTCTTCGAGAATCTAAAAAAGTAGTTCTATCTACAAACGGTGCATACTACTCGTCAAAATCCATATTTAAGATTCCAGATGATTTTATCACAAGAAAAGAAGAACGGGATTCAGTATCCACAATAGTCAAAGGACTAGAAGACCTAATCTTAAAGGCAGCTAATAACAGAGAATTATTCTCTGATATGGATATACCGTGGGCTAAAAAAACTGAAGAGTTTGATCTAACAGGATTCAGTGAATTTAGGTTAGATGATCTAGAGCTTTAAAGATAAGAATAACCACGATAGGGAGGAAAGAGATGAGAGCATTAGATAAGGTACAAGAGATAGGTATAGAAAAAAGGTTGGAGTTTCCTACAGACGTGGAGCTTCTACCTAATGGAAACATCTTAGTAACAGATGCAGGGTATTGGACAGGAGCTGGAAGCGAAATACTTGAGATTGACCGTATAGGGAATATAGTATGGCAATATGGAGGCACTCTAAAATTTGCCCACTCTGCAAAGTTACTACCCAATGGGAATCTATTAATAGCAGACACTGGTAATAACAGAGTCTTTGAAATTACCAGAGACGGAGAGGTCCTTATGGATTCTAACCAGTGGGGAGATGGTACCGGAAGACTCAGCGATGGAACATACCTTGATTATCCAAATGACGCGCATCAACTAGAGAGTGGGACACTGCTAATAACTGATCGGAATAATAATAGGGTTATTGAATGCGATAAAGATGGTAACATAATAAGATGTTGGGATAGCGTTAATCATCCTCACAATGGTGATATGCTTCCCAACGGGAACCTGCTTGTAGCAAGTTCAGATGATAATAAGATTATTGAACTGGATCCAGAAGGTCGCGTGGTTTGGTCTTATGGTGACGGATCAACAGATATGCTTAATTGGCCTAGAGATGCTGATCGTTTAGAGAACGGTAACACACTCATCGTGGATTCTAAGAACCATAGGGTAATTGAGGTAGATCCAAAAGGTAATATAGTATGGGAATATAAAACAGAGAAACGAAGTCAACCCTATGACGCTGATAGATTATCAGATGGAACTACGTTAATATCATTCCAAGCCTCTTCTAGCGTAGCTATCATAGATGATAGTGGAAACAGACTATGGAATTTCCATAATTTCTTCCGTACATCAGCACTACCAGATATGATAGTAAACGGTGATTTCAGGACACCAGATTCTCGCTTGCCAGATAAGCCTGCAGGATGGGTGCGATGTGATCTGTTATCTGAGGGAGGCGGAAGATTCCTCTGGGATAAGGACAAACCAGATGGTGTAGGAATAGAATATAATCGAGATGGAGCCATGTGGTGGCAGCAGACTGTAAAGGCCAGCGCTGGAGTTACATACTTGTTATCTGGTCAGGTTAAAACTGAAGACTTAGACGGAATGGCCCAGATACAGCTGGCATTCGTGGATGAAAAGGGTTGTTTTATTCATGAGCCTAAATCATTGCCAGGTGGTAAGGTCTACACAGGAACAACTGATTGGACTCTTGATGAAGCTCAGATCACAGCACCAGATAGGACCACAGGTGTAGATATCAGATTAGTTGTTATAGGTAAGGGAACGGTCTGGTTTAATAAGATAGATTTTATAGAATTACCATGGTTCTAATGGATATAAGAGGTGGAAATAGATGGCTATATCTCCACATGGCGGTAAACTAATAAATAGATTCTCAGATGACTTGTCTATCCATGAGATTAAAAACTGGAATAAGATTCTCTTAAACCAAGTTGAAGTCGCGGATTTAACTATGATTGCCATTGGCGCCTACTCTCCTTTGGAAGGGTTCATGGTGAAAGACGATTATGAATCAGTGGTATCCAAAATGAGATTAGCTAATGGATTACCGTGGACCATACCTATTTTGTTATGTGTGGATAGAGAATTCTCAAAGTCTCTAAGTATAGGAGAAAGAGTGGGGTTATATCAAGATTTTAATGGAACTCAGACTCTCATAGGGTGGTTACTTGTAGAAGATATTTTTTTGCCAGAACCTGAGCGTGAGGCAGCAGAGGTCTACAGGACCACCTCAAATGAGCATCCTGGTGTTATGAGAGTATACCAAAGGAAACCAGTGGCTTTAGGTGGGGAGATACATCTTTTAAAGGTACCCGAAGCCGATACTTTTCTAGAATATAGGCTAACACCAAAAGAGACCAGACAGATCTTTGAAGAACGAGGATGGAAGAGGATAGCAGGTTTCCAGACACGAAATCCTATTCACCGAGCTCATGAGTACTTACAGAAATGCGCTCTTGAGATAGTTGACGGGCTTTTGATACATCCTTTAGTAGGTGCTACAAAAGAAGGAGATATTCCGGCAGACGTGCGAATGCGCTGCTATGAAGAGCTTATTCGAAATTACTATCCCAGAGATCGTGTAGTTCTATCTGTATTAGATACAGCCATGCGTTATGCAGGCCCTAGGGAAGCTATCTTCCATGCCTTAATCAGACAGAATTATGGTTGTACACATTTTATAGTTGGCCGGGACCATGCAGGGGTAGGTAACTATTATGGTACATATGATGCACAACGCATCTTTGAAGAGTTCTGTGAAGGGGAGATAAAGATAGAGCCCCTTCCCTTCGAACATGCCTTCTATTGCAGGAGGTGTGAGGGGATGGCTACGGCCAAGACGTGTCCCCATAGCGATAAAGAACATATTTTCTTAAGTGGAACTAAGGTTCGAAATATGTTAAAGTCTGGGGAACCTTTACCATCAGAATTTACTCGAACTGAGGTTGCACGGATTTTGGAACAAGCTATGGCTAATATGAAGGAGTGAATTGATATGAGTAAAAAAGTAGTTGTATTAGGGTTGGATGGATTCAACCCTGAACTCGTAGATAGATGGCGAGATGAATTACCTAACCTATCAAGTATGATGAATGAGGGTATGTATGGTGATCTTTGTAGTACAGTACCTCCTATCACCCCTCAGGCCTGGACATGCGCTTTATCAGGAGTCAATCCAGGTAAGTACGGATTCTGGAACTTTGGTTACAGAGACGAATTCGTATATGGGGAACCTAAGTTAATAAACTCTAAAGAGGTTAAGGTTGATACTCTCTATGATATATTACCTAGATACGGTCGCAAGGTAGCTATAATAAATGTGCCAGTAACATATCCTCCGATTGAAATACCCAATGGTTACTGTATATCCTGTTTCCTTACACCATCTATAGAGAGCCAATTTACACATCCAGCATCTTTACGGGAAGAAGTAGAGGCGCTAGTAGGTGAGTACATAATTGACGCTTCAACCAGCGATTCAAATTATCGTACCATGGATAAGGATAGGGTATTAAAGCGCATATATGATATGGATGAGCAGAGATTCACCCTCATGAAACACTTTATAAAGGAAAAGAATTGCGACTACCTCTTTACAGTAATAATGGGTACTGATCGTATGCCACACCTCTTCTATAGATACTTCGATGAGAAGCATGTATATTACGATCCTGATCCTAGGTATAAGGATGCCCTTAAGAATCACTACAAGTACGTAGATAAGAATATAGGAGAGATCAGGGAGCTTTTAGATGATAATACAGTCTTTATAGTCCATAGTGACCACAGCGTACAGAGATTAGATGGACGTATTAATCTAAACGAGTGGCTTATAGAAGAAGGGTATATGAAAGTCAATACTTATCCAGATAAGCTCACACCCTTGCGAAACTGTGACATAGATTGGAGCCAGACAAAGGCATGGGCTACTGGTTATACCGGACAAATATATTTAAATATGCGCCATAGGGAACCACAAGGCGTTATAGAGCCCCGTGATTATCATAAGGTATTGGATGAGTTAACAGAGAAGATGAAGGCAATAACAGGCCCTAACGGAGAAAAATTGAATACTCAGGTCTTCCGTAGAACCGAGATTCATCCTGGCCCTCGCTCACGTTTTGGACCAGACCTATTCATGAACTTTGACGAATGCCGTTGGAATATCAGCGAGCTCATAGGCTATGGCCGCGGCGTTCTCTATTCTCATGAGACTACTCTAGGTCCAGATGATGGTGGCCACGGAC
This sequence comes from Firmicutes bacterium UBA5435, assembly GCA_002426645.1. Taxonomy (GTDB): domain Bacteria; phylum Bacillota; class UBA5435; order UBA5435; family UBA5435; genus UBA5435. The sequence continues at coordinate 46,970 of DIRN01000063.1, read as the reverse complement.
AGTATGGTTTCTTTGCCATGGCAGGCCCTGGAATACCCGGGTTAGGCAAATTACAAAATTTAGATTTACGCGATATAGCACCAACTGTACTCAGCATTATGGGTATTGAAGTTCCAGAAGATATGGAGGGCAACGTACTAGTAAAGAAGTCTGAAAATGGTGCCTATTCTGAAGAAGATGAAGACGAAATAAAGAAGAGATTAGCAAATTTAGGGTATTTAGGATAAAATCTTTCGGGAGGTGTTTCCATGAAGCGCAAAGAGCCCCTTAATTTACTCTTTATATTCACTGATGAACATTCCGTTAATACCATGGGAGCCTATGGCAATTCTCAGATTGATACGCGGAATTTAGATAAATTGGCAGACCAAAGTATAGTATTTGATGATTGTTATGTGACACAACCAATATGTACTCCATCGCGTTCTAGCATTATGACGGGACTATACCCCCATACTAATGGTTGTGTTTCAAATAACATTCCCCTTTCTCCAGATACACCTTGTTTTCCAGAGCTTGGGGATTACACGGGGTATAAAAGGGGCTACTTTGGAAAGTGGCATCTTGGAGACGAGATCTTCCCACAACACGGGTTCGAAGAATGGCGGAGCATTGAAGATTCCTATAGAAATCACTACTCTGAAGGAAGGGATAAGACGCAACATAGTACCTACCATCACTTCCTAACTGAAAAGGGATTTCCACCAGATAAAAGGTCTAAAGATGGTTTCTTGGAGTTTTCTAGAGGCTATGCCTCAAGCCTTTCAGAAGAGTTTACTAAATCAGCATACCTTGCCCGAGAGGCGTGCGAGTTTTTGGAAGAGACTCAAGGAGAGCCCTTTATTCTCTATGTGAATTTTCTTGAACCTCATATGCCGTTCTTTGGGCCATGTAATGATCAGTATGATCCGAACGAGATACCATTACCTCCTACTTTCCATAATGAGCTCAAAGAAGACCAGTCTCTAGCCGCGCGACTTATGGGTAGAGGCCTTCGTCAGTATGGACAGAATGGTCTTCCATTGAGAACTGAATCTGACTGGCGACGGTTGATAGCTAATTATTGGGGCCTAGTCAGTCAGGTGGATACACAGATTGGTAAGATCATCGATAAACTTGAGGAACTAGGATTAATGGAAAATACCATAGTCGTTTATACCAGCGATCACGGTGATATGATGGGGAGCCATAATCTTTTAACTAAGGCTGTCATGTTTCAAGAGGCTGTGAAAGTACCTCTTTTAATTAAGATACCAGGCATGGAATGTGGTGGTAGACGGATAAAGGCTCCAGTTAGCCAAATAGATCTTGTTCCCACTTTATTAGAACTTATGGGTCAGGATATATCAGAGCACCTTCAAGGCCACAGCTGGATTCCATATCTCTCTGGTGAAGGTGAATTAAAGGAACAAGATGTTTTCATTGAATGGAGCGGAGGGAACTTTAAGTTCGTAGAAGACCTCCGAAAAGATCATATCTCAGAGTTTTGGAAGGATCTTATCAGCACAAACGAGGAAGCCTTAGAAGCTATAAACGATCCTATTCGTACAATTATAACACCAGAAGGATGGAAATATAACTGTAGTTTAAGAGGGGAAGATGAGCTCTATAATTTAAATGAGGATCCATATGAGACACATAACTTAGTTAAAGATAGCCAATACACTTCATTGATAGGAGAGTTAAGAGAGAAGATTAAAAGGTGGTCTCAATTGACTGATGATCCTATAAAATTCTAAGCTTTAAAAAGGAGCACATAAGATGAAGAAGAACATTATTTTTATCCACTGTGATAGTATGGATGGAAGGATTATGGGGAATATGGAGCACTCTGCCATGGTGCGTGCAACTCCTAACCTTGATGCACTTGTCGACAGAGGGGTACAGTTTAGGAATGCATATTGTAATAGCCCTGTTTGCTGTCCATCACGTGCAAGCATGTGGAGCGGACAATTTACTCATAATTGCGAAGGGTGGAATAACCATAAAGGATTAGAAGAAGATGCCCCTACCTTTAGGACTAAACTAGATGAAGCTGGATACAAGACTGTTACATTTGGTAAGACAGATTATCTATCTGGTTACCATTCAATACGTTCACGTGTAACTTCATGGGCAGGTGCAGCAAATATACATAGACCTACAATCAGAATAGGTCCACCTAAAGTTACAGATGACGATGATCCAAGGATTCACAAAGGCGATTGGAATAACATAGATAAAAGCATCGAATGGATAAAGGAAACCATTGAGTCTGATGAAGGAAAGCCCTTCATGCTATATTTAGGTATACATACACCTCATCCTTCTTTCTTCACTTCCCAAAGGTACATGGATATGATAGAGGAATCAGGGATCACTATTCCAAAGAAGGATAAGGAAGTACACCCTGTTATTCATTTTCAAAAAGTTGCTGAGAACTGGGAGTATGGTTTTTCTGAAGAAATGGTGAAACTGGTACGTCATATATACTTTGCAATGATCGCAGAGGTTGATGCCATGGTAGGTAAACTCGTGGAAGCAGTTGAGGAAATGGGACTCGCTGAAAATACCTACATTATTTTTAGTAGTGATCATGGTGAAATGGCAATGGAACATGATATGTATTACAAGATGAATATGTATGAGCCTTCAGCTCGTGTTCCTTTAATAGTGACAGGCCCAGGGGTATCCCAAGGAGTTAAGGTGGACAAACTCGTCTCTTTAGTAGACATATATCCAACACTTATGGATATGGCAGATCTTGAACATCCTGAAAGCTTAGACGGATATTCCCTTATGCCAGAATTAACTGGAGGAGAGAGCCCGCGACCTGATTGGGTTATATGTGAGTACCATGGTGAATGCCGTAATGCAAATATCTTTATGTTCAGGCATGGTGATTGGAAGTATATAGTCTACACTGGATACGAACCTCAGCTCTTCAACGTCAAAGAAGATCCAGATGAAATTCATAATCTAGCTAAAAACCGACCTGATATAGTCAAAGAGATGGATGATATGTTTAGGCAGGTAGTTGACTACGAAAAAGTGGCTGCTAGGAACGAAAGGTATAATAAAGAGAGTTTCCGTAAGTGGCGAGAGGAAGAAAAGAAGCAAGGGACCTATGAAGAGACAATGGCGCGTATCTACAGTGGATGGGACAACTTATCAGATGAAGATATAATGCCATGGACAGATGAAGATGAAAAGCTTATTGAAGAATGGCTAGAAAGAGACTAACTAAGGTTTCAAAGGAGACTTAAAAATGAAATTATCCCGTGTGACCCAGGCTCTTTATAATGAACTCGCTGAGCTTACTATAGTAGATGCTCATGAGCACTTACCCCCAGAAAAGGCGTACCTTAGTTACCAGTACAGTGGGGCTAATTTCTTCGCAGGCTATATTCGGAATGACCTGGTATCAGCTGGCCTACCAGTAGAGTTTAAAAACACCATGAGAGATCCAGGGTATAAAGATGTATCAGAATGGTGGCCTCAAATAGCTCCTTATTGGGAAAGGGTTAAAGAGGGCTCTCATGCTCGAGCTGCCATTATCACTGCTCGAGAGTTATATGGGATCGAAGAGATAAATGATAGAACTATAAATAGATTAGCAGACGCGATTATAGCGGATAACACCAGTGGGCTCTATACACGTATTCTAAGTGAGAGATGCAAAGCCAGGGTGGTTCTGACATGTGTTGAGCGTACTGATTTTCAGGATGATCCTTTATTTAGGGTTGTAGCTCCTATAGATGTATCAGGTACAACTGCAGACTCCTTTGAGAGATTAGGAGAATCCACTGGAATACGCATAAATACTCTCGATGATCTAGTAGATGCAAGTATCCATAGGCTTTATCAGCTGAAGGAGACTAAAGTAGTAGTAGGCTTTAAAACAAAATCTTTTTATAGATTTGAACCAGATGAGGGGGAAGCAAACGCGCTCTTTAAAAGGATAAGAGCTGGCCAAAGAGTAATTAAACCATTTCATCTAAGGGATTACCTCTTTGACAAGTTGGCTGGTGCTGTTGCTGACCTTGATATGCCCATTGCGGTTCATGCTGGTGTTTGGGGAGACTTTCGTGAGCTTGATCCTAAATATACAATAGATCTTGCTATACGTTATCCAGATGTACACTTTGATCTATTTCATCTAGGAATGCCTATGGTTAGAGATGCTGCTATAATAGGCAAGAACTTTCCTAATGTTAGTTTAAACCTATGTTGGTGCCCTGTGGTCTCTCAAAGACTAACTGTAAATGTCCTTAACGAGATATTAGATTTAGTACCTTTAAATAAGATCATAGCCTTTGGAGCGGATTACAGGTGTGTGGTACAGAAGGCAGTTGGTCATCTTGTAATGGCGCGTGAAGTAGTTGCTAGTGTGCTTGGGGAGAGGATAGAATCAGGGGAAATTACAGAAGAACGTGCTCTTGAAATAGGTAAGATGTGGTTCCACGATAACGCATCAGAGATCTATAAGGTTTGAAAGGAGGGGATTTTTATTAACTCTAAAGAGAGAGTATCTGCTGCTATAAGACGTGAAGTACCTGATGAAATACCATTAGGATTCTATGTTGTAGATTACGATATAATTGAGAAGGTGATAGGGCGTAAGACACTTGTAAGGAATAAGATCGAATCTCAATTAGCTATGTGGGCTGGGCGGCGAGATGAATTAGTTCATAGCTATAAGGAAGATACAGTGGAATTCTATAAAAAGATCGATCAAGTAGATATCATATGTTTCAAAGAAGCGCCCATTCTTCCGCCTAAGGATTATAAGCCAGATCCACCGAAGAAGATCTCAGAAGATACTTGGGAAGACAAGCACGGTCGTATATATCGCGTCTCAGAGGTCTCAAATGAGATATTTAAGGTAAAAGATCCTGTTCTTGAAGAACAAAAATTTACAAAGGAATCCTTTGAACGTGATATAGGAGATGTGACTCCAGATCCAAGTATCTTTGAGGCTTGTGACTATGTACTCGAAAAGCTAGGTCAGGATAGGTATATTGCAGGCTCTTCTGGCGGATTAGGGGTTATGCCACGTCCAGGAGGTACTCTACGAGGCTTGATGATGTATATTGAAGCGCCTGAAGTAATTAAGGCCGCAGTTAAGATGTGCATAACAATGGCTATAGCTAAAGACGAATACTATATAAGACCTGGACAGGATGGTGTTCTCCTTGAAGAGGATATGGCTGGGAGCAATGGACCATTAATATCTCCTTCAATGTTCAGAGAATTTTCTTATGAAGCTATGAAAGAGAGAATAGCCAATCTTAAAAAGATGGATCAACAAGTCATCTTACATAACTGCGGAAATAATATACCCCTTATGGAGATGTTTATCGAAGCAGGTGTAGAATGTTATCAATCTCTACAGACAACAGCAGGCATGGATGTTGGACTTCTTAAGAAGAAGTTTGGAGGTAGACTTTGTTTTTGGGGTGGAATCGCTACTGAACTTTTAATAGAAGGTACAATGGATGAAGTTAGAAAGAATGTTCGTGAGGCTATGGAAAAGGGAGGACCTGGCGGTGGCTTTATATTAGGCCCTAGTCATTCTATAGCTAAAGGAACGAAATACGATAACTTCATGGCTATGCTTGATGAATACGATAAATATAAGGATAAGTACCATTGAGTTATATAAAAGATATAGTCTGCATTTTTATTTTATAATCATATTTTACAAATAAGGTAACGGAAAGGAAGGTTGAAGAAATGCTAAGTATAGGACGTAAATATAAATTGATCTTTCTAATTACACTTCTTTTTATAACGTCGTTCTTTAGTCAGACCATAGCAGCAGCAGAAGTGGTTTTAGTCCAAGATGGGGTAGGTAAGGCCGTTATTGTGCTGCCTAATCCTTCGGGGAGATCAAAGGATGATAGGGAGGTTGAGCAGGAAGCTGCTAATCTTCTTGTAAACCATATCTTTGAAATGACTGGAGCAAAGCTTCCTATACAATACGAGAATCTCCTTGGAAATGTCGATGTAAGTAACGGTGAGATAATTCCTGATCCTAACGGTATTGTGGCAGATGTTTATGTACTAGTAGGTGAGGGTGACCTAGCAAAACGTCTGGGATTAACGAGTAAAGATCTAGGTCCTGGAGGTATAATAGTTAAAGTAGCTAGTAATGTAGTAGCTTTGTTAGGACCTAAAGGAACAAGTGATCCAGGTGGCACCAGGCACGCGGTGATTGAATTTTTAGAAGAGTTGGGCTTTAGATACCTGTGGCCCGGACAACTTGGTAAGGTAGTTCCTAAAGGTTCCACAGTGGCTGTTGCTCCTTTTGAGAGGCAGTATACTCCCCTAGTGGGACAGAGACACACGCGTTGGACCAATGTACCTAATGGTTTAGCGGACCTTGTACAACAGCTTATGCTCATGCCAGATTCTGCTATAGTAGCGTGGATAGAGGCGTCACAGCCAGAATCTCCTGTGGAATGGAGGACTTGGCATAGATTCGGAGGCAAGTTGGGTATAACTGGAAGACATGCGTATACTGATTGGTGGGACAGATATGGTAAAGCTCATCCTGATTGGTTTGCGCTACAAGGTAATGGTTCACGTAGTCAACACATTGCTCCTTCACGAGCTAAGCTTTGTACATCGAATCCAGAGGTAATTGAGGCTGTGGCTAATGATGTAATAGCTCAAGCCACTCGAAATCGTTCGTTAAAGAGTATTTCTATTGCTCCTAATGACGGTCAAACTCTAGGTTTTTGCGTATGTGAGAATTGTAAGGCATTGGATGCACTTGATGGTCCTAAAGTTACACTAACCATCACTTATTCAAAAGGCCCTCAAGATGTAGAGTATGTTTCCCTAACTGATAGGCACTTAGCCTTTTATAACGCTGTGGCGGAGAAAGTAGCAGCGGTTTATCCGGACCTTTTACTTGTAGCTGATGCATATAGTAGATATAAATTACCACCAGTGCGTGAGAAGGTTCATCCTAATTTGGTTATAAGGTATATTTCAGCTGACCTTGCAGGCTGGGACAAGTGGGCAGAAATGGGAGCAGAAAAAATGTTCTGGAGACCAAACGTGATATTAACTGGATGGTTTACTGGTCTAGCTCATTCCATTCCCAATTACTTAGTTGATTCTATGAATTTTCTTGCTGAGAGAGGGCTAATGGCAACTGACTTTGACTCAGTCATACACTATTGGGCATTACACGGGTTAAACTATTACGTGACTGCAAAGCTTAATTGGAATCCAAGTCTCTCAGTCGATGAGATACTCGATGATTACTGTGGATCTGGTTTCGGAGCCGGAGCTAAGTACATTAAGGAGTATTTTCTCTTTCTTGAAGAGATAACTAAAGATATAGGCGAGACCACGGCAGGGATTGATATCGCCGAAGATAAATTTACTGTCGAACAGATAAAGAAATTGCGTTCCCTGTTAAATGAGGCAGAAGCAGCAGTAGGTGATGACGAGACAATCAAAGATAGGATAGCTTTTCTACGTACAGGTCTTAATGTCACTGACTTACACATAACGCTCTATCGGATGGCTAGAGATGTCCAAAATAAGAAGAAGATTGATCAAAATTATGCTAACAAGCTAATGGATCTCAGGTATCTAGTAATGCGTGACTTAGTTATAAATAACCCACTTGCAGTTAATGTGGGGAATCTTTTAAGTCAAAAGGCTTACAATGAAAGTCTTGCTCCATTAAAATGGAGCCGGAGCCCAGCCTTAAAATTAGAGGATCCTAAGACTTCTGGACATACTTTAACAGGCGAAGAGGATAGCATTGAAGAGATGATGGAGGCACTCGGATTAGGAAAGAAAAAGAAATTAGAGTCCCCTATAGTTACCTTCTTTAAGCGAATCTTCGGTAAGTAGATATATAAAGGGGGATTTATCCTTTGTGAATCCTAAGGATAAATCCCCTTTTCTTTTAGATATCTTTATGACTTGCAATCATTCTTCTCTTATCTTATAATATCATTAATAATATACCGTGATAAGTACATATTTGATTTACTCATAGAGTTCTCTGTAAAGATAATGTGGATATATTACATTTTTTATACTCTTTTGGAGCTTGATAGATATAAACTAATGTGATATACTAATATACAAATAGTATACGGATAAGCACTCAAATATTTAAGTTTATTGGAGAAGGAGAAGATATGAGAAGGAAAATAGGTGCAAGAGAATTAGCTGAAATAGCCGATGTTTCAGTAGCTACTGTATCTCGTGTTCTTAATGATAAGCCTGGGGTTTCAGATGATACTCGTAAGAAGATCTTAAGGATAATGAGAGAATATGGTTATAGGCCTCAAGTGATTTCAAATCGTTCAGAAGGGTTTGGCTTGATAATATTGGGTGGTTTGAATGTTTTTCAACGTGGGTTCTTCTCAGAACTCCTTGAAGGGCTTACTTTCACTGCGTTTAGGTACAAACGCAATCTAACATTAATTGAAGGAACAACTAATGATCTGACTCCTGATAATCTAAGCCATAAAATGAGGTCTAATGGTTTGTCTGGATTTGTTGTGATTGGTTCGCTATTAACTCCTGGACAATGTTTGCGTTTAGCTGAATTTGAGTCACCTCTTGTAGTTGTTGGAGGTAGTGAGAGAGTAGAAGGTTGCAATTGGGTGGGAGTAGACCATTTTGAGTCTGCATATAATCTTATTAAATATTTGACTTCCATAGGTCACAAACGTATCGGATTTGTAATGCCTTCTAGTGAAGAACCTGTTCCACAAGAACGGTTTAAAGCATTAATGCAGGTCCTTAAAGAATTGGACCTTAAAACCTCAGCAGACTGGACTTATGGTCTTAGTAAGGAAGAGACTTTGCGATATATGGGCTCTCCACCATCTAAGAGACCCACAGTGCTTGTGGGATTAAATGATGAATCAACTATATTTAGTGTACAAGTTCTACAAGATATAGGCCTACGAGTACCTGAAGACGTTTCAGTTGTTGGTTTCAGTGGTAGCAAATCCATACTGAAATTTACTCATCCTGCAATAACTACTATAACAATAGATGGATTTGATATGGGACGTAGAGCAGTGGAACTTTTATTTGATTTAGAAGAAGAACCGGTATCTAAGCCTATTGTAGATGTAGTTGAGACTAATCTGATAATTCGAGATTCTACAAGCCCAATAGGTATATCTGAGGTAGCTCAATAACAATTTTAAAGGACGGTTTAATACAAACTTGCGTACTGCACGTGTAAACATGAATTCCTTGATTGAGTCCCTATAAGTTCATTGACAAATGGAGTATAGGACGGCTAAATGCCGTCCATTTGTTTTTAAAAGGGGATCTTATTAATCTTTAGAGAAATTACTAGTAGGTAGGAGGAATCTTAAAATTTATGTCGAATATGTAACATATAACGTAACTGGTGTGCATACCAGTTATCTTACTATAGAATTCCATTCTTAATATCGGATGAATGGATACTTATCAATCAATTCACAATGTATAGAGAAAGCGTTTCATTTAAACAAAAGGAAAAGGAGACGATAACTTTATGTGTAAATCTTTACGAAACATCTCGTGGTTAATGGCTATCCTTCTTATCTTATTTATGTCCCCCTTTGCATTTGCAAATTCTGCGAATTTACTACAAAACTCATCATTCGAAAAGGCTGATGGAAATGGGCTTCCTGCTGAATGGGGAACCTTAACAGATGGTTTGGCTAATGGGACGGTTACCTTTAGCGTGAGCGGTGAAAAAGCCCTAAGTGGAAAAAGTTCAGCTAAGATAGGAGTGACAGTAATAGCTGACCCGCCAAAGGTTAAGAAATTAGAAGGCATTTTTAGGCAGACAGTTCCAGCTAAAGGAGGTCAACTCTACAAATTAACCTTTAATTATTACAGGGATAATATTAGTATGGTTATGCCATATATCGTTTTTCAAGATAGTGATGGTGAAAAGATCGTAGACATTGATGATTCATGTATACATTCTTATAGTAATTTAGAAGCAGACCTTTCATGGGAAGTACTTGCTAACAATGGAGCGTTGAGACTTTCAGATAAAGAATCGAAGGATTTAGAGTGGATTCAGAGATGGGTCGTGGTGAAAGCTCCTGTAGGCACTAGCCAGATTGAGATTCGTGGAAGTGCGAAAGCAGGTACAGTTGACTGGTCCCGTGCAGGCGTGGTTTACTTTGATGATATATCAGTAGAACCTTTCGTAGAGTAGATACAGTCCTTTATATCTAGGATGCGTAAAGTTAGGAGGCAAGCGGTTTATAACCGTAGCCTCCTTTGTTTTTAAAGGATCTTATAAATTTTTGGAGAAACTACTAGAAAAGAGGAGGAATCGGAAACTCTATGTCGAATGTGTAACATATAACGTAACGAGTATGTATACAGATGAACTACTAATTGAATTTCTTGTTATACTCTTAAATATAAATATAAGAGTATAGGGGGTGTTCAAAGGGCTAAAGATTAGATATTCGCGTTGTTGGGAGTAGGAACGTCATTAAAATTATCTATACTACTTCTTAAAACGGATCGCCTCATATAAAAGAAAAGGAGATGATAGTTTCATGTATAAATATGTACGATTTATATCATGTATAGGGGTTATAGTTCTTGTCTTATCTATGTCTTGCTTTGTTTTCGCGGGAACTCCAAACTTACTGAAAAACCCATCATTTGAAGAAGTAGATAAAGGTAAGTTACCTATTGCATGGGAGACTAATGCTCAAGAGAAAAATGGAACTATAGCGTTTAGTGTAAGCGACGAAAAGGCGCTAAGTGGAAAGTATTCAGGGAAGGTAGAAGTAAGAGTAATAGATCCAAATGCAAAAGCAAATAAATTAGAAGGTATTTATCTCCAGAACGTTTCGGTTCAAGATGATAAACTCTATAAACTAACCTTTAATTATAATAAAGATAATATCAAGGCAGCTATGCCCTTTATAATATTCTACGATAGTGATGGCGGAAGAATTACAAGCATTGATGATTCATGTATACACTCTTATAGTATTTTGGAAGAAGAGCTTTCGTGGGAAGTAGTTGCTAATAATGGAGCGGTAAGACTTTCAGACAACGCATCAAAGGATCAAGAATGGATTCAAAGGTGGATAGTGGTGAAACCTCCTAAAGGCACTAGCGAGATTGGTGTTTGGATAAATACAAAAGGAGGCACAGTTGACTTGTCCCGTTCTGGGAGCCTCTATTGGGATGACCTCTCTATGGTACAGTTTGTGGATTAGTATATGAGACTTATTTATACCTATGCATAGGGGGCTGGCGGACAATTACAGCCTCCCTCTATTGTTGAATTTTTAATGGAACTACTAAAAAAGAAGGAATTGTAAGGGTTATGTCGAATATGTAACACATGACGTAACAAGTCTTGCATCTATTGAAGACAAAGCCTTTTGAATGGCGCTTCTCAAATCAAAGGCACATAAGGAAGTAGGAGGTGTTTAAAGGGCCGACAAAACCTTATTGGTTTATACTGTAGGGAAATGATTAAGAATCATGTATCAGGAAAAAGAGTCTGAGTCATACAAAAGAAAAGGAGATGATAGTTTCATGTGTAAATATATGCGGTCTTTATCATGTGTAATCGCTATGTTTCTTATATTAATCATCGCTTCCTTCGCATTTGCTGCTCCCAACTTATTGGAAAACCCATCATTCGAAGAGGTTGATGTAGATGGGATTCCAGTTGGGTGGGGATATATAAGATCAGGAGCAAAAGAGCACCATATGTTTTTTAGTGTAAGTGATGAACACGTTGTTAGCGGAAATTATTCTGGGAGAATAGAAATAGTAGAGGAGGTAGCAAAAAAACGAGAAGGCTTTTTCTATCAAGTAGTCCCGATTGAAGAAGGACGACTCTACAAAATATCCTTTAATTATCTTAGGGATAACATTGCAAGGGTCATGCCTAATATAATTTTCTATGAAAGTTATACTGATTACGCCACTAATGTAAAAAGTAGTAATGTTGATACGTCATGTATATATGATCATAGTCAGCTCGAATCAGATCTTGCATGGGGGACTAATAACGGGGCTATAAATTTTGGCGATATAAATTCTACCCCCGATGGAGAATGGATTCATAGGTGGATTATAGTGGACCCCCCTGCAGGTACGAATTATATTGGCTTTTGGACAAATATAAAGGGAGGCGTAGTCAGCACGTCCCGTAGAGGAAATATTTATTGGGATGATATATGCATACAAGAGTATGTAGATATGGATTTCTACTACTCAGTTGATACTGACACAAATACTATAACCTTAACTGAGGCATGCTATCCAGCTTTAAATTCTCTTGGAGCAAATTATATGTGGGAGTGGGACTTGGGAGATGGAAATACTAGCTTTGACTTGAATCCAACTCATACATACGATAGTGTTGATGAATATACTGTTACATTGACTCTTAAGAAAGACGGACAGATACTATCATCAGTTTCAAAGACATTTATAGCAATACCTATAGAAAAAACCTTTGTACCAGGACCTAATCCAGTATCAGATATTCTTAGTATATATTATGACATAACTTCTCCTGCTTCTCTAAGAGTATATAATATATCTGGTAATGCAGTCTTAAATGTGGAGTTAGGAGATTCTAATCCGTATAAATGGGATCTAACGGATGATAATGGTGATAGGGTTCCAAGAGGCTTTTATATAGTTCAAATTGTATATGAAACTGGTGAGGTTGCAGAGACCCATACTGTATACGTATCTAACTAAAAATTAGGAAGTGAGGAGGATAAAAGTTATGAGATTATCTAAAAAAAGAGGATTAGTTTGTGCGCTGATATTGGCATTTGTCTTATCCTTGGCACTACCTACCTTTGCCTATCCAGCCTATGAATTGAAGCCCAGCGTTAGAGGTACGGGTATGGGAAATGCATTTACTGGAGTTGCCCAAGGTGACGGAAGCATATTTTTTAACCCAGCTGCAATAGCTAATTTAGATAGCGGAGATATTGGAGTTGTGTTTGGGAATCAGTTTGGCTTTTATAAATACATGGGGATGCTTTATTCTAAGCCAGGTCTTGGTTTTGGAGTTCTGTCAACAAAGGCTGAACTAGTAACAAGGGGACAATATGGTGAACCTATAGGAGTAGAAAAAGTAAACGAAGCATTAGGAGTAATCTCATTTGGTAGTAGCTATGGCACAGAAGATGAGCTCTTAATGGGCGCGAATATAAAGTGCTATACTGAGGATGTCCTCGGTGTACGCAGAAACGGCCTAGCTCTAGATTTAGGTGTTTTACTTAGACTTGGAGAAGTGAGTTTAGGCTTGTCAGGAATGAACTTAGCTGGCATAGTTAAAGAACAGGGTGGGGTATCTGAAGATCTCATTCCATCATTCCGGTTCGGAGTAGCAATAGAACCTATAGACGATATGCTATTAGCCTTTGATATCGCAGACAAGAACATACATTATGGTGGGGAATATAGAAGAGGATGCTTTGCTTTTCAAGCGGGAGGCATGACCACTAATGTAGGAAATAGGTATACCTGTGGGGTGGGTGTGTCTTTAAAGAATCTTGAAATAAGGTACAGCTCTTCAACTCATCCTACACTCGATAGGACTCATATAATCTCCGGTCAGTTTAGTTTCTAATAATGTGTATGAGAAAGGGTTTGATGTGAGATGGAGAAGAAACGTTACTGTCTAGTAGGCGTAAGTAGCCGTGGACAAAGCATGTTTGCAAAATCTTTGTTAAATGAATACTCTGATGTCGCTGACCTTGTAGGTTTTTGCGATATTAACCGTACAAGAATGGAAACTGCCTGCAGATGGTTGAAAAGGGATATACCTTGCTATACTGATTTTGATAAAATGATCGCGGAGCAGAACCCCGATGTAATTATAGTCACTACTAAAGACTCTGTACATCATCAATACATAATCAGAGCTCTAGAGTATGACAAGGATGTAATAACTGAAAAGCCTATGACTATAGATGAAGTCAAATGCAAGGCTATATTAGAAACGGAGAAGAAGAGCAAAGGCAAGTTAGTAGTAACATTTAACTATCGCTACGCTCCATATATCACTAAAGTCAAAGAACTTCTTAAGGAAGGAATAGTTGGTGATATTTATTCAGTCGAGTTCAACTGGTATTTAGACACAGTCCACGGTGCCAGCTATTATCATAGGTGGAATGCTCAGATGGCTAATTCTGGTGGGCTTTTAGTTCACAAGGCAACACACCATTTTGATATGGTAAACTGGTGGCTCGATCAAGAACCTGAGGAAGTCTTTGCTTTTGGTAGCCGTAAGTTCTATGGAGATAATAGATATACTCCTAGTGAAAGATGTCTCGTTTGTTCAAAAGCATCTGAATGTGAATTCTATCTAGATATTAAAGGACAAACAGGCACGAAAGAATATTATCTAGATGCAGAGTTTGAAGATGGCTATATTCGTGATAGATGCGTCTTTTCACCTACAATTGATATCTATGATACTATGACAGTTGCTGTGAAATACGAGAAGGGCGTGCAGATGGCTTATACCCTTAGTTCATATGTACCGTTTGAAGGTTGGCAAGTGGCTATAAACGGTAGCAAGGGAAGGCTAGAAGCTGGTCAATTAGACTCCTTCTTACCAGAAGAAAATCGCAATTTTGCTGAGAGAACAGAACTTCGTCGTAAGTCTATAGATCGTTTCAAAGCAGCTAAAGGAGATATAACTCCTATAACTTCTGATGATATAAGTTTCTATCCCTTGTTTGGAGGGGTGCAGACGTATACAATAGAAAGAGCATCTGGAGGACACGGTGGAGGAGACGTAAGGTTGAAGGATATGCTCTTTAGAGAAAATATACCAGATCCTCTAGGCCATTCCGCTGGTAGTAGGGCTGGAGCCATGTCTATACTCACAGGCGTTGCTGCAAATAAGTCCATAGTTACCAAAAAGATGGTTAATGTAAAGGACCTCTTAAAGTAGGTTAATTGTTATAGTATTGTTCAGAAAGGGTTGGCCGCGGGGGCTTAAAGAAGCTACTGAGTCAACCCTTTTCGTTAAAGCGGATCTTTTAAGTAGGGCTAGCTTTAGAGGAGGATAGAGACTATGAATGATCTGAAATATTTTCTAAATACACCTGTGACACCTGGTGTAAACTGGCCAGTTTCATCAGGAGTTCCATTTCCACGTGGAGAATTCAGACCTGAAGATACAATTAAGTTACGCGACGAAGATGGACATTTGATTGAATGCCAAACAGAACCTATTGTGATGTGGCCTGATGGGAGTGTAAGGTGGTTACTTGTTGATTTAATAGCAGATATGAAAGATGGTGGAAAATACTATTATAATCATCCTAATGGGAGTAACAGCACTCCTCACCCCCATACTCTTTCTATAGAAGAAAATATCGGGGAAATACTGATAGATACAGGAGTTATGTCCCTTAGAATACCACATTATAATAGTCCAACTCTAATAGATAAGATCATGGTAAACGGGGAACCAGCATCTATCATAGGGTATGACTCTACTGTAGAGCAGACAGATGGTACCCTCTATAAGCAAGGGAACCCAACTGTAATAAAGATAGAGCGTGATGGCCCCTTGCATGCCATTATTTTTTCCTCAGGGAACTATGCGGCTCAAGACTACGCTTACCGTTATGAATATCGCTTTCACTTCTATGCAGGTCTTCCTTTAATTCGCATGGAGCATTCAATAATAAACCAATGCTCTGAGGTTCAAGGCACACATTTACGTAATGTAAATATAGATTTTAAGCTAAAAGATAATGAAACTTTAAAGTTCAATGAAGATATAGCAAGCCAACTTAAGCAGGTATCTTCATCAGTTTATGAGATTGACGGACGCCAAGTAAAAGGGCGATATAATGGTTCTGTAGAAGTCGATGGTTTATTTACACTTTGTGTAGCTGATTTTTGGCAGCGTTTCCCTAAAGCCATTGCTATTAATGATTCCACCTTATCTATAAAATTACTAGATGATTCTAACGCTGGAACCCTTTGTGCTCAGGGAGAGGCCCAGACTCACGATATATGGATATGGTTAGGGGATAATGCTCCAGGCGCTTCTGATATGGCTAGACTCGTTAACCAACGACCTATACTGGTTCCACCTGTTGAGTGGATATGCAAAACAAAGGCATTTGGAGAGCTAGCACCGTATGATCCTGAGAAGAACCCTTCCTATGAAGAGAAAGTGGAAAAATGTTATGAGCAGATCTTAAAGACACAGGAAGAACTGGATGAATACGGTTATAGAGATTATGGAGATAGTCGATACGATGCCATGCCGCGAGGTTGGCTAAATAATGAGTATGATTGGGGTCATGCCTATTTCCTGCAATTCGCACGTACAGGAGATCGTAAGTATTTTGATTTTGCTTTATCTAGAGTCCGTCATATGATGGATACAGATATTATTCATTATAAGTCTGCTCCAGATTCTCACCTTATTGGTGCTCCACATGCACATAGTACAGATCATACTGATGGTGGTGTAGATCTAGGGCATGCATGGTTAGAGGGGCTCTTCGATTATTGGGCTTTTTTGGGTGAACCTCGAGCATATCAACATGGCGTTTCTATGGGGGACTTCTTTGCTAGTTGTGTGGGTAATGTTCTTGGTCCTCGCTATAAGAATCGACCAGGAGCTCGAAGGCCTGGTTGGGGACTCATTGCGCTTATGTATGCATATGAGTATACCCTTGATAAAAAGTATCTTGATGCTGCTAAAAAAGTCGTCAGCATATGCGCTAGAGAACAGGTGAAAGAGACTGGTGCCTGGGTTTACTCAGGAGGATGCTTAGATGATCCTACATGCCCTATAGGGAAGAGCTTCATGGTTGCTCTGACTCTCACAGGTATCCAACGGTATCATAAAGCTACTGGTGATCCATTGGCAAAGGAGAGTTTCCTTAAGGGCCTAGATTGGGCTATTGATGCCTTGTGGGATGAGAGAGTTGGAGGGTTTAGATACATTGATGCTCCTCATGATGACCTTTTACAAGTTCAAGCGCCGGGTTCTTTTGCTAATCACATGATGGAACCTTTGGCGTATGGTTATAAGATCACAGGTAACCCACGTTACCAGTATGTTGCATCGCGTACATGGCGTAAATGGGTTGAAGAGCAAAACGATATAGTACTAAGACCATCTGATATTCGTGATGTAGTACATTACCTTCCTCAACACGTAGAGTCTCCACAATATTCAGGTGAGTTTCCCCTTTACTCTGTTAGAACCAACAAACTCCCACATATACGTAGGTTCTTCTTCCATGATGAGAAGAGAGGGTGGGCACTTGGACTATATGGGCTTTTATTATGGACAGAGGATGGGGGCTGCAACTGGGAAATGGTCCCGATAGACTACGAAGAACATTTCTATGGTATGGATTTTGTAAATGATAAGTTAGGATGGATAGCTGGTCAGGGAGATAAGGTGTTCCGTACAGTAGACGGAGGCAAGTCCTGGATACCTGTGGATACTAGCCATGTCCCTGGTCCTAAATACCATTATGATGTGGTTTTTACCAACGAAAAGGTAGGTTATATATCTGGGATCCAGCATATCTGGGGAACCACAGACTCAGGATGCAGTTGGTCGCGTATATGGAATGTTCACGAGGATGGTCGATGGGATAAGATGTCCAAAGTCATATCCATGTTCCCACTCTCTCCAGATAAGATCTGGGCTGTAGGTGACCATAACCTCTCTATGACAATGGAAGGATACGGAGAACGTTTTGTAAAGCATGCTAATCCAATAGGTGGAGGGATTTGTGTATATTTCCTTGATTCGAAACGCGGGTTTGTATCAGGAGTATTAGGAAGGATCTGGCGTACTTTAGATGGTGGTGTAACATGGGAGATGAAACAGATCGCTGACGATACCATCTATCAAGTACAGTTCTTCAATGAAGATATTGGATATGCTGCTGGAAAGAGAGGTTCTATCTTTGTAACCAATGATGGAGGAGATACATGGCAGTATAAGGATACTGGCTTCAATGAAACCTTGCGCGCTTTAGTTGTCTTATCAGAGACTACCGCTTTAGTTGCTGGAGATGGAGGTCTAATGCTACGAACAGATGATGGAGGCAAGAGCTGGGAAAAGATCTCTATACCTGGTTAATAAAATAAGGAAGCCCTATAGGGCTTCCTTATTCAGTTTACTCTCTTATGTACCCCTATTAAAGTCAGGTAGGAAAATACGCTATAATATAGAACTATATGATTGCAGGTCTGATTTTCCAATTGTAAAGTGGACTTATCTCCCTTAAGTACAAAAGCTCTCTATACTGTACAACCGAGACGCCTTAGCTTAATTGTTTCTATAATATTCTACATTACCTACTTGAGATTCATAGGTGTACATTACTTGACGTTTATGGTAGTTAGAGCATTATCTAATCATCGAATCAGGGGCCAGAATATTAGATGAATGGAAATTCGTACTGAATAAAGGCTTAATATATTATGACATGACAAAAGCAGCTATACTTATCCTAAAAATCTATTTTTAATTTGCATCGTTAATTCATCAAGTGCGGTAGCATATTCTTCTATAATACTATTACAAATTTGAATCGCTAGTGTTTCACTATAAATATGAGGTGTAGAATTCCTATCATTTAACATTTTGAGCCATAGCTCATCATTAGCAATAAGACCGGCTGAAAGCGCTTCACGCAACACTGCTTTTGGGGAGTTGATCCCCATAAGCCCTTCATTCTCAAAGCAAACTTTGAGAGTTTCCCAAGCCAACTCAAAAGTAAACTCAAATCTTTGTATTAAACCATCTCTTAATAAATCATTTTCGTTATTAAACTTTAGGATTCCCTCTTTAAGCCTTTCAACGGCATTAGTGAAGTTTTTAAACTTAGTTCTGTAACCGCTCATATATTAGCACTCCTTCCTTCTCAATACTTTCTAATAAATTTGTATCAGTATTCTTATTTATTAATACAAAATCTATTTTAAGAAGCGTATTAAGATCATCTATATCACTAGATAAATATCCTGGATTAGTAAATTCGGGCAAAGTAAAAATGGCTAGGTCAATATCGCTGTTGGGTCTGTTATCACCTCTGGCTCGGGATCCAAAAAGAACAATCTTAGCTATTGGGTACTTTTCGCCTAATTGCTGTATACTAAATATGAGGTTATCGTTTAGTATATTATCCATTTTCATTTCTCCCCTTAAGTTAATAGTACAACAAATATTTTATTACCTTGCATTCGCACCCCATTTATTGTATAATATTTATCTTTAAAAGTAATTTACAATACCAGGTGGGTATATTAAAAACTTTGGACTTTTTAGCGCTCTCTCATCCTATATTGACCAGATTTTTTCTTATTTTTCATAAATTGGGTCTCTGCTTATTACTAAAGTATGCCCATTCCTAACTATATAATACTAGAAATGACACGAGTAGTCAATTAAGAAATAGAAGTTAAAGGTTGGCGGTGTCTCTATTTAAGACAAAACACACTTACAATTATCACTTAAAATAATTCTCTTAGCTATTAAAAGCTAGTAATAGGGGCTTACCTTTTGCAATGGTGAAGATGGATTTAGTTCTATATTAATAGAGCCGGCTCATGTTGTGAACCCTTTAAAATATTGATATAGCCAACTTTGTATTCATTGAGCATAGACCTTCTACCATAGGAGGAATAAATATCCTAATATATTGAAAAACAGCATTTTACTTAGATCTATTTATATTTTAAAGAAGGAATTTGATCCTTCTTGTCGAATATGTAACATATAACGTAACAAGTAGTCATACATAATAAGTTATTCTTTACAACACAAAGAACTAGCAAAATATGAATTAAGAAACGGAGGACAAGAAGTATGGCTTCAAAAGATTTAAAGAAAGATACTACAGGTTTAGAAGATAAACCTCAAAGTGGAAAGTTGTTAGGTCTTACTCCAAGAACTCTTATAATTTCAATTGCCTTAATTGTTTTAGTTGTATTTTGGCGCATTCGAGATTTACTGAGCATGGCTCCGGGTATCCCGGGTTCAGCTCTTGCTCCATCAGCACTACCGCTGATAGTTATAATAGGTTTAATGGGGCTGAGCGCAATATTTAAGAAAAAGTTCCAAACCGGAGAACTCATTGTAATTTATAGTATGGTCACAGCGGCTATACTTGTAGCTGCCAGTAACCTATATATACAAGCTACCTGCTCCTTTAATTTCCAGCAGGCATATGAGGGGAACCCAACTAAACTCGGATTTTATCGTGATTTAGTTGCTCCATGGGTTTATCCAGATAATAAGGTCGCATTCCAAGGATGGCTTCTTGGGAATTCCCCAGTGCCTTGGGGTGAATGGCTCGCTCCCTTACTCTTTCTTACAGGAGTGGTAGTCCTAATATTCCTTATATATCTGTGCCTTCTAACACTCATACAAAGAAGATGGTCCACTATTGAGCATCTTAGATATCCCCTTACAAGACCCATCTTAGATCTAACAAATAGATCTGAAGGTAAGGTATGGCCAGATATATTCTACAATAAGCTTTTCTGGGTAGGTTTGGGAGTTACTGTATTCATAATGGTAATCGGTGAACTCAGAGCATATTTCCCAATACTTCCGCAGTTCCCTGCCATACATGACAGTATCGATACAAAGGCGTGGCGTAGTTCTTTTTCCACTGCTGAATATAGCACTGCCTGGCATCGTAGCTATTGGAACATAACGTTTAATCCAGGCGCTATGGGTATAATGTACTTGATATCATTAGATGTTCTCTTCAGTTACTGGTTCTTCCAGCTTCTGACTTCGTTATTCCTATTTTTCGTAGCTGCTACTGGAGTGACGAGCGTATTTAATGCATTTACTGTTACAGAGAATACACAAGAATTCGGACTTGCTATCTTTGGTCTAATGATGCTTTGGGTATCTCGTAATGAAATCAAAGCCTTCTTTAGAGCCGCATTTAAGGGAGAAAATGCAGCTAATTATGAAAGTTCTCCTATGCCACCAAAGTTAGCTGCAATAGGTGTAATAGTCTTACCTATAATATTAACATGGTTACTAAAAGCAGCTTATGGCGCACCAGTATTATGGATATTTACTTGGGTCATTCTATACGCTGTTGGGTCCTTAGGTTTTGCAAGGCTCCGAGCTGAAGCAGGCCATCCTACATCTGTATGGGTAGGCTTTAATGGACTCAGTTCACTTGGAGTTAGATTCTTCCCATTTGCTATTGCACAACGCGGTGTGGCTTTTAGTGTTGGTCTCACATACATTGAACCTACAATGGCCGTTCTAGCAAACCATGCTGCTGATTCTTATAAACTAGGTGAAGAAACCAATGTACGCGGGCGTAGCATGACAAGGGGATTAATCCTAGCATTTACATTATCTGTAGTACTCTTATTTGTCATGGTTATTAAGACGGGTTATAATTTAGGTGGAAGCTCAATGAGGTATGTAGACTTTAAGCTGGGACATTGGAAGCATCAAGTAGATGATCTAACTGGTAACTTCCAAGGTACTGCTGGATACTGGACTCGATATATGATAGGTCTTGTTCTTGGAACCGCAATGGTTGTATTCCTTTATGCCATGCGTCTTAAGTTCGTGTGGTGGCCATTCCATCCAATAGGGTTGCTATCACAAGTAGGCGTCGGAAGACCATATGGAGTAACTGCTTTTGCAGTCTGGCTCATTAAATTCTTCTGCTACCGATGGGGAGGTCATAAGGTAATGAACATGCTGACCCCATTATTCGTTGGGTGTATCATAGGTAACTCCGGAGTCAGCACAATCTTTGCAATTATCAGGTTCCTCTTTCCGAGGTTAGGATAGGAGAAACTCTTTAATAATAACTAAGATATAGAGCTATCTGCAGCAAACTAGTTCGCTGCAGATAGCGTCTGTTTAAAGACATGAAAATAATAAAGTTTAGCGTAGGAGGTACAAGACAAATGAAAGCTTATACCATCTTGCCCAGGCCTAAGAAGATAAAGACTGGGAAAAATCGTCTTTACCTAGGGTCAACTAGTGCACCTGCCTGCGTGTTAGTTTATGATGAAGATATAAAAGGACTAGCTTGGGAGGCAGTTAAAAAAGGCTCAAAGGGGATCGGAGAAAAGATCGGAAAAGAACCTAGAGGGTCAACGATTAGTGATATAACGACTAAAGATACTGTTAGAATAATTATAGGTACAAGGTTAAAGGGGATACATGTACCTGAAGAGCCAGAAGGGTATACTCTCAAAGTATCGCCAGGAGAGATTATCATATCTGGAACAGATGATGCGGGTACCCTTTATGGAGCAATAACCTTCACACATCTACTAGAGGTCCAGCAAGGTGAATTATATATAGATGAAGTTGAGATAAGCGATTATCCTGACTATAGATATCGCGGTCTCTATATAGAATCAAAGTGGGGTCCTGACCTCATGACCTTACAAGACTGGAAAGATGCCATCGACTATGCATCAGACCTAAAGATGAACTTTATTGGAGTTGGCATATATGGCTGTTGGGAGCTTCAGTATGATGATAAGCTCACTGAATTCCTCATGGTACCCATAGAAGGCTCCCCCCAACTTACCACACCGAAGACTATAAGATACTATAGTTCCGCAGATAAAGGATGGAAAGAAGAGACCTATCTTCCGCGTATGTTCCAAGAGGATTTTTTTGGAGATGTTATAGCTTACGGTGCAAAGCGTAACGTTATAATAAGGCCAGAGTTTAATTGTTATGGACATAATACCCTAATACCTCGCCTCTTCCCAGAGACATCTGCAATTGATGAAGATGGAAACCCAACTGGATATGGCTTCTGTGTCTCAAATCCTAAGACTTATGAAGTACTATTCAAGATCTTAGATAAGATCATTGATAAGTACCTCATACCGAATGGAGTGGATTGGTTTCATATAGGATTTGACGAGGTTAGAGATCAGATGGGCATTGATGTAAATAACCCGAAGAAGGTGGTTAGCCCGTGGTGTAAGTGTTCAGAATGCTCTAGGCTATCTAAGGAAGAATTGGTTCTAACGTACCTTTTAAAGCTAGCTAAATACCTAAAGCGTAAAGGTATAAATAATATAACTCTATGGAATGATCAACTGGCACGCCATATGGATGTTCTAAATGAAGATTTTGTTCGCTGTTTAGAAGAGGAAGGGCTACGAGACAATCTAATCTTTAATTGGTGGTGGTATGATCCTGAAATTCCTGAGAAAGTAAGAGCTGAGATACCAAACGGACTAGGAGTCAGAACCTTTGTTTGTCCCATGCCTGGATATTACTTTTGGATGAATTATGTCAGTTACTTAACGAATATATATAGAATGTTAGAGTTAGGAGGCATAGAAGGCTCAGAAGGTTCCGAAGCATACTGCACATTTGATCCAGCCTTTGATAGAAACTATCATGCCCTAGCAGAATACTCATGGAATCAGAAAGAACGCATTGATATTCATGAGTTTAAAACCTTATATGAGAAGTGCGCTTTTGGTTATGATTTAAATAAGGTTCGAAAAGCATTCGAAGCTCTTGATATGGCAGTTGACATCGGCGACGAGGGTAGTTTAGTTAGCCATTTCACAGCATTTCCAACTGAAGAGAGAGAACCAGGTGGTACAGCGAGCCTTGTAAATACCAAATTGTTATATTACTTCTATACCTATGTAAGGCGAGGGCTTGAATATCCAAGGAATTATCCAGGAGAGGTCTTTACCAAACTCTACGAAGACGCTGAAAGCATAAGGGAACTTAATATGGGGCTAAATGAAGTAAAAAGAGCAAGAGAAGCTTTTGAAGCACTTGAGAGTTCTCGCATCAAACGACCATTATTACTTAAAGAATATATTGTTGAATGTAAAAGATACGAAGGCATTTTAAATGCTTATATAGAAATTATGGAGATTAAGGCTGTATACGATAGCCTAACAAGCGCTGAAAAAGACGGACTTAATGATCTCGTTCAGCGTGCGGAAGATGTAGTTTATTCAATCGATCAACTTATTTTCGATATAGAAGATACGAAAAAACCTTATCTACTCCCCCAGATACTAAGGGATCTCTCTGTTTTTAGAGAATTCACAGTAGCGCTATGTACTTTCCTTGCTAAAGCAAGGGAACTAGAAGAACTTCCAGAATTATCTTTGATAGATACAAAGTGGGCTAGACCTTCATCACTTACGTGAAAGGATGCATAGTAAAGTGGAACTAAAAGCTATAGATGGTCGTTTTAAGAGTATACCTGGTCCCTATAGAGGAAGAGAAGGCATAATTTCAGCAGGTGGTCTTCAAACCCTTGATTTAGAGTCTGAGAAATTTATAGGGGCTAAAGGCGGTCTTATGCTATGGGTCAGATTAGATACGACTTATCAAAACGGAATCGATGCAGAAGTCTTTGAGACAAAGCTCCTTGAAGTTCCTGAACTCTTTGAACTTAAATTCAGTTGTGCTAAAGACTCTGTAAATATAGCTTTGCAATGGTACGAAGGGTTAAAGTACCTAGTATATAGTTCTCCTATTTGGACGCTCATTCCTGGGATACCAGGTCCAGCATGGTATCACTTGGCATTCAGGTGGGATGCTGATGAAGGCATCTTCGAAGGTTATCTTAACGGAACACCTATGAGAATACCAGAAGAGAAACTGAAGGCATGGAAGGTGAAAGAAGCAAAGAACATGGTCCGTCTTTATCTAGATAGATTCGCTGTTAGCAGCGTAAAGCTTCTAGATGAGCCCTTTGGGATAGATGAGCTTTGTACAGAAGTACCTAATTTTTATTGGGGCTCAGTCGATAACCTTCTTGGAGCTGGATACCATGGGACCCTTTCTCTAGAGAATGTAAAGGGGAAACTCCTCTATGAACGTGAACTCTCTAAAGCTTCAGATGTAGCTGAATGGATCGCTGAAGGTCCTGTTAAACTAGAGTTTGAAGATGGGTGGATGAAGATGGACTCAGAGAGACCTAAAGGGCCTAAAGGAAATATTGTTTACTGGTGCGACAGAGACTTCCCAGAAGACTTCATCGCAGAATGGGAGTTCCAATGTATAAGCCATTACGGACTTTGTATCGTCTTCTTTTCCGCTAAGGGGAAAAATAATGAGGATATCTTCCATCCTTCATTGGATAAACGTGAGGGGATTTTCTCTAAGTATCATAGCGGTGATATCAATTGCTACCACATATCGTATTATGCAAATACTCCTAATTGTCCAGGGAGAAGCACATCAAATATGCGAAAGAATCATGGCTGCTATCTAGTTGCTACTGGTCCTATCAGCATACCTCCAGGTTCTAAAGGAATACATAAGATTACTTTAGCTAAAATAGGTCCTGAAGTTCAGTTGGGTATTGATGGAGAGAGGAGCGTCAAGTTTTATGATGATGGTAAAACTTATGGACCAGTTTTAGGCGGTGGTAAGATAGGTCTGCGTCAAATGCAGTGGATGATAGCAAAATATCGTAACTTTCGCATCTATGAGGTTTCGAGTCCATGAATAAAATAAAGATCGGAATGGTAGGATTAAGGTTTGGATGCCATATAATTAAGACTCAAATCCTTTCAGGTTTTGGAAGTGAGTACTTTGAACTTGGTGCCATATGTGATATAAATAAAGAAAGACTCGCAAAGAGGGCATCTGAGTATGGTGTCAAGGCTTATGATGACTTTGATAAGCTCTTAGCTGATGATGAGATTCATGCGATTGGTCTCTTTACAGGTCCAGTTGGAAGAGGGGAACTCATACTGAAATCTATTAGAGCTGGCAAGGACGTGATGACAACTAAACCCTTTGAATTAGATCCTGAGAATGCTGAGAAAGTACTTGACGAGGCAAAGAGATTAAATAGAGTAGTATATTTGAATTCCCCTTGCGCCTCATATTCTGATGATCTTAAGAAGATAAAAGAATGGCAAGAACGATATGCTCTGGGACGCCCTTTATTCGCTCGCCATGAAGGTTGGTATAAGAGCTTACAGAGGGCTGATGGCTCTTGGTATGATGACCCTGAACTCTGTCCTGTAGCACCTATCTTCCGTTTAGGCATATATGGGATCAATGATATGCTGATGATCTTTGGAGAACCTGAATTAGTACAGGTAATGGAGTCAAGGCTTATGACTGGAAGACCAACATCTGACATGGCTCAGATGTGTATCCGCTTTAAAGATGGTTCAATGGGTCATCTCATTAATTCATGGTGCTTACAACCAGCGAGAGAAGTCTGTTCCCTTACAATATACTTTGAGAATGGAACAGTCTATAGGAACCCTCCATTATATTCAGCCTATCCTACAATAGAAGTTAAGATGTGCGTTGTGCCTTCTAAGAATGTAGATGGTACCCCTGTTGAAACCGTTACTTTAAAGCCACATCAGCTCAGCAATTCATATCAGTGGGACCGCTTTTACAAAGCTATTAAAGGCCAAAGGCCTAAAGACGAAATACCTTCTCAAGTGATTATAAATGGAATAAGAATAATCCAAGCTATGAAAAGAGCATCAAAGAGTAAAAAGACTGAATATGTATAGATTTTTAAAATGTTAGAGGAGGAATGCTCAAATGAAGTGGATAGAAGTTAAACCAGAAGAAGTGAGTAAATTAGCAACAGAAACCGATGTTATCCTTGTACCTATAGGTTGTATTGAATCCCATGGGCCTCATATGCCTTCAGGAGCTGATGGGTATATGGCAGAGGCAGTTGCAGTAGAAGCTGCCAAGATTGAGAAGGCTTTAGTCTTCCCAACTCTTTATATGAACGTATGCTGTGCTGGAAAGCCCCTACCAGGTGTAGAATTCCAATTAAAAGCTCCCACTGTATCTTTCCCGTTTAACCTTATGACAGATATAATTAAACAGATAGCAATGGAAGCAGCGAGATTAGGATTTCCAAAGGTACTCTGTGTTGCTGGACACGCGCCTACCAGAGGACCTTTAGTCGCAGCACAGTCAGAGATTCAAGAGGAAGCCCAGGCACTTCACGCTATGGGCAAAGCTGTGCCCATACTCTTTTGGACAGATCTCTGGGCTTTGTGTAGCCAAACAGGGAAAGAGCTTGGCCTTGACATTGAACACGCTGGTGGATGGGAAACTGCTCTCACAGCAGCAGCAGTTCCAGAGTTTGTAGACCTTGAGATGGCTAAAGAGCTTCCACCAAATGAAGATTTTCCATCAACTATTAAAGGTCTCACTTATGTACATAATTGGCCCAAGACAGCTCCTAATGGATATCAGGGTCGACCCGGAGATGCAACAGTAGAGCTTGGTAAGAAGAGTCTAAAGGCAGGAGCAGAAGCTCTAGCTAATTTGATTAAATCTTTAAGGGAATATGATATAAGTCGTGATATTTAAGGTCATATGAGCAATAGGTGGCAAGGGGATAATCAAGGTTCTAAAGATTATTCAATAGCCACCTTAGATATATTCAACCCAAAGGTTCTACCCATGCTTAGAATGGGATAACGGAAGGGGATGAACAATTTCGATGCAAAAGGTTTCTTTTGGAAGCAGTACTTACTGCTGTATTAGAACGAGTAAAGACTGATAGGTTTAACCTAGGTGAGGATATGGCGTATAAAACAGCGAGTATGATCAGCAAACCATGTTTTAACGAGTTCATAAAACCATACTACCAACGTATATATAAGTTAGTGAAGAGGTATCGTGTACCTATATTCTCAACTGATACGGATTGGTGCACCCATCAGCTTATTCATTTGCTGAGTGCGGTGTAAATCTTATAAGCCTTAATTGAAAGTTCAAGCAGGTAATGATATTACTCTCCACTGCAAGGCAAAGCAGCTATAGATGAGATGCTTGGGCGTATAGTTCCTTTTATGAAAGAGACTGGAGGAGGATGGATCGCTTCTTTGGATCATCGGGTGGTGAAAGGAACGGCTCTCGCTAATTTTCACTACTATGTCAATGAATTAAGAGAGATGGCGAAGTTTTAAATAAGGAGAAAATACACTATGAAGATAAGTTTTTCACCATCAGTCTATGAACACGCAGCATATATTATTAGTAAGACCCCTTGGGAGGTCTCGCGTAATGGAGAATTAATGTATAAGGCTCACGCTGCTGCTTATGAACTCTATAGGCACACACCTATAATAGTTGGTATAGATATTTATAATCTAGAAGCAGAAGCCTATGGAGGTAAGGTTAAACCACCTGATGGTATAGGCATTCCAGCCACTTCCGCTCCTCTCTTTAATAAGCTAGAAGATGCCTTGAATATAAAGTCCTTTAATCCGAAGATTGATGGTCGTATACAAATGATAATCCAATGTGGCAGGAGGTTAAAGAAGAGGTTCCCAGATGCAAAGGTCTGTATCCCAGTTAGCGGTCTATTCTCTATAGCAACAAGTCTAAGAGGCGGTAACGAACTCTTACTTGACATTATAACAGAGCCAGATAGTGTCAGAGAACTTTTGTATCTTTTAATAGAAGGTCAGATCAGATTTTGTAAGGAGATCTTAGATGCTGGGTTAGATATCGCGCTCTTCGAATCAGCAGCAACTCCTCCACTTCTTTCACCTCAACAATTTGAGAGTATAGAACTTCCTCCCATGAAGAGATTGATTAATAGACTTAAAGACGAATGCGGTATAATTCTTCCCTTTATCATTGGAGGAGATACTACTCCCATACTCGAGTCTTTAATTGCCACAGGTACTAATTATCTTATCTGCCCAGCTGAGACCGATAGAAATGCCTTTATGACTAAAATGAGCAAATATCCAGATGTAGCAGTACGGATTAACCTATCTCCTCTTTTAATGAGTTTTGGCCCAGTAGAAGATATTTTGAAAGAAGTAGATGCGATTATAGAGATAAGTAAGAAGGCTGCTAATAAAGTTTTGCTAGGGACAGGTGTAGTACCGTATGAGACTCCACCTAAGCATATATTGACTATAAAAGATTATGTTTCTGAAATTTAAAGCCCGGATTCGGATTTCATAGTACTCAAAAAGCAGGAATTGAGAAAGGTGGGGTAAGCTATCTTTTTATAGCAAATTTAAAAGTACCCAAGAAAAGAATGGAGGTTAGAACCAGGGCTTTGTTTATCAATTCACGTATATTTAAAAGAACATATGAGAATTGATAAGTTCTTTAGAGAGGACTGATGCAAATGAACAAGAGATATATGAAAACCGTAATAGAATTCGTTGATAATGTTTTAGAGTACGGATGTGATAAGTATGGTGTGGAAAGGACGCCACTACTAGTAGATGGACTCAATGTTGATACCTTAGAACCAGTTTATTGGCTCCATAATGGTAAGAAATCCATCATCTCTAACCTTGCTAATCAACAGAACTTCTTTCGCTTATTAGTTGGTCTAAGCAATTTAACTGGAGAGCCTAGATATAAACAAGTGGCTGTGGATGCTACAACCTATCACTTTAATGAGCTTCTTAGAAGTTGTGGGCTGCTTCAATGGGGAGGACATAGATTTGTCCCTTTAAATATCTCTAAAGCTGAGAAAGAGGCATTTAAAAATGAACCAAGCACCCATGAACTTAAGTGTAATCATCCTTATTATGAATTAATGTGGGAGATTAATCCCAAAGCCACAGAAAACTTCATAAAAGCCTTATGGAACTCTCATATTTTAGACTGGTCTAACTTAGATATGAATCGTCATGGAGAATACGACCTTCCAATGGGAGATCTTTGGGACAATGAGTATATAGGAGGGGAACCCTTCTTCGAAGGCAAAGGACTTACCTTTATTAATATAGGGAGCGATCTCATCTATGCCGCGGCCTTCCTAAATAAAGTTACAGGTGACGAAGGAGCTTTGCGCTGGTCTAAGAGACTAGCCTATAGATACGTAGAAGCACGGGATCCTAATACGAAACTTGGAGCATATCAATATAGTCAACTCAGTAATGGTAGGGATAGAGCTAAACTACAATTCGGACCTGAGTTCGGGGAAGTTGCACTTGAAGGTAGGTTCATTCCACCTCGGTACACATATATAATCTATGGCAATTCTGCGACAATTCATATGAGGATAGCGGAGATGTTAGGTGAGTCTGGACAAGAGTTCCTTAATTGGACACATGAGGGGTTAGCAGCTTATGGGAAGTATGCCTACGATCCCCAAACCAATATGCGCCGTGTTCTATTTACAGATGGAACTCCTCTCACTCCAGATAAACATAAACGTGACGGATACTACGGTAAACCGCCACTTGAAAGCCAACCAGCAGGACCAATACTTTTCTTCTCATACGCGCTTGCACATAGACTTACTGGTGATGATGAGCTATGGAATACAGCTAAGGCAATAGCTCGCGGTAATGGACTTGGCGATATTGGTAGAGCACCAGGTATAGGGGTTAATATAAATATGGAAACTGATAACTCTGATCCTCACTCACTCTTCGGTCTTTTGGAGTTTTACAGAACATCAAAGAAAGAAGAATACCTAGAAGCTGCACGAAAGATCGGAGACAATATAATCCAAGAGAGGTTCTACAACGGATTCTTCGTACCAAGTAAAGCACATATAAATGCAAAAGTGGATGCCATAGAGCCTTTAGCCCTTCTCACATTAGAAGCTACTATTCGTAATATGAATGAAGGGGTTCCTCCTTACTGTGCAGGGAGAGCTTTTAACCATGGTATATATGATGGTTATGGTAGGGTCTTTGATCGTATTCCAATATGGTCAAAGACAAGAAAGTAATTGGATTAAATTGTTTACAGTGGCCGCAACTCTAATTTAAAGAAAGGATGATGCTCATGAATTGTAAATCTTTGCGAATAGCGCTTTTTTTAATATTAATATTAATAATATGCGCAGGTTATGTAAATGGAGCAAGTAATTTACTGGTTAATCCCTCCTTCGAAGAAGTAGATAAATATAGAGCGCCAACAGGATGGAAGATGTATACTTCAAGTTCTATGAGTGCAGGTGCATCCATAACTAATGATGTAGCCGTGAGTGGCAAAAACTCTTTTTTGTGTTCAATAAATTATCCTCTTACAGGGAAGCTAGAAGCAGTTTTACTGCAACAAATTCCCGTTGAGAAGAATAAAGTCTATAAGGTAGGCCTGAAGTACCGGAAAGAGAACTTTGGGGGAACAGGTCCTTATACCTTTATTACTATTCAGATCTGGAATAAAGATGAACAAAATATAGCATACATTGAACCGTTAATTATGTTGGAGCATAATAAAATCGATGATCAATTGTTATTCTGGCAGGATGAAGGTTTCAGGGTAGTACTTAAAGATAAAGGCTCTAATATAGGTGAAGGCGAGTGGGTAGATCATTGGGTGATAATAAAGACCAACGAAGATACAGCCTTTATATATATAGTTGTTGGTATAACGGTGAAGAACCCTGATACCACTTGGAAAATGTATTTCGACGATATTTATATTGAAGAGGTTCAATAGTCCTATAATGCCCGTAAAAAGCCATTCGATCCGACTACCTCGAAATAATAAAGGAGGAGTCGGATCTATGAATAGGTATAATCAAAAGAGCGAAAGCATATTAGCTATAAGGGATTACGCTTGGTAATAGGAAAATTTAGAGCACGAATTCATACTTTCTCATGCTTAAAAAGCAGGAATTGAGAACTTTTTGTCGAATCTGTAACATATAACGTAACAACCTTTCCATGTCTTACATGTAACATATAACGCAACAATTATTCCTTCTAACTGCTAAATAAATTCTTATAACAATATCAGAGCTATCGATGAATCAGTACTTCCATTTTACTTTAAACTAACATACGAGGTACTTTAATTATCATAACTTTCAATACTATTCTTAATTGAGAAAGGAGGTTAGATCTATGGCTTCGAAAGAGGTAAAAGAAGGCGATAGCTCAAATGTGCAAACTAAAGATGAAATGGGAAGATTGTTAGGTCTTACTCCATCAGCTTTACCGTTGGTCGTTATTATAGTTTTAATGGTAATAGGAGCACCACTTAAGAAGAAGTTTCATGCTGGAGAACTTATGATAATCTATAGTATGGTCACAGCTGCTATACTCATTGTTACAAGTAACCTTTATATACAAGCAGCACTGACCTTTAACTTTCCACAGGCATATGAAGGAAACCCAAGTAAACTTGGCTTTTATCGTGATTTAGTTGCATCGTGGGTCTATCCGGATAATAGCGTTGCATTCCCAGGATGGCTTCTTGGGAATGCCGTCTTATTACGATCATGCAGAGAAGATGG
The DNA here is from genome assembly GCA_002426645.1 of Firmicutes bacterium UBA5435. Lineage (GTDB taxonomy): Bacteria > Bacillota > UBA5435 > UBA5435 > UBA5435 > UBA5435. Next base: position 14,766 of record DIRN01000063.1, on the reverse strand, counting down.
ATAACAATCGAACACCTTAGATATCCACTTACAAGACCTATCTTAGATATGACTAAAACCTCTGAAAATAGGATATGACCAGATATATTATACAACAACCTATTCTGGATAGGTTTTGGTGTTACTGGATTCATAATGGCAATAGGTGAGCTTAGAACATATTTCCCCGCTTTTCCATTCTTCCCTGCGATACACGATAGCATTGATACAAATCTTTAGGTTTTGCAAGACTTCGTGCTGAAGCAGGCCCATCCTACATCAATATGGGTGAGCTTTAGCGGTATCAGTTCAATAGGGTATAAATTATTCCCATTTGCAATTGCACAGAGTGGTATACCTCTTAGTGTAGGTGTTTCATACATTGAGCCCGCAATGGCTGTCCTAGCGAACCATGCTTCTGACTCTTATAAGCTAGGCGAAGAAACCAAGGTACATGGGCGTAGCATGACCAGGGGACTTGTTATAGCTTTTACAGTAGCAGTCCTACTTGCTTTTGTTATGTTCCTCACCAAAGGGTACGAGACTGGTGGAAGTGCAATGAGGTATATAGAGTTTAAGTTAGGGTGTTGAACGATCATATGGCGTGTTATCGATGGAGAGGCCATAAGGTAATTAACATGCTGACACCGTTACTCGTAGGATTCGTCATTGGTAACTCTGGTATCAGCGCAGTCTTTGCAGTGAACAGGTTCCCTTCTCCAAATATAGGATAAAGTTTCCAATAGTCTACAATGGCCAATAATAATTAAAAGAAAGGATGATAACCATGAATCGCAAATCTTTGCGAATAGTGCTATATTCAATGTTACTAGCATTTATACTCTTCGGGGGATATGTGAGTGCAGCAGGTAATTTGTTGGTGAATCCCTCCTTCGAAGAAGTAGATGAGTATGGAGAGCCAATAGGCTGGGAGATGTATAGTGCAAGTCCTATGCTCGCAAGCGCATCAATAACTAATGAAGTAGCTATCGATGGTAAGAGTTCCCTTCTGTGTTCTATAAATTATGCCCTTGCGGGGACGAAGGAAGCAGTTTTAATGCAAGACGTCCCTGTAAAGAAGAATAAGGTCTATAAGATAGGCTTTAAGTTCCGAAAAGAGAACTTTAAGGAAACAGGTCCCTATATAACTATTAACATCCGTGATATAGATGGTAAGAACATAGAGTTCGCGGAACCATTAACTATGGTAGATCATAATAAAATAGATGATCCGAACCTAGAATGGGATGATATGGGCTTTAGAGTGGTTCTTAGAGATAGAGAATCTGAGGTAGGCGAGGGCGAATGGGTAGATAATTGGGTGATGATAAAGACCAATGAAGATACAGCCTTTATTCATCTAGCTATTGGTATAAAGGTGAAAAGACCTAATGGCACTGGGAAGATCTATTTTGATAATATATACATTGAAGAGGTCCAATAATCGTTATTATCTATGCAAAATAATATGATATATATAGATGTTATATAACGTGAGATGTTTTTGGCCATTGTAGATCTTTGGGAGATTGGGTTACATATTATTTAAGTAAGGTAGAAAGATGATATAGACCTCGAATTATTTTTCAAGTAGGAGACTAGAAGGATTTGGTTTTTAGTACTTTAAAAGCAGGAATTGAAAGAACTTTGTCGAATGTGTAACACATAACGTAACAAATATTTACACTAGCTACGTAAAACCAATATATGAGTTAGACAAGTATCCTATTATGAGATAAATAGTTTATTGGAGAAAGGAGTGATGAAAATGTAATAACGTATCTCTTACAATGTATGGTTCGGCAGATTCTAAGGTAATGAAGGATTAATATAATCAAAAGAACGGAGGTTAGATCTATGGCTTCAAAGGAAATAAAAGAAGGTGTTAGCTCAGATGTTCAAGGTAGAGGTGAAACGAAAAAATTACTAGGTCTTACTCCAAAGGCACTTATAATTTCACTTGCTCTAATTGTATTAGTTGTATTTTGGCGTATACAAGATTTACTTAGATTAGCACCAGGTATCCCTGGTTCTGGTCTTGCGCCATCAGCTTTACCGTTGGTCGCTATTATAGTCTTAATGGTAATTGGAACAGCACTTAGGAAGAAGTTTCATGCTGGAGAACTTATAATAATATATAGTATGGTCACAGCTGCTATACTCATTGTTACAAGTAACCTATATATACAAGCAGCACTGACCTTTAATTTTCCACAGGCATACGAAGGAAACCCAACTAAGCTTGGATTTTATCGTGAACTAGTTGCACCGTGGGTCTATCCGGATAATAGCGTTGCATTCCCTGGATGGCTTATGGGGAATTCAACGGTGCCATGGGGCGAATGGTTCACCCCGATACTCTTCCTCACAGCGGTAGTTGTATTAATATTCCTTATATTCCTTTGTCTTATTACGATCATACAGAGAAGATGGGCAACAATCGAACACCTTAGATATCCACTTACAAGACCTATCTTAGATATGACTAAAACCTCTGAAAATAGGGTATGGCCAGATATATTCTACAATAACCTATTCTGGATAGGTTTTGGTGCTACCGTATTCATAATGGCAGTAGGTGAGCTTAGAACATATTTCCCTGTTCTTCCATTCTTCCCTGCGGTACATGATAGCATTGGTACAAAGTCATGGCAAACCTACTTCTCAACCTCTGAATACCGAAATGCATGGCATCGTAGCTATTGGAGTATCACTTTTAATCCGGGTGCTTTAGGGATTATGTATCTTATATCCCTAGACGTTTTATTTAGCTATTGGTTCTTCCAATTAGCTACTTCTTTATTCCTCTTTGCTATGGCTACAACTGGATGGATGCCTGTATACAATGCATATACTGTAACCGAGAGCATGCAGGGCTTAGGGTTATCTATCTTCAGTATAATGATGCTCTGGATCTCACGTGCTGAGATTAAAGCCTTCTTCAGGGCTGCATTTAAGAATGAGAACCTAAGTGATTATGATAATGCTCCCATACCTCCAAAGTTAGCTGCAATAGGTGCCATAGTACTACCATTGCTTTTGACGTGGTTGCTAAAAGCCGCATATGGCACACCAGTGTTGTGGGTATTAGCATGGGTTATTCTATATTGCGTTGGCTCTTTAGGTTTTGCAAGGCTTCGTGCGGAAGCAGGTCATCCTACAGCAATATGGGTGAGCTTTAGCGGTATCAGTTCAATAGGGTATAAATTATTCCCATTTGCAATTGCACAGAGTGGTATACCTCTTAGTGTAGGTGTTTCATACATTGAGCCCGCAATGGCTGTCCTAGCTAATCATGCCGCTGACTCTTATAAGCTAGGCGAAGAAACCGAGGTACGTGGGCGTAGCATGACCAGGGGACTCATTATAGCTTTTACAGTAGCAGTCCTACTCAATTTTGTTATGTTTCTCACCAAAGGGTACGAGACTGGTGGAAGTGCCATGAGATATATAGACTTTAAGTTAGGACATTGGAAACATCAAGTAGATGATTTGACCGGTAACTTCCAGGGTACCGCTGGGTATTGGACTCGATACATGCTAGGTCTTGTTGGTGGAACTATAGTCATAGTATTCCTCTACGTCATGCGACTTAAGTTCGTATGGTGGCCATTCCATCCAATAGGACTCTTATCTCAGGTGGGTGTTGGAAGATCATATGGTGTCACTGCTTTTGCAGCTTGGCTCATTAAATTCTTATGTTACCGATGGGGAGGTCATAAGGTGATTAATATGCTGACCCCGTTATTCGTAGGATTCATCATTGGTAACTCTGGGGTCAGCGCTGTCTTTGCAGTGATCAGGTTCCTCTTCCCGAAGTTAGCATAAAGATATATAAGTGCGAGTAGGAATTTTTGGTTCTTGCTCGCACTTATTCTGAGAATTTAATTATAGGAGCAACTACGTATCAGGTGAACTTTAAATCTATCAGAAGCTCATCTAGTAGTGCTTATATATTTGTTTATCAATTCTCTTGCATTGAAAAAACATGAGAATTGATAAGCACTTTAGAGAGGATTGATGCGAATGAACAAAAGCTATATGAAAACCGTAATAGAATTCGTTGATAATATCTTAGAGCACGGATGTGATAAGTATGGTGAGGAAAGGACGCCACTACTAGTAGATGGGCTCAATGTTGATACCTTAGAACCAGTTTATTGGCTCCATAATGGTGAGAAATCCATCATCTCTAATCTTGCTAATCAACAGAACTTCTTTCGCTTACTAGTTGGTCTAAGCAATTTAACTGGAGAGCCTAGATATAAACAAGTGGCTGTAGACGCCATAACCTATCACTTTAATGAGCTTCTTAGAAGTTGTGGGCTGCTTCAATGGGGAGGACATAGATTTGTCCCTTTAAATATCTCTAAAGCTGAGAAAGAGGCATTTAAAAATGAACCAAGCACCCATGAACTTAAGTGTAATCATCCTTATTATGAATTAATGTGGGAGATTAATCCCAAAGCCACAGAAAACTTCATAAAAGCCTTATGGAACTCTCATATTTTAGACTGGTCTAACTTAGATATGAATCGTCATGGAGACTATGACCTTCCAATGGGAGAACTTTGGGATAATGAGTATATAGGAGGGGAACCCTTCTTCGAAGGCAAAGGACTTACCTTTATTAATATAGGGAGTGATCTTATCTATGCCGCGGCCTTCCTAAATAAAGTTACAGGTGACGAAGGCGCTTTGCGTTGGTCCAAGAGACTAGCCTATAGATACGTAGAAGCACGGGATCCTAATACGAAACTTGGAGCATACCAATATAGTCAACTCAGTGATGGTAGAGATAGGGTCAAACAACAGTTCGGACCTGAGTTCGGGGAAGTTGCACTTGAAGGTAGATTCCTTCCTCCAGAGTTTGCACATTTGCTCTACGGTAACTCAGGGATAATTCATATGAGGATAGCGGAGATTCTAGGTGAGCCTGGGCAAGAGTTCCTTAATTGGACACGTGAGGGGTTAATAGCCTATGGGAAGTATGCTTATGATCCCCAAACCAATATGTGCTGTGTTTTATTTACAGATGGGTCTATTCTTACACCAGATAAGCATAAACGTGATGGATACCATGGTAAACCACCACTTAAGAGCCAGCCAGCAGAACCGATACTTCTCTTCTCATACGCGCTTGCACATAGACTTACTGGTGATGATGAGCTATGGAATACAGCTAGGGCTATAGCTCGTGGTAATGGACTTGGCGATATTGGTAGAGCACCAGGTATAGGGATTAATATGAATATGGAGACTGATAACTCTGATCCTCACTCACTCTTCAGTCTTTTGGAGTTTTACAGAATATCGAAGAAAGAAGAATACCTAGAAGCTGCACGAAAGATCGGAGACAATATAATCCAAAAGAGGTTCTACAACGGACTTTTCGTACCAAGTAAAGCACATATAAATGCAAAAGTAGATGCCATAGAGCCTTTAGCCCTTCTCACATTAGAAGCTACAACTCGTAATATGAACGAAAAGGTGCCTCATTACTACGGAGGGCGATCCTATAACCATGGTATATATGATGGTTACGGGAGGGTCTATGATTATATTCCAATATGGTCAAAGACAAAATAAAAAGCTTTTTTCCATCATCTACAGTGGCCAAAACCTATAATATATAGTCAAAGGAAAGGACGATGATCATGAATAGCAGAACTCTACGAATAGCAGTATGTTCAATACTAGTATTAGCAATATGCGCAGGTTATGTAAGTGCGGCAAATAATTTACTTGTCAATCCATCCTTCGAAGAAGTAGATGAATATGGAGAGCCAACAGGTTGGGAGATGTATGCTGCAAGTCCTATGATTGCAAGCGCTTCAATAAGTAATGAAATGGCTGCGAGCGGTAAGAATTCTCTTCTGTGTTCAATAAATTACGCTCTTGCAGGTAAGAAGGAAGCAGTCTTAATGCAAGACGTTCCTGTTGAGAAGAATAAGGTCTACAAGATAGGTCTAAAGTACCGCAAAGAGAATTTTAAAGAAACAGGACCCTATCTAACGATTAACATCTATGATAAAGACGGTAAAGAGATCGCATACGATGAACCATTAATTATGAAAGATCACAATAAAATCGATGATCCATTGTTATTCTGGGAGGATATGGGGTTCAGACTGGTGCTTAAAGATACAGGATCGGATATAGGTGAAGGCAAATGGGTAGATCATTGGGTAATAATAAAGACCAATGAAGATACAGAATTTATTCATGTGGCTGTTGGTATAAAGGCAAAGAACCCTAATAATACTGGGAAGATCTATTTCGACGATATGTATATCGAAGAGGTACAATAGTCGTAATTATCGAAGAATAGGTACAGCATGTAGTGAGATGCTTTTGACCACTGTAGATTTTGTTACTTTATAATAAGGTTTTTAACCAAGGGAGGAAGGCCTATATGAAGAGAAAAGTTATCATAGTATTTTTGCTTCTCTTTGCGCTAATAAATATAACACTGGTTTCCTCGTCTAAAGCACTTAGTGACTTTGATTATACTACTGGCTTTGGATATTTAGATGGGCTCTTCAATGATCCTGCAAATGTAGTAGTGCCTATTGAAAACTGGAAAATGATGAATTTTAAGATGTACCGAGATTGGATAGGTGTACGTGCATACAGTGCAGTAGGTAATGGTTACATTGAAGTAGATGCTCCAGAGGGTCAGTTTCACCTTGGACTTATGCTCTATGCCCTTGAAGGAGGGGCGCAAGAGTTATCAGTTGAGATAAATGGAGAAAAAGTAGATACAATTAAGAATACTTTTAAAGATAATCGCTACTATCTCCATTTCAGTGAAGATACAATTAAATTTGCTAAGGGTGATAAAGTTATATTTCGCACATTAAATACTTCTTCCTCTCGTATTGCTGGAATAATATTTATGCCTGAATCACCTCAGGTTGTACATAGAGAATATGAGATCAGGAATGCGGATAGTAAGTTCCTGTCAGGTTTCTTATATAGAGAAGATATGGTGAGATTGACCTGGACGACTACATGGCCTGCAACAGGTGAGGTAGAGATAAAAGGAGGAGGCCTTTCCATAAGCCTTCCCTTTGATAAAGAAGCACAACTTCATCGTTTAGATTGGAATGATTTCCAACCCGGTGCCACTTATAAATGGATTATCAAGGCTATAACTCCAGAGGGTGAGAGTATAATCTCAGGACCGTATGAATTTATTGCTGCATCGCCTCGAGAACCCCACGGAGGAGCATCCCTAATTGAAATGGTTCTGCCAGTGTCAAATACAACTGATAAGGACCTCATCGCGTGGCCAACGAAGACTGGGATCCCCTTTGCAGAAGGTGAGTTAGGGAGTGCAGATAATCTTCAGGTAATTGGACCTGATGGAGAGGAGATACTGACCCAGGCAACAGTCCTCTCGCGTTGGCCGGATAATTCAGTAAAATGGCTATTATTAGAGTTTATGGTGAACATTCCTGCAGGCCAAAGTATAGATTTTAAACTCTGTTACGGAAACGGTGTATCTAAAAGCACTAATGATTTAAGTCTAGTAACAGAGACATTAGATGGAATAGAGATAAATACAGGACCATTAAAGTTAAAGATAGATCCTATGAATGTGAAACTTCCAGGCGAGATATGGGTAAATCCTGATGGCTTTTTTACAGAAGACCATAAGGTGATGGCAGGCGGTGAGGCTATTTTAACCATGCCAGGAGGTGAAGAGTACTCAAGCGCTGGTAAGGCTGAGGTAGTAAGGATTGAATCCGCAGGCCCGGTTCGCGCCACCATTTATATTCAAGGTCATCATAGGAATAATAAAGGTAAAGTCTTTATGTATGAAGCTCGTTTGCATGCCTTTAAAGGCTCAACATCGGTATGGCTCGAGTATACCTTTGGAAATGATAACCCAGGTAAATTTAGTTTAGTAAAATCTTTAAAGCTCGAATTGCCTCTTTGTAAAGAAGTCAATGCCATAGAATTTGGAGGTTCATCTGGTGCCCATGAGATATCCCAATTAAAAGGTTCTGCTCTCCTTTCTCAGATTGTGGATCGTAGGTATGAGGTAATAAGTAATGGAGAACTAGTAGGCACAGGGGTTCATGCACCTGGGTGGGTGGAGCTATCAGGCCAAGGGGACGCTACCACAGTAGTACCACGGTACTTTTGGCAGAACTATCCCAAAGCCATTGAAGTGAATCCCGATCATTTAAGTATTAGCCTTATGCCTGAAATCCAAAGAGGACAATATGACCGTGAAGCGAAGAACTTAGTAGAGGAAACACGTTTGTTTTTCCACCTAAAAGAAGGTGGACATAAATTAAAGAATGGTATGAGTAAACGCCATGATATCCTCTTTGCTTTTGGAGACGATATAGATCATATTCCCACTGAATATGTGGATAACCCTTTAAAAGCAACTGTTCCCAGAAAACAGTATGCCCAATCAGGAGTCTTTGGGCCTATGAGCGAAGAACCAGGTGCCTGGTCAAATGAGTATGCGAATACAACGTATTGGCAGCTTAAGCTCTATGTAGATAACCTTATAAATAATCAAAGAGCCTATGGGATGCTACATTTTGGCGATTGGTGGGGTGAGAGAAAGTATAACTGGGGCAACCTAGAATATGATCTAGTTCAAGGCATGTTCTTAACTTATGTACATACAGGCGATGAGTTAGCATTTGAACTAGGCCAAATAGCAGCACTTCACCAGATGAATATAGACATCATCCGTCAGTCCTCTAATACCAAAGAAATAGGCTACCAACACGAACACTGTATGGGACATGTCGGAGATTATTGGAGTAAAAAACCGTTCAAAGATGGCGGTATTTATCATAAAGCTGGCAATCTAGGTCATGTCTTTAACTCTGGTTTAGTGAGTTACTATCATCTCACAGGGGATCCAATGGGTTTAGAGACTGCCATACTCATGTCAGATTATTATATAAGAGCAAAGAGTAGTATTCTTGGTAGTTTTAATAACTTCAATAACTGGAACTTTGACTTTGAAAGGTTCGCAGGCTGGCCGTTGCTTATGTTCGTTTCTACATACGAAGGCACTGGAGATCCTTACTATCTAAATGCAGCAAAACTCATAATGGAAAGGGCCTTTGAAAATGCATCAGCTGGTGGAGCCTGGTTAAGTCAAGTTGACCGCTGCGCACATCCAATTCCATGTATAGGTGCTATTACGTTTCAGAGTGGAGTGCTCCTCACTGGGATACTTGAATATTACAGAGTAACTAATGATGAACGTGTTCCGACACTCATCATGAATGCAGTGAAAGATATTATAGAAAAGAACTGGGATGAAGAGCTCCAGGCACTTACAGCTAATAGTTGTAGTGAAGAGAAACGCATTTGGGACCACTGTATTACTCCTAGTTTAGCAGCCGCGTATACCTTCTCTGAAGATCCAGAGATCCTTAAAATCTTGGAACTAACAATGAAACGACGATTATCCCTGCAAAATATCTTTCAATCTGGAAAAGCATTAGCCAACAGCATCAGGTTCGAACCATATGCACTAAAGCTTATGGATGAATTAGTTGGCAAATAATTATATGAAACTCGAAGGAGGCCTTTAACATGGCAGAAGAAGTAAGATATCATATGCTTCGACCAGCACAGGTAGTTGCTCGTAGGAAAGAATGCCCTATAGTTTATATACCTATTGGAACTATAGAGTGGCACGGGATTCATAATCCTCTAGGTGCTGATACTCTACAAGCCGAAGGCCTGGCAATTTTATGCGCACAAAGAGGCGGTGGGTTGGTATTCCCTCCCCTTTATTATGGTGAAAGTCGAATTGAGGCTCTAGTGGAAGTCACATCTAATGATAGCCATTTAATCGCTGAGGAAATGGAACTCCCTCAAGAGAACTTTTCTCCTGAACGTCAACCATTTACAGCTACTGAGCAGGCAATAAATTACCATAAACTCTTACTTCATATTTTAGCTGAGGCAGAAAGTCTTGGTTTTAAAGTAGGGGTTATAGTAGCTGGTCATTATCCCCTTGTAGACCATGCACGTGCTGCAGCTCTTCAATTTAATAAAAGAGAGTATAGCAAGAGACATGGTATGCTAGCATGGGCATTTGTAGATTATCTTTTAGTAAGAGATAAGTATGATTGCGCAGGGGATCACGCAGGTGGGTGGGAGACGTCACATCTTATGGCTTTACATCCAGAGACTGTAGATATAGGGTTATTACCGCCTAAAGGCGAAAAAATCGTATGTGCTGGAGGTAAATTAGCACCTCAAGATTCAACAGCAGAGTTTGGCAAGGAGATTCTAGAAGCTGCTGCAGAGGTGGCAATTAATGAAGCAAGACACAGATTAGAGCATAGACATATGTATCAAAGGCATGGCGATAGCCTGCGTGAAGGCTTATGGAAGAATAATACATAAATAGGAGGTTTACTCGTATGCATAGAAAGTCAGCAAATGAAGGTACTGACCTTACTCTAATATCAAATGGTAAAGCATTGTGCGTTATAGTGGTTCCAGATGCTCCCTCTCCAGCAACAGAGGAAGGAGCAAAGATCTTAAGTGACCATCTATTTCAGATATCCGGTGCTAAAGTGGATATAGTAAAAGAAAGTGGATTGGAAGGCGCCTTGATCCAGGATGGAAAGATGGTCCTACCTACAAGGGATGATATCCAAACTTTTATCTTAGTTGGAGAAGGGAACTTTACTCAAAGACTTGGAGTAACTAGTAAAAATCTTGGACCTGGCGGTATAATTATAAAAACTTCAGGCAATGCCCTTATTCTTTTGGGCCCAGATGAGAATACGCCTTCGGATCCTTGGGGCACAGGATATGCTGTAACCCAATTCCTTGAGGATTATTTAGGCATAAGGTATCTCTGGCCTGGCGAATCCGGTAAAGTTGTACCAAAGAGTCAGAATATCCAAATACCAGCGTTAGATGTGGAATTCACACCGCCAATACGTCAAAGACACTTTCGTTCAGTTGGTTATGATGAAAGGGCTCAAATGGGCCTTGATTATCTGGGACTTACTAAAGATGATTATTTTAAGATGCGTGAGGCCTTTGAAGCCACAGAATTAAGGACCCCAATATGGTTTACTTGGCATCGTTTAGGTGGAAGAATAGATTTAAATGGAGGCCATGCTTACAAAGACTATTGGGATAAATATGGAGAGGAACACCCTGAGTGGTTCGCTTTACAAGCAGATGGCACACGCGATCAGAGCGCTGCTCCTGATCGAGCTAGATTATGTAAGTCAAATCTTGAACTCATCAATGCCATTGCTCAGGAGAAGATCGAGGAACTCGATAGGAGTGGGGGTAAGAAGAGTGTATCCATTTCTCCAAACGATGGAGGTCCCCCTATGTACTGCATGTGCCCTAAATGCAAAGAGCTGGACCCTCCTGAGGCATCAAAAGTGAAACTGTGGGAAACGCTGAATGGCAAGAGGAGAAGCTTTGACTATGTATCATTAAGTGATCGAATGGTATACTTCTACAATGCTATAGCTGAGAAGGTCACTGAGAAGTACCCTGATGCCATCTTAGTGGCTTATGCATATAGCCGTTACAAGACTCCACCTGTACGGTATGACTTACATCCTAACATAGTAATAGGTTTTGCATCTATGAATTACGAAGGTGAAAATGGACGAACTGAATGCCTAGATAATTGGGATGGCTGGGCTTCAATAGCTTCACAGATCTTCTGGCGCCCTAATTTGCTTTGGTTTAGAAATGAGGGCTCAGCTTCAGTCTTTATTCATAGAGCAGCAGAAGATTTAAGATATTTCTTAGGGAACAGGATGATAGGTACAGATCAAGATTGCTGTATGCATCATTGGGCAACCCAGGGTTTGAATTACTACATCTTCGCAAAATTGCACTGGAACCCAGCACTACATGTAGATAAACTAATTAATGATTACTGTCAATCAGGGTTCGGAAGTGCCTGGAAAGAGATGAAGATATACTTTACTCGCATGGAGCAGCTATGTGACATGTGGGCTCTTAAAGAGATGAATCTTCCTATGTCCTATACCCCTGAGGTAGTTGATGAACTCAGAGGTATGCTAGAGGATGCTAGAGAAGCTGCAGGTGATGACGAAGAAGTAATCAAACGCATTGGCTTCTTAAGCTTAGGACTAGATTGGACTGCTATGGAAGGCGAACTCCAGCGAATGGTGAGAGACTTCAATACAGGTAAAGAAGTAGATAAAGGGAAGGCCCATGACCTATTAGAGCAAAGATATGAAATAATGCATGATATCTTCAAGAATAATCATTATGCCATTAACGTAACTGCTTGGTCTTGGCTCTATGGCAGGCGCTTTGCTGATATCTTTGATTGGAAGGTACCAAATGCATCTGTCCTATCTGCTGAGGAGAATATAGCAGATGGTGAAGGGATACCTATGGGTTAATAAAGTGGAGAGGGGACATTTCCTATGAAGAAGCTTATATGTCTTTTGTTTTTTATTTTAACCATCACGCTATTTATATGTAATGGTTACATCTATGCATTAGGAAACTATTGGGAAGAACCCGCTGATTCGCAGTTTAGTGTAAAGGTTATTTCAAGATTTAAAGAGAATCCTATTATAAAGCCCCGTATGCCTGGTTTAGAAGGTAAGGATGGTGCTAATATTAATGGCCCCTCTTTGATACGTGTCCCAGACTGGGTAGAGAACCCACTAGGACGCTATTACCTTTATTTCGCACACCATAATGGGTTATATATTCGTATGGCTTATGCTGATGATCTTCATGGTCCCTGGACCATCTATAAAGGTGGAGTCTTACGATTTACTCAAACGTTAAGTAAAGATCACGTCGCTTCACCAGATATAATTATAGATGATGAGAATAAAGAGATACGCATGTACTATCATGGCAAATATAAGAGCATGGGGACATATAGCAATTATAAACAGGTTTCTCTTATAGCTACATCAAATAATGGATTGGATTTTAAATCCACTATAGATGTTTTAGGTCCATTTTATTTCCGCGTCTTTCAATATGATGGATACTACTATGCTATAGCTAAAAACCAAGAAGTTGGCGGGATCTTACTAAGATCTAAGGATGGTCGAACAGAATTTGAAAAAGGACCTAAAATCTTACCTGCCATGCGCCATGCAGCATTATTGTTAAAAGGAGATACCCTATTAATCTTCTATTCTATGATCGGGGATACACCCGAACATATTGTTATGTCAGAGATGAAGTTAACTGGGGATTGGTCCACCTGGAAACCTTCTCCCCCCCGAACTATTCTACAACCTGAAGAAGTATACGAAGGAGCGGACCTCCCTTTAAAAAAGTCTGTTTATGGAGTGGTTTCTCAAAGGGTTCATGAGCTTCGCGATCCTGCTATATTTGTAGAGGACGGAAGAGTCTATCTTCTATATTCCATAGCTGGTGAGAGTGGAATTGCCATTGCGGAAATTGAGATCACGGAGAATTAAAAGAGAAGGAAGATAGCAAAGATTATAGATGTAGGGCGTCCTTTCTATAATAGAAAGGACGCTCAGCTATAAAGAATAGCACTTTCTAACAAGAGGTGGAAATCAGATGAATGATACACAGTTTAATGTAAGACTTATTTCAAGGTTTGAGGAAAATCCTATTATAAGGTCAGGTATGCCTGGATTAGAAGGTAAGGATGGTGCTAATATTAATGGTCCTTCTTTAATACGTGTTCCAGACTGGGTAGAGAACCCGCTAGGACGTTATTACCTTTATTTCGCACACCATACTGGAACATATATTCGTATGGCTTATGCCCATGACCTTCATAGCCCTTGGACTATCTATAAAGGTGGAGTCTTGGGACTTAATCAAAGTTTAAGCAAAAATCATGTCGCTTCACCAGATATAATTATAGATGATGAGAATAAAGAGATACGTATGTACTTTCATGGTAAATATGAGAGCACAGGGATATATAGCGATCATAAACAAGTATCTTTTGTAGCTACATCAAAGAACGGATTGGATTTTGAATCTTTCCCAGACGTCCTAGGTCCATTCTACTTACGTGTCTTCCAATATGACGGATACTATTATGCCATAGCTAAGGATGGAAAGATAGGTGGACTTTTATTAAGATCCCAGGATGGTTTAACTCAATTCCAGCTAGGTCCTAAAATCCTACCTGCTATGCGTCACGCTGCGGTACTACTAAAAGGGAATACTTTATTGATCTTTTATTCCATAATTGGGGATACACCAGAACATATAGTTGTATCAGAGATGAAGTTAGATGGAGATTGGACACAATGGAAACCTTCTCCACCACGAAGCATACTTAGACCTGAAAAAGACTATGAAGGGGTGGAGCTTCCTATAAAAACATCTATTTCTGGAGCAGTTGCCCAAATGGTTCATGAGCTTCGTGATCCTGCTATATATGTAGAAGACGGAAGAGTCTATCTTTTATACTCAGTAGCTGGAGAGAGTGGAATCGCTATTGCGGAAATTGAGGTGATAGAAGACCAGGTTAATAACGCTTTGAAATAAGGGGGTATCGAAGTGTCGAAATTATCAAGGTCAATATTTTTCTTGGTTATAACGTTTCTGATGATTACAGGTTCTTCCCTTTCTGTAGTTTACGGAGGGGGAATAGATCCTGATACACCTTGGAAGATGCATGTTATTGATAATTCATTACGTGGAGCAGATGGCGTTAGATTAGCTGATGTTAATGGGGATGGTCTTATGGATGTAGTTACTGGTTGGGAAGGGAGTGGCAAATCCCGTATTTATTTTCACCCAGGATATAAGGATGTAACTAAA